>DATEIS010000343.1:0-23385 GCA_035278765.1 Pyrinomonadaceae bacterium | reverse complement strand
AAGCCCGGCGACAATCACACGCCTGACGATGATGGGACGTTGCTATTTGATCAGCCTACATACGCTGCCGGTCGTCACACTGCGCACATCGCAACTTCTCCACAAGGCCCGGCATTGACACGAGTCGGCGCGATTATGGGCACTCCGCTCTACATGTCGCCTGAACAGTGCGGCGGCGGATACGTCGACACACGTTCAGACATTTATAGTCTTGGCGTAATTGCATATCAGATGCTCGCGGGCGAGCCGCCATTTTCCGGAAACACCTCGGCAGTCATGCGTGCCCATCGAGAACACAAGCCGCAAGATCTGCGTGAACGTGCCGCAAACATCCCGAAACGCGCGGCCGGCGTGGTGATGTCGGCATTGTCGAAGAACCCTGCGGAACGACCTCAAACCGCCTTTGCTTTTGGCAGTGCGTTGCGAGCACAGAGCGAAGGAATCGGAGCACTCTATCGACGCGCGTTCTCACTCTACAGCGAGTACTTTCCGAAGTTTCTCAAGCTGAGTCTGATAGCACACGTACCGATGATCGTCACCAGCATTCTGCTGGTAAGTGCGTTCATGTGGCTCAAGTATTCGCCGCCCGTGGGAACCTTGCATAAGGTAGTGGTGTACTGTGCGATAGGCATCCTCAGTCTAATGAAGTTTGTGACGACAACAGTTGCTGTCGGAGTTATTTCCGGCGTGACCGCGATAATTATCACGCAACTGACTGCGGCGCCTTTGCGACCGGTAAAGTTACGTGAGGCTTTTGCAGTTTTGCATAAACGCTGGCGTCCGTTTCTCAAGACTCTAATCATCGTTACGCTGCGGGTCTTTATCGGTTTTATCCTGCTGGTGATTCCCGGCATGGTTATGTGGATACGTTACTCGCTTTATGCGCCGGTCGTTTTGATGGAAGGACTGCAAGGTAAAGCGGCGATGAAGCGAGCGCGCTCATTAGCCTCGCGTTCCTGGAAAACCATGATCCTGGTAGCGATAATTCAGTTCACCATCCAGATGGCCGTAAATTTCATAGTGGGATTTGTGGCAGGAAGAGCGAAGGTTCAGAAGAATTCGATTTCAGCTCAGATTTATCAGCAGGTTCTCGATCTCGCAAATATCTTCGTCATCCCTCTAATCTCAATCGTGCCTGCGTTGCTTTACGTCAAGATGCGTCAACTCGGTGGCGAATCACTCTCCAGTGTGTGGGCGCAAATTGAAGAGGGCGAGGGAAAACAAAGCGCCTGGCAACAACGCATGCGCACCCGCCTCAGCCTGCACACTCCCACCAGCCAGAAAATCACCGGAAGTTAGACCACAATTAACAAAAAAATAATTTGACAAGGATGCCCGTCATCTATTAGCGTTCGCCATTCTCCCTGAACAAAACTGCGCGTCGTTCTGATTCACACAGATCACGCCGAACAAAAGGAGTCCTCGCGCCCATGTCCTTCACTCGCTCACGCACCACCGTATCTGTTTCCATCTTTCTTTCCTATCAACTAATTGTTTTGCTGCGTGCCTTTCTCGGTTGCAAGAGCTTCTTCGTTGCCGAGTAAACGCGCCAAGTCAGCGCAAGCGAATGTGCTGGTCCAGCATCGTGAAGGCGAAATACTGGTACGGTTTCGCGCGGGCGTTTCTGAGAAAGAAAAGGAAACAATCGTCGCCACACACGGTGCCCGGAAGAAGAAGCCACTCAAAGGAGATTCCGGTTTCGAGAAGCTTGAACTCGCTGCCGGACGTGATCCAAAAACAGCGGTGCTGCAACTATTGCTCAATCCTCAGGTGGAATTCGCCGAGCCAAACTTCTTGATCGAGAAGGAGGATGTGAATCCAAACGATCCGAAGTTTGAGGAACAGTGGGCACTGCAAAACAGTGGTCAGGCTGGCGGACAGTTCGGTTCTGATGTCAGAGCCCGTACCGCATGGGACAAAACCCAGGGGGCACCGTCAACAGTCATCGCTGTGATCGATAGCGGTATCGATTTCACCCATCCTGATCTGATGAACAATCGGTGGACCAACCCGCTGCCGAGCGCGGATGGTGATCTGCACGGCTGGGATTTCCTAGCCAATAACGGTGAAATCAAAGACGAGCAGGGACATGGAACCGCCGTGGCAGGAATCATTGCTGCCGAGGGCAACAACGGACTAGGTGTAACGGGTGTGATGTGGCGTGCGGGACTGATGAGCCTGCGAGTTTTGGATAATACCGGCACGGGTGATGTTGCGAATGCCGTTGAGGCAATCGATTATGCGGTCGCTCACGGCGCACAGGTAATCAATCTTTCGTGGGGCACAACAGGCGAGTCGATCGCGTTGAGGCAAGCCATCGAGCGTGCAGTCAAACGTGACGTGGTGGTCGTTTGTTCGGCGGGTAACAGCGGACAGGATTTGGATGAGACCCCGTATTATCCGGCCTCTTTTGGTTTGAAGGATCTGATCGCTGTTGGCGCATCAGACAACCTGGATCAGTTGGCTTCATGGTCCAACTGGGGCAGGCGCAAGGTTACGGTCGTGGCGCCCGGAACAAACATTCTGACCACGCAACGAGGTGGCGGTTACTGGACTGTCACTGGTACGTCCGCAGCGGCGCCGATTGTGAGCGGCATAGCCGGATTGCTGAAGACGGTTAATCCGGCAGCCAATTCAGCAGCGATCTCTCGAGCGATCTCTAAGAGTGCACGGCAGAATGTTTCCCTGACAGGGAAAGTGTCGAGTGGTGGTGTGGTAGACGCCTCGGGTGCGCTCGAGAGAGCACGTGGTAATCAATCGCCGCCGTTTGCGCCGCCCGGTATCGGCAGTGGTGGTAATGGCCCAGGAGGAGGATTCTCAACCACGCCCCCGTCGCTGGTGCGCAATGCGCCGTCCAGTCTGCCGAGTCTGGATGAGACACGTAACGCACAGTATGCACAGCCAAAAGCGCAGGCTCCGATTCAGGCTAACTTGCCGTGTGCGGACTGCGATCCATATGGAGGTGGCGGTGGAGGCGGCAATTATCCTAGTGGCGACCCGAATTTTTCCGGTCCACGCGGCCGTCCGACGAATGAAACGGGGCAGCCAGGAGTTGACCTTGGTTCACAAAACGTCAATTGGAGTTTGCCGTTAGTCTCTCTCCCGGGCCGCGCCGGTTTGGATCTGAATCTCACGCTCGCCTACAACTCACTTGTGTGGACTAAAGAAGGTTCATTCATCAAGTTCAATGCAGATATGGGCAACCCGGCTCCAGGTTTTCGGCTGGGTCTGCCGATTTTACAGCAGCGGTTTCTCAACTCGTCGACTGGTATCCATGCCTACATGATGGTTACGTCATCAGGTGGCCGCGTCGAGCTGCGACAAGTTGGTACCTCTAACATTTATGAGTCGCAGGACAGTAGTTACACGCAGTTGGATGTTAGTGATCCCAATTCTTTGCTGCTGCGCACTAAGGATGGCACGCGATACAAATTCGTGCCTGTAACAATCAACAGTGAATACCGCTGCGTCGAGGTCAAGGATCGAAACGGCAACTTCATTTCCGCAAGCTACAACACCACGAACGGGCATGTGGCGTGGATTAAAGACACGCTGCAAAGAACCCTTAATTTTCTTTATGACACGAATGGCAATCTGCAAACAATTAGACAGACGTGGTCCGGCAACGTTTCCCATGATTGGGCTACGTTCAGTTACGGACAGGTGTGGGTAGCGCCGGCTTTTGGCGGTGGTCTGCAGGTTAATGGTGCAAACAATAACTATGTCACCGTACTAACGCGGGTGAGTTTGCACGACGGCACCTATTTCACCTTCGACTACAACGATCTCTTTGGACAGGTGAAACGGATCAATCACCATGCTGCAGATGAACATTTGCTGAGCTACACCTCCTACAACATGAATTCGAGTTCCGGGCAGACTGATTGTCCGAAATTCACAGAGCAGCGTCATTGGGCAGAAAACTGGAACGGCGGTAATGAAGCGGTAACCAGTTACAGTACCGCAGGAGATAATTCGTGGTCGCAAGTGACTACGCCCGATGGAACAATTTACAAAGAGTTCTTCCACACCTCGGGCTGGCAATCAGGACTGACTCACACTACTGAAGTGTGGTCCGGAGGTTTGAAAAAGAAATGGACCACCGTTTCGTACACGCAGGATGACACCGGCTTAAGCTATAAAAAGAATCCACGTGTTACCGAGATGAACGTTTACGATGAGGCGGGGAATCGGCGCCGGACCGTGATCGAATACACGGCGGCTTATGCACAGTGGGGCCTGCCTTACTGCATACATGAGTATGCGGCAGATGGTACAACCGAACTCAAGCGGACCTATTACGACTACGATCTCAGCCAGGCGTACCTGGATCGTCGCATTATTGGCCTGGTTTCTGTGGTCCATCTCACCAACGTAGGTAGCTTTCAGGCCAAGATCATTTACACCTATGACGAGCCGGCGCGTCTGGAAGCAGTGCCTGTAGCGGCGACTCAGCACGACACTGCTTACGGCGCATCCTTCACCGTGCGAGGAAACGTAACCAGCGTCTCGCGTTGGGACGTCAACGACATCAACAACAGCACAAAGAAGCTCACCACCTCGACGAATTACTACACAACTGGAACCCCGATCTCGACCACCGATCCGAGTGGACATACATCCACAGTGGTCTACGCTGATTCGTTTTCTAATGTCTCGAATCAAAATACTTTTGCCTATCCCACCACCATTAAAGATGCAGACAACTTCGAGTCAACTATCAAGTACAACTATGATTTTGGCGCTGTTACACGTATGCAGGATCCCAAGGGTGCAGTGCAAACAATCACCTACGACAGTGCAACGCGTGTTAATCGCATCACTAACGAAACCAGCGGAGCTTACACTCAATACGTATACGCACCCGTGGGTTCTGTCGCTACTTACTCGACGATTCAGGACGGCGCTGGTGAGGCCTACCAGATCACATACTTCGATGGAGCCGGCCGTGTCCGCGCAACGGCTAGCGATCACCCGGGAAGCTCAGGCCTTTATGCGGGGATGTTTATCTCTTATGACGTAATGGGGCGCGTATCGGAGCAGACAAATCCCGGCGAGTTAGACGGGAGTTGGGTGGCTAGCGGTGACGATGACGCAGGCTTGCCCTCCACCTTGCAGACTTACGATTGGAAGGGACGTCCGGTGCTGACAACCAGCCCCGGCGGCAGTACGAGGGAAAATACCTATGGAGGTTGTGGCTGCGCCGGCGGCGAGCAAACTACCACCCGAGATGAGCGCGGGCGTCGCAGACGCTTTACGAAAGATGTGTTCGGGCGGCTAAGCAAAGTCGAGGAGTTGAATTGGGATCAGAGCGTCTACGCCACCACGAATTACACTTACAATGTTCGCGATCAGATTACGGAGATCAATCAGGCAGGACAACTTCGCACCTTCGATTATGACGGATACGGACGGTTGCAAAGACGCACGACGCCAGAGCAAGGTGCTACCGACTACACCTACTTCGCCAATGGTATGACGCAGACGATAACCGATGCTCGTGGAGCTAGCACGACTTACGCCTACAACAATCGCGGTCTAGTGACCAGCATCAATTACGGTGTGCCGTCTGGGGTAGCGGCGACGCCGAATGTCACCTTTGATTATGACTCCGCGGGCAATCGGACCAGAATGGACGATGGTCTTGGTTCGGTAAACTACGTCTACAACACGCTTTCACAGTTGACCTCAGAGACGCGTACCTTTACCGGCGTTGCGGGGACGTTTGCGCTTACGTACGGCTATAACCTGTCAGGGCAATTGAACTCGATCACCAACCCCTGGGGCGTACAAGTCGGATATGGTTTCGACAAGATTGGACGTCCCACCAACGTTTCTGGTGCCGGGTACTCGGGTCTAACTAGTTACGTCAACAGCCTTACGTACAGGGCTTTTGGTCTCAAGCAGATGGCGTACAACAACAGTCGCACGTTGTCAGTTCAATACGACAATCGGATGCGACCGAGTCAGTGGAACGTTCCGGGCGTGATGGGCTGGAACTACCAGTACGGCCACTTTAGTGAGAACACTGGCCGTCTGATGTATGCACAGAACGTTAATGACGGTACGCTCGATCGCAGCTACGACTATGATCAGGTGGGTCGTCTGGTGGCTGCGTACAGCGGTGCTGAAGCGCGCGCGCATATGGGCATTGGTCCAAGTGGTGTGGTCGATGGACCGTATGCGCAACGCTACAACTACGATGTGTGGGGCAACATTACGTCGCGAGAAGGTTGGGGTGGAGACAACGCCAACTTCACCACGACCTACACGGGCAACAAGCGCAATGGTCTAACCTATGGTCCCGCTGGCCATTTGATTTTTGACGGCGGGCACACTCTCACCTACGACGCCACGGGCCAACAGGCAACTGCAAGCTTCCCCGGTTATTTGTTGGAGCAGTTCTACGATGGTGATGGACTGCGTGTGAAGAAAAGTGACGCTGGCACCGTGACGCTGTACCTGCGTAGCACCGTGTTGGAAGGGCAGGTAGTTGCCGAAATGAGTAGCAGCGGCGCATGGCAACGCGGGTATGTATACCTGGGCTCGCAGTTGCTCGCAATCCAGCAGTCAGGCGTGTACTGGGTGCATCAGGATCCGCTGGTCAAGAGCAAGCGAATTACGGATAGCAGCGGCAACGTTGTGAGCACGCTGGAACTTGACCCGTGGGGTGGAAACACGAGTAGAAATAACAACGATGCATTTCAGACGCACCGGTTCACCAACTACGAGCGTGACCTCAACGCCGCAGACGACGCGATGTTCCGTCGCTACAACCGCTGGTGGTCGAGGTTTGATCAACCTGATCCATACGGTGGCAGTTATGATTTGAGTAATCCGCAATCATTCAATCGCTACGCTTACACCAACAACGATCCGGTGAACTTTATCGATCCTTTAGGTCTCGATCCTGAAGGAAGCCTCGGTGCTGCGATTGGAACGGTGTTGGGAATTGGACCTGGTACTGTGAATGTAATTGTACCTTTCGACGGAGGTTTTGGTGGCGGACTTGGTAGCGGTAGTGGGGGTGGCGGAGAGATGATAGAACCCCTGCGGCCGGTGAAACCACCACCGCCAGAGGGATTGGACCCTGCCGGGCCGCAGGAACCCCAGCCGGAAAGAAATGACTGTCTTGAGTTTGTGGCAGAAGTTAATCGATTAGCCGCCACGGCACCTACTACGGCCAAACTTATTGACGAGCTTTATTCTCGATTTTCAGGTGACCGCGAAGGAAGATTTAACCGCGGGCGCGGATTTAGGGATATTTATACAGATGAAAGAGGACCGGGTAATTCTCCCAATCAAGTTCGCCATACGGTCGGGGCAATTTGGGCAGGGTATCATGCTGGTCTAGCTGCCATCCCTGCCGGTACAGCAGCATATACCACAATATTGGAGGTTACCATCGGCGCTTTCAACGAACGGGAGAAATCGTATGACTACAGAATTGTTCCGGGAAATGTCTTTGGCATTCGAGTTTATCGAATACCTCGCCCGCTAACCGAGAGTCAGAAAGCCGACATGCGGTTGAATGGTATAGCTGTACCTATCGGTTTTGCACTTGGTGTTGGTCATATCAATCCTAACCAGCTAGGAGAGATTATTCGCCAGACAATTTGCAATTAGCTAGCTACACTGAGAGGCGGATCTAATATGTCACGAATGGCTATGATTAATTGGAGATTCTTTAGTCTCTCCATGTCCGTAGGCATCATGATAACCGCTGTTTCTTTCCAATTCTCAAACAGCTATGGTGAATTCCTGCTCTGGCCAGGAAGACTTCCAATAATGTTCATCAATCTAATATTGATCCTGATTCCAACCGGTGATTACTACCTCAGTCTGCCGCAGTATAGCTATGTTCCGGTTAATGTATTCGTGTATGCCATCGGTGTTTATGGCATCGTTGCTCTATTGCCAAGTGTGCGTGAGAGCCTTTCGCGCAAAGACGCATCGAAATGCACCTCGGCCGCCACCGCAAAAGGAAAACATCCGGAGCCAGATGGCAGAGCTTAATCAACAATCGAACTACGCAAGCTGGTGACAACTCAGGGAGGTCTAGACATGATGAGTTGGAGTGCTGTGGGATTCATGATCGTCTTGATTTCAGGAGTGGCGCTGAGAGAGGTCGCGCCTGACTACGGGACTACCAAGCTACTTCACAAGAAGTTGTTCCCCATGATGTTTCATTCGATCCGGGAGGTGCTGTGCACGGCATCACGGAGGATGGCTGCGAGTTCTCAAAGACAGGTTGGGAGTCAAGTGACGGGAAACCAGTCTTTCTTGAGATCAACTATTGCAAGTCATCTGCCCATGCTCAACGAGTCTTAAATAAGCTCGTAGGGAAAGCTACGAAGATCTTTGAAAAGGGAGCTTTCACTAGCAAAGATGGGAAGAAGAGCGGCGATAGAATCATTGTCACATTTACGAAGAACCTAATAAAACGTCCTGACCTTTGAGAGGAAATTCTTAGACGAATAGACTATTTTCAACGGAGCGGATAATCGCCTGCTTAGAACCGCAGAACCCAATTTTCGAAAACCCGACTAAACATTTAAGATTCGGAGCTGAATACCCAGTTAGACTCACAGCCCATTAGAACTGGTCAAGCTCATCTCAAAAGTGGGACTGGGAGTCCCGCAAGCGAAACGGCTGTTTACGCTTTTTTGAACTGAGATCCAAATTTACGCCGGGGAATAAATCCAAACTTCCCGCTTTTCCTTGTTTTTCGAACGATTCGGGCTCAAACTAGGGCACATTCAACTGTTGGCACGGGCTTTGACATGCGCCAAGGCGGAGAACTGTATAGTTGTGCGTGAAGTTTTGAGCTAGCTCGTCGATTTCATTCTTCGCGCGCGCATCGCCGCTCTCTCAACTGGCTTTACAGCTCTCCAAAAATTTTTGAAGTAAAAGCACTATGGATATCAAAAGACCCCCTAAATCGAAGATCAAGAAGAAGATTCGCAATGCCGTCATGATCGTGGTCGGAGTGGCCGGGCTTGCCGGGATTACGTATGGCCTTACCAAGTTGAAACCCGCCGCGCCGACACTCGATCCGTCTACGGCCGTCATCGAGACCGTCAAACGCGGTGAAATGGTCCGCGACGTCCGCGGTAACGGAACCCTCGTGCCTGACGTCACGCGCTGGGTGCCCGCGCCTGCCGACGGCCGTGTTGAGCGGATTCTTCTGAAGGCGGGGGTTGAAGTTGATTCATCCACTGTCATCGCTGAACTGTCGAACCCTCAGCTCGAACAACAGGCAACGGACACTGGTTTACAGGTCAAAGCCGCCGAGGCCGATCAAGAAAACCTGAAAGTTCGTCTCGAGAGTGAAGCGATGACGCAGAAGTCCGCGATCGCGACCATTAACTCGCAGTACAGTCAGGCAAAGATACAGCTTGACGCAGACGAGATCCTGTACAGACAGCAACTCGTGGCCGAACTCACAGTGAAGATTTCGCGCGTGGCAGTTCAGGACCTCGCGAACCGGCTAAAAGTCGAGCAGGAACGACTCGCGGTCATGTCAAGGTCGACGAGTGCGCAGTTGAATGCGGCAACTTCACGTCTGCAACAGTTACGTGCGCTGGCAACACTGCGACGACAGGATGTTGAGAATTTGAAGGTCCGCGCGGGAACCAGTGGCGTTCTCCAGCAAGTGCTGATAACCGAAGGGCAGCAGGTGACACCCGGAACCAACATCGCGCGTGTTGCGGATCCAAACTCACTCAAGGCTGTTTTAAGAGTCGCTGAGACACAAATCGGCGGCGTTCGCATCGGCCAGAAGGTAATCGTCGATACCCGAAACGGTTTGATCGACGGTCAGGTTTCCCGCATCGATCCGGCGGCCCGCGAAGGCACGTTCGAGATCGACGCTTCGTTGACTGGTCCATTGCCGCCGAGTGCTCGTCCCGATCTGAGCGTGGACGGAACAATCGAACTCGAGAGATTGCCAGACGTTTTGAAAGTCGGCAGACCGGCGTTCGGACAGGCGCAGCAAACCATCGGCATGTTTGTCCTGACGCCCGACGGGACGGAAGCGGAGCGAAGACAAGTCAAACTTGGCCGCAACTCCGTCAGTATGATCGAGATACTCGACGGCCTGAAAGAAGGCGATCGGGTCATCATCTCTGACACGTCGGCGTTGGATAGCTACAACCGTATTCGGCTTAGATAGTGCTTAGTATTTAGTGCTTTGTACCTGGTGCTTAGAAACAAAGCACAAAGTACAAAGCACAAAAACCCGATCAGCGGTGTTCAATTAGCAAGATCGTGTACACAAATTCGTTAAGGAGCGCATGATGAGTTCTTCCGAGCCCCTAATCCACCTTTCTGATGTGAAGAAAGTCTTTTACACAGACGAGGTTGAGACGCACGCACTCTCAGGTATTCATCTCGATATCAAACAAGGTGAGTACGTTTCCATCGCCGGACCTTCGGGCTGCGGCAAATCAACACTACTTTCGATCCTCGGCCTGCTCGATACGCCAACCGACGGCAAGTACATTCTGAATCAGCATCCGGTCGAGAATCTTTCGCTTTCAGAGCGCGCGAGAATCCGTAACCGCGAAGTCGGATTCATCTTTCAGAGCTTCAACCTGATTGGCGACCTGACCGTTTACGAGAACGTCGAGCTCCCGCTGACTTATCGCGGGATGAGCTCAGCCGAGCGAAAGAAACGCTCAACCGAGGCACTCGAACGCGTCGGTATGGCGCATCGCGCGAAACACCTTCCCAGCCAGTTGTCCGGCGGTCAGCAGCAGCGCGTCGCAGTTGCGCGTGCAGTTGGCGGACAGCCGAGCATCCTGCTCGCAGACGAGCCGACTGGTAACCTCGACTCAACCAACGGTGAAGCGGTGATGGAGTTGATGCGCGAGTTGCACCGCGGCGGCGCCACCATCTGCATGGTTACACACGACCCGCGTTACGCTCAGCACGCCGATCGCATCATCCACTTGTTCGACGGACTGATCGTCGAAGAAGAAGCCGGGGCCGACCGTCGCGAGATTCAGGAAGCGAAGCGTGAATTGGCCGAAAGCGGTTTTGGAGCAATTTCATGATCAGTTTGCGTGGCGTCGAAAAATCTTTTCCCCATGGTCCAACCAGGACGTATGTGCTGCGGCGGATCGACCTGGACATCAAGCCCGGTGAGTTTGTCTCGATCATGGGTCCGTCCGGTGCAGGGAAGTCGACGCTGTTACACATCCTGGGCATGCACGATCAGTCGTGGGGCGGCGAGTATTACTTCGACGATGTAGCCGTCCATAAGCTCGACGGAAAGAAGCGCGCGGCACTGCGCAATCGGAATATCGGTTTTGTTTTTCAGAGCTATCACCTGCTTGACGATCAAACCGTTTTCGAGAACCTCGAGTTGCCGCTTTCTTATCGCGACGTGAGCAAGAAGGATCGGCAATCGATCGTCTGCGACACACTCGATCGTTTTCAGATGGTAGGTAAAAAGGATCTCTTCCCGACTCAACTTTCAGGTGGTCAACAACAACTGGTAGGCATTGCGCGTGCAGTTGTTGCGAGTCCACGAATCATCCTCGCCGACGAGCCGACTGGAAATCTTCATTCGGCCCAAGGCAAGGAGATCATGGACATGTTCAAGCGTTTGAACGACGAAGGCACCACCATTGTGCAGGTGACGCACTCAGAGACGAATGCGTCATATGGCAATCGAATCATTCAGCTAGAAGACGGTTGGATCGTGAATCCAGTGCAGGAGCAGAAAACAGGAGTAGCGGTCTAAGTCCTGAAGCGTTGCTCCTGCGGAACTGCAGCAGCTGCTGCAATGTAGCCCGGCTTCGATTTCAAGTTTCCCTGTAGTTGCTCATAAGTAGTTAGAACCGAGCGTGGAGCAAAAGACCGTTCTACGTTGACGTCACCAGTGTGTTCAGAGCAATCGGAAGGGCAAGAAAGCAGGTAGCCGTGAATACAGTAACAGCCCAGGCGCCCCGCACTCTAATCGCAGACGATCAGCCCGATGTTTTAGCGGCCCTGCGGTTGCTCCTCAAAGGCAATGGGTATCAAACCGAAGCCGCCGACTCACCCGCAGCAGTCCTCAACGCAATCAAACAACAAAAGTTTGATCTCCTGTTGATGGACCTCAACTACGCCCGCGACACAACGTCGGGCAAAGAAGGCCTCGATCTAATCTCGAGAGTTCACTCACTCGATTCCAACTTACCAATCATAGTGATGACTGCCTGGGCCACCGTCGATCTTGCCGTTGAAACTATGCGACTCGGTGTGCGCGACTTTGTACAAAAGCCATGGGAGAACTCCCGGCTTTTGCAAAAACTGCGAGTGCAGATCCAACAGGGACGCGAACTAAGACGCCGGCAGGAAATCGAGGTCCGAGATCGGCTCGAGCTCGATGAAGCGCTCGAAATTCAGCGTGGTTTGATTTCACGTCGAATGCCGCAGCTTGATGGTTTTAGTCTGGCGAGCGCCTGGCAGCCCGCGCGTGCAGTGAGTGGCGATTATCTCGCGGCCTTCAAGTTAGACGACTCGCACGCAGCGCTTTGTGTGGCGGATGTTGCCGGTAAAGGTTTTCCGGCGGCGTTACTGATGTCGAATCTGCAGGCGGCGCTGAAGTCGTTGACTTCAGAACGCATTTCACCGAGCGAAATCTGTGGGAAGTTAAATGAACTCATGTGTGGCAACACTCCGCTGCGCAAGTTCGTCACCTGTTTTTACGCCGAGCTCGAAGTTCCCACGAAAAAGCTGAAGTTCACCAACGCTGGACATAACCCGCCGTTCCTGATGCGTCGCAGTGGCGAATACATCAGACTGGAAGATGGTGGCCCAGTAATCGGCGCGTTTCAAAGATCGACATTCACCGAGCGTGAAATCCAACTTTGCGAGGGCGACAAGCTGTTGCTCTTTACCGACGGCGTGACCGAGGCCCGCGATGAGTCGGGCGAAGAGTTTGGCGAGCACCGCCTGGAACAGTGCCTGCAATCGTATCGCGGCAGTAACGCGGCAGAGTTGCGCTCGCTGATTTTGAGAGAGGTCACAGAGTTTTGCGGCAATCACTTTGACGACGATGCCACGTTGTTGGCTGTCATCGCCGATTAGCAACCAATCGACATTGGACGGCAAAAGGAGCCAATCATGGAGAATCTTCTGAGCGATACCCGATACGCGATACGAAATCTCTTGAGGCGGCCTGGTTTTACACTCATCGCCGTCGTCACTCTCGCCCTCGGCATCGGCGCCAACACCACAATCTTCAGCGTTATTAATTCACTAATCCTGAAGCCGTTGCCGCTCCCTGAACTCGATCGCGTCGTTGCGGTGTGGGACAAACTCCCGAGTAAGGGCGTCATGCACAACGAAGTGACGTTTGCGAACTATCTTGACTTAAAAAATCAGAACCAAACATTCGAACAGCTCGCGCTTTATCGCTGGTGGAGTCCGAATCTCACCGGTGTCGAAACACCTGAACGACTTCAGGGATTCCTCGTGACTGCAAACCTCTTCGACGCTCTTGGCGTGAAGCCAATCATGGGCCGCAACTTCACTGAAGAAGAAAACCAACCCGGCAAAGATGCGGTTGCGATTATCACTCATAGTCTCTGGCAGAGGCGTTTCGGAGCCGACCCGGAGATCCTCAACAAGACGGTCACTATCAACACCATCCAGCGCAAAGTCATTGGCGTCATGCCGGAGAATTTTACCTTTCCGAAAGGCGCCGAGATATATGCGCCGATCGCAATGACTCCTGAGCTGATGAAGAGTCGGGGCAGTCATTCTTACTACATCATCGGCCGGCTCAAAAACGGCACTCCCATCGAGAGCGCGCAAGCAGAGATCGACAACATCATGGCGCGACTCGAAAAGCAGTATCCCGAAACGAACACGGGCTGGGGCGCCACTGCTTTTCCAATTGTCGCCGATACGGTACGGCAGTACGCCACGGCGATGTGGGTGATGATGGGAGCGGTCGGATTCGTGCTGTTGATCGCTTGCGCAAACGTCGCCAATCTGCTGCTTGCGCGTGCGACCGGGCGACAGCGAGAGATCGCCGTACGAACTGCGCTCGGTGCGAGTCGTTGGCGAATCGTTCGGCAGTTGTTGACTGAGAGTGTCATCGTCGCGTTGGTAGGTGGCACACTCGGCGTACTGATCGGATTCTGGGGCATTGCTGCGTTGCGCGCGGCAAATCCGGGCGAGGCCGCGAAATATGTAGCCGGCTGGTATCAGCTCGGCATCAACACTCAGGTGCTTCTCTTCACTCTCGGACTTTCCGTGCTCAGTGGAATCGTGTTTGGTCTGGCTCCCGCATGGCAGACGTCCAAGCCTAATCTCAATAGTTCATTAAAAGACGGAGGCCGGCAGACGAGTGGAAGTTCTCATCGACTGCGAAGTTCGCTCGTCGTATTTGAAGTGGCGCTCTCACTTGTGCTGCTCGTTGGCGCCGGACTTCTGACACGCAATTTTCTCTCACTCTTAAGAACGAATCCTGGGTTCAACTCTGACAACTTGATGACGATGACGCTTGTGTTGCCGGCACAGAAGTACAAGGAACTGCCGCAACGCGAGGCGTTCTTTAATGATCTGGTCCAACGTGCAAAGGCATATCCCGGTGTCGAATCCGCGGCGGTAGTTAACTATCTGCCTTTGGGTCAGTCCAATTCATCCGACGCCTATTTGGTTGAAGGTGATCCAGAGCCGCAGCCGGGTCAGGAGAACGACGGCCGTTATCGAGTTGCCTCTCCCGATTACTTTCGCACGATGGGCGTTTCCATAATTCGTGGTCGTGGTTTTACCGAGCAGGACAAAGCGGGTGCGACGCCCGTGGTCATCGTCAATGAAACGCTCGCGCGCCGGCACTGGCCGGGCCAGGACGCTATCGGCAAACGCATTCGTTTTTATGGAGCACTGGACACGGCGCCGTGGATGCAGGTTGTCGGCGTCATTGCGGATGTTAAGCACGACCTCACCATTCCGGTTGAGCCGGAGTATTACCTGCCGCATGCGCAGGATCCCTGGAATGCGATGATCCTGGTGGCAAAGACGAGTGTGGATCCGGCTTCGCTCGCGGGCGCACTCAGACAACAGGTCTGGTCCATCGACAAAGATCAACCCGTATTCGATGTTCGCACGATGGAGGAAGTGAAATCCGCCTCCCTCGTACTTTATTCGTTTTCGTCGGTGATGATCGGAATCTTTGCGACAGTTGCGATGGTCCTTGCAGCGATCGGGATCTATGGCGTGATGGCGTTTGCCGTCACACAACGCACGCAGGAGATTGGCATTCGGATGGCCCTCGGAGCGCGAACGGGAGATGTTCTGAAGCTCGTCGTGAAACACGGGATGAAGCTGGCGCTGCTCGGGATCGTGATTGGTTTGGCGGGTTCTTGGGTGCTCACGCGTTTCATTGCGAATTTGCTGGTAGGTGTGCAACCGACAGATTTGCTGACGTTCAGCGTCGTCTCGTTGTGTTTGCTGGTGGCTGCGTTTATCGCGTGCTACCTGCCTGCACGGCGCGCGACGAAGGTCGATCCGCTGGTGGCACTGCGTTACGAATGAAAGGCAATCCACAGATTACGCAGAAAAATAATCTGCGAAATCTGTGGATGGGGTTTTAGATCATGGAAACACTATTCAAAGATATTCGCTACGGAATTAGAGGGTTACTAAAGCGCAAAGCATTTGCCGCGATCGCAGTGCTCACGCTCGCGCTCGGAATTGGCGCGAACACCGCGATCTTCACGCTCGTGAACGCGGTAATGTTGAAATCGCTTCCGGTTCAGAAGCCGGAAGAGCTGGTGCTGTTCAGCGATGCTACAAACGAAGGCACGTCTCTCGAGGACAGTCCGCGAACAGGTGAATGGCAGCGCTTTTCATACGCGTCTTACGAATACTTTCGCGATCACAATCAATCCTTTCAGGAAATTGCGGCGCTGCGAAGTGGTGAAAGTCCATTGAGTGTGCGTCGGACCGATGCGCAGGCGAATGTGGCCGCGCGGGCACGAGGTCACCTGGTAACGGGAAACTATTTCTCCGTTCTCGGCGTGCAGGCAATGCGTGGTCGGGTTCTGACACCTGAAGACGACAAGCCGGACGCTCCACCAGCAACAGTGATCAGTCATAGTTACTGGGAAAAGGAACTGAACAGCGATCCGTCGGTCGTTGGCAAGAGCTTCATTATCAACGGTACAAACTTCACCGTAGTCGGAATCACACCGCCTGAGTTTTTTGGCGTGCGAGTACGGCGTCCACCGGACTTCTGGTTGCCGCTTTCATTTCACCCGCAAGTGGAGTTACGCCCGTCGTTTCTCACCAACAAGGAAGCCTACTTTCTGACGTTGGTGGGCCGGCTCAAAACCGGCGTGACGATGGACCAGGCGCAAGCGGCTGTGAATCTTCAGTTGCGCCAGCATTTAACTGAACAGGCGGGCAGTCAACTCACTGAAGAACGGCAAAAGGGAATTCAAAATACTTACATCACGCTTGCTGAAGGCCAGGGTGGTCTCTCGGGATTACGCCGGATCTATTCAAAACCTTTGCACATGCTGATGGCGATCGTGGGAATGGTACTGCTGATTGCATGTGCAAACGTTGGCAGTCTGTTGCTGTCGCGAGCAGCTTCGCGCAAAGCTGAGATCTCTCTGCGCATGGCTCTAGGCGCAACGCGCGGGCGAATTATTCGACAACTCATCACCGAGAGCATGTTGCTCGCCGGTCTCGGTGGTTTAGTCGGGGTGTTGCTGGCCCAATGGGGCGTGTTCGTGCTGGTTGGTTTGGTTGCAAAGACCTCGCCACTCGATACACGCCCCGACGTGGGGGTTCTGGGATTCACGGCGGGCATCTCGATCCTCGCCGGTCTCCTTTTTGGGTTGATTCCCGCAGTTCAGGCTAGCCGATCGAATCTTTCGGGAGCGATGAAAGAGAAGAATCGCACCAGAGGCAGAGTGCTGCGGTTCAGTTTGTCGTCGTTGATGGTGGTGATGCAGGTGGGACTTTCGATGGTACTGCTCACCGGCGCGGGATTGTTTGCGCGGAGTCTTCTCAAACTGCAAAACGAAGACGTGGGGTTCGATCGAAATAACGTGCTGCTGGTTGGAATCGATTCACGTCTGGCCGGATATAAAACTACCGAGCTCGCAGGACTCTACGGGCAAGTCATCGAACGTCTCAGTTCGCTTCCGACCGTGCGCAACGTGTCAATCGCGACCTACGCTCCGATGAGCGGCTCGATGAGATCAAGCAGCGTCCAGATCAGCGGTTATACCCCGCAGCCTGACGATGATTTGGTTGTTCAGGATCTGCTGACGGGCCCGAAGTATGCAGAAACGCTCGGAGTACCGCTCCTGCGGGGCCGTGAAATCGAACTACGCGACACTGCATCATCACCGCGAGTCGCAGTCGTCAACTCAACCTTCGCGGAAAAGTTTTTCAAAGATCAAAACCCGATCGGGCGCACGTTTTCGTTCGACGATGAGACTGATAGCGGCGCGCCGCTCGAGATTGTCGGTGTCGTCGGCGATATCAAGACGAATGATGCGCGAGATAAAACCGAGCCCGCGGTCTATCGCCCGATACTTCAGATTCAGGAGCAGGGCGCGTACAGCGCCACCATTCACATTCGCACCACTTCTGATCCGAAGTCGCTCACCCCGCAAGTGCGGCAAATGCTCAATCAGATCGACGACAAGTTACCGATCTATGGCATTACCACACTCGACGAACAACTACGTGAGAACCTGGATCAGGAGCGTTTGATCGCTCAACTCGTGAGCTTCTTTGGCGCGCTCGCATTGATCCTCGCGTGCATCGGTCTGTACGGCGTGATGGCCCACGGCGTGGCACGTCGCACGAATGAGATAGGCATCCGCATGGCGCTCGGCGCGCGTGGCGGAAACATCGCGTTGATGATCTTGAAAGAGACGCTGTATCTCGTTTTAGCAGGACTGGTTATTGGTATTCCCGCCGCATTGATTGGCGCAAAACTGATTTCGACACAACTGTTTGGATTGAAGCCCACAGATCCGTTGACGTTGATTGGCGCGAGTCTCGTGCTCACGATCGTTGCGCTGCTCGCGGGTTACCTGCCCGCGCGTCGCGCATCGCGTGTGAACCCGCTGAACGCGCTCAGATATGAGTAATGAAGTTTCTCCCGCAAAGGCGCAACGGCGCAAAGAAAACCCTTCGATTGCCGGAGGTCTTCCTTTGCGCCGTTGCGCCTTTGCGGGAGAAACCTCTTGAGCTCCCTTAATCGGAGGTTCTCACAATGGACTCCATAATCAAAGACATTCGCTATGGCGTGCGAGGGTTGTTGAAGCGTCCGGGATTCACGGTGATCGCGCTTATCGCGCTTGCTCTCGGTATCGGCGCGAACACGGCGATCTTCAGTCTCGTCAATGCGGTGATTCTTCGTCCACTCCCATTTCCTGAACCGGATCGACTTGTCTGGATGTGGGGAAACATTCGTAACGGCCCTAGTCGCGCCAGCGTTTCTCCTCCCGACTTCCTTGATTACCGCAGTCAAAACAAAACGTTCGAACAGTTTGCAGCTTCAGGCACCTTAACAGGGGGCGTAAATCTCTCCGGTTCCGGTGAGCCGGAACGTCTCATGGCCTCCATCGTCAGCGGGAATTACTTCGATGTCTTCGGCGTAACTCCGGCCCTGGGTCGCACCTTCACTCTTGATAATGAAAAGCTGGGGCAGGATCAGGTCACCATTCTGAGTCACGCATTCTGGCAAAAGCGTTTCGCCGCTGATCCAAACATCGTTGGCAAGACGATAATTCTCGATAGCAAGTCGTATCAGGTAGTCGGTGTAATGCCGGCCGGTGTGAGCTTTCCGCAGTCAGGCGAGTTGTGGATTCCAATCAGCTTCGACGGCCCGCCGGAGATGAAGTGGCGCAAGGCTGCCTTCCTGCGGCCGGTCGGTCGACTGAAACCCGGCGTCACTCTGGCCCAGGCACAGGCTGACACCGATACGATCGCTGCTCAACTCGAGCAACAGTTTCCTGATTCCAACACAGGCCGCAGCCTGCGACTCGTTTCATTGCGAGAACAACTCGTAGGCGGAACGAGAACTACGGTTTTCGTTCTCTTCGGCGCCGTTGCGTTTGTGCTGCTCATTGCCTGCGCGAACGTTGCCAATCTGCTGCTGGTGCGCGCGGCTGCAAGACAAAAAGAGATCGCGTTGAGAACTGCGCTCGGCGCAAGTCGACTGCGCATTATTCGTCAGATGCTCACTGAGAGTCTGTTGCTCTCAATTGCGGGTGGCGCGCTCGGTGCTTTGCTTGCAGTCTGGGGGGTTGAACTGCTCGTCGCTTTAAGTGCAAACACCTTGCCGCCGACGATCGACGTGAAGATTGACGGCTATGTCCTCGCGTTCACATTTGCGATCTCAATCGCAACCGGGTTGTTGTTTGGTCTCGCCCCCGCGTTCCGCACTGCAAAAGTGGGCCTGATCGACTCGTTGAAAGACGGAGCTCGCGGTACTGAAGGCACTTTGCGAAATCGAACGCGCAGTTTGCTCGTCGTTTTCGAGAGTGCAATCGCTGTCGTTCTATTAATCGGTGCTGGTCTGTTGGTGCGAAGCCTGATCGCGCTGCAATCGGTCGATCCCGGGTTCGATGCGAACAACGTACTAACGTTCAGAATCGATTTAAATAATAAGAAATACGAAGGCGAAGGACGGCGGGCAAACTTTTTCGAACAACTCGAGTCGCGCGTCAGCTCCTTACCAGGCGTGCAGTCTGTTGGTCTGGTCACCGAGCTTCCCATGAGTGGCCAGCTTAGCGATTTGCCTTACACGGTCGAAGGCCGGCCACCGGTTACACCGGATCAATCTTTGAATGCTGACTTCCGTTTAATCAATACAAACTATTTCAGCGCCTTGCGTATTCCGCTTTTGCGTGGACGCAACTTTACCGAACAGGAAGTCAGAGAAGACAAACCGGTAACAATCGTCAGCAAGCAACTCGTCGACACGGTTTTCCCGAACGAAGATCCGCTGGGCAAACGTCTGGTCTCAGGGATGAGCGGCGTTGCTTTCGAGATCATCGGCGTTGTGGGCGACGTCCTCCACAATTCCCTTGGAGCCCAGCCGTTCCCTGCGATGTATTTACCGACCCGCGACTTTGCCAGTCGAAGGAATCTTGTCATCCGCACGCAGAACGATCCTCTGAGCATCGTTGGCGCCGTGCGTCAGGAAGTTCATGCGTTGGATCCCGATCAACCGATTTCAGAAGTGAAAAGGATGACTGACTGGGTTGATTCATCGGTGGCCGTGCCACGTTATCGCACGACGTTACTCGGAGCGTTTGCGGCACTCGCGATGATCCTGGCGGCGACCGGAATCTACGGCGTGATGTCCTACACGGTCGCGCAACGAACACATGAGATCGGTGTGCGCATGGCCCTCGGCGCGCGACGGCTGGATGTCTTGAAGCTCGTCGTAAGGCAGGGAATGTTGCTGTCGGTGGTGGGCGTGATCATTGGATTGGTTGGGGCGTTTGCTCTGACGCGAGTGATGGCGTCGTTGCTGTTCGGCGTCACGGCGAAGGATCCGATTACGTTTGTGGCGGTGGCGGGCTTGTTGATTGCGGTGGCATTCATTGCGTGCGTTGTGCCGGCGCGTCGAGCGACGAAGGTCGATCCACTCGTGGCGCTCAGATACGAATGAAAGGCCATCCACAGATTACGCAGATGTTTTTTTGAATCTGTGTAATCTGTAGATGGATTGATCGAATGGATTCAATAATTAAAGACATTCGCTATGGCGTGCGAGGGTTGTTGAAGCATCCGGGATTCACGGGTTTGATCGTGATCACGCTCGCGCTTGGTATCGGTGCCAGCACTGCGATCTTCAGCGTGGTTGATAGCGTGCTCCTGCGACGTCTGCCTTATACGACGGCATCCCGCATCGTTGCTATTCAGGAGTTGAATCCGGCGGGCAAACGAGTTCAGGTAACGTCGGCAAACTTTCTCGACTGGCGCGCGCAAAACTCAGTCTTTGAAAATCTCGCTGCAATCAAGCAAACCACTTCGAACCTTGCGCTCTCCGATTCTGCTGAACGCATCGAGCTCGCACAAACTAACGCGAACTTCTTCGACGTCTTTGGAATCATTCCACGGTATGGACGGTTGTTCATTCCTCAGGATGAGCAAGCGGGGCACGAGCCGGTCGTCGTTGTCAGTCATGCGCTCTGGCAACGACGATTCGGCTCGGATCCCTCTCTGGTTGGAAAACCAATCACACTCGACGGCAAGAATTTCACCGTCGTGGGTGTTGCTCCCTCGGGCTTTCAGTATCCGGATAAAACAGAAATCTGGGTTCCTCCTTTGAAGCTCGTACCTGAGTTGTGGCCCAACCAGGACGTGACACAAACGCGCGGCATGGGCTATCTCGCTGCGGTCGCGACCATGAAACCTGGTGTAACGCTGCCGCAAGCCGTCGCTGAAATGGAAACGATTACGACGCGGCTGCGACAGCAGTATCCCGATACAAACAATCGTCGTTTCAATCGAGTTGTTTCACTTCAGGAACACCTCGTCGGCGATACAAACAAATTGCTTTGGTTGTTGCTCGGTGCGGTTACGTTCGTGTTGCTCATCGGCTGTGCGAATGTCGCGAACTTGTTGCTCGCGAGTGGCGCTTCACGACACAAAGAGATGGCGATTCGTTCTGCGCTCGGCGCTTCGCGCGCGCGCGTCGTGCGCCAGTTGTTTACCGAGAGCACGGTTCTCGCGCTAACGGGCGGCCTTGTTGGGTTATTGATTGCTTATTGGGGAGTTGCTGGAATCACTAAACTCCTGCCCGGTAATTTTCCGCGTCTGAATGAGATCAACCTGAACCTGCGTGTTTTAGGTTTCACATTCGCGGCGTCAGTGCTCACCGGAATCCTCTTCGGTCTCGTGCCCGCATTGCAGATTTCGCGTCCCGATGTTCAGGAAGCAATTCGAGAAACCGGGCGCGGAGTTTCGGGGAATCGACGTCAGAATCGCTTTCGCCAGGCGCTGATTGTGTTTGAAGTAGCGCTGTCGGTTGTACTGCTGGTCGGCGCAGGTTTGCTGTTCAGAAGTTTTCTGCGTCTGCAATCAGTAAACACCGGATTCGTTTCGGAACACGTGTGGACCGCGAAGTTAACGCCTTCAGGCCCCAGCTACAAAAAACAGGCAGACTTCGACAAGTTCTACAGTCAGGTGCTTCAGAAAGTCAGCGTTGTTCCCGGGGTGCAGGATGCTGGCGTCATCAATACGCTGCCTCTCGACAAGGGACCAACAGCGGGGTTCCGTATCGATGGACGTCCGATTACAACTCCTGACAAGTGGCCCAGTGCGAACTATCGCGCCGTCAGTCCGAATTACTTTCGCGCGATGGGAATTCCCGTACTTCAGGGCCGCGCTTACACCGACCGCGATAATGAAAAGTCACCGCGCGTGATGATCGTCAACCAGAAACTGGCGGACGAAGAGTTTTCAGGCGAGAACCCGATTGGAAAAAGGATCACATTCGGAGGCACAGACAATAACCAGCCGGTGTGGTTTGAGATCGTCGGCGTGGTCGCGGATGTTCGCAGTCTCGAGCTTCGTGAAGAGCCGACGGCGGAAGTCTACTTTGCGTCGTTGCAGGATTACTGGCCGTCGATGTCGCTCGTGGTGCGCTCAAATGCCGAGATGGCGAATTTGAGTGCGTCGGTGCGACAGATCGTTAACGAAGTCGACAAGTCCGTCCCGGTGTCGAACGTGCAGATGATGGACCACGTTGTCAGCGCGTCGATCACTCAGCCGCGGTTCAATCTCTTCCTGTTGGGACTCTTCAGCACAGTCGCGATGCTTTTGTCGGCAGCCGGAATCTACGGCATCACGGCTTACACAGTGACGCAACGCACGCATGAACTGGGTATTCGCATCGCGTTGGGCGCGCAGGTTGGCGATGTGCTGAAGATGATTCTGGGGCAGGGAATGGCTGTGATCGGAGTTGGACTGGTTATCGGTCTTGCTGCTGCTTTTGCGTTAGTGCGCTTGCTGAGAAGTTTCTTGTTTGGTGTTGGTGAGAAGGATCCATTCACGTTTGTGGCAATCACGGTGCTGCTGCTGTTCGTGGCGCTGCTCGCTTGCTACATCCCGGCGCGCCGCGCGACGAAGGTGGATCCGTTGGTAGCACTCAGGTACGAATGAGGCTCCGTAGGAGCCAGATGTTTATAGCTCAATGATGTAAAGGCACTGCGCTCCGTAGGAGCGCAATGTGACATGTCGCTCCTGGCGAAGCGAAATGTGATTTAGGGTGGTGCGGCTATAAACATTCTGCTCCTACGGAGCCAAGAGAACGGAACAACATCCGTAAAGATCTGACATTATGGATTCGATCATCAAAGACATCCGCTATGGCCTGCGCAGCTTGTTGAAGCGACCGGC
>DATEIS010000342.1:0-9996 GCA_035278765.1 Pyrinomonadaceae bacterium | reverse complement strand
TCGCAAGTTGGGGATCAGCGAAGCTACTTTCTACAGCTGGAAAAAGAAGTATGGCGGGTTGGACCCGGCGGAGTTGCGCCGCCTGCGGCAGTTGGAAGAAGAGAACGCGCAGTTGAAGCGGATCGTGGCGGACCTGACGCTCGACAAACAGATGCTGCAGGACGTGTTAAAAAAAAAGCTCTGAGGGTGCGGCAACGAAGACAACTGGCGAGCATGCTGTTGATGGAGTATCGCGTCTCGGAGCGACGTGCCTGTGCGACAGTATTTTTGCATCGCAGCGTCTATCGGTATGTGGGCCATCCGCGCGACGATCGCGCCGTGCGGCAGCGCCTGAAAGAGATCGCCGAGACGCGGGTGCGCTATGGCTTTGAGCGCATTCAAGTGCTGCTGCGACGTGAAGGTTGGCGTGACAATCACAAACGAACTTACCGCATTTACAAGGAAGAAGGGCTGAATTTAAGAAGTAAGCGACCGCGCCGCAACAAGACCGCAGCCCATCGTCAGCAGCGTCCGCTGCTGACTGGACCACATCAGTGCTGGAGCATGGATTTCGTCAGTGATCAGCTGTTTGACGGGCGCAGATTTCGGGCCTTAACTTTAGTCGATAATTATAGTCGCGAATGTCTGGAGATCGAGGTGGGCCAGAACCTGAAAGGATTCGACGTAGTGGCGGTGATGGAAAGAATCAAAGCGTTGCGCGGGGTAGTGCCGAAACGAATCCAGGTCGACAACGGGAGCGAGTTCATCTCTAAGGCGTTGGACAAGTGGGCTTACGACAACCAGGTGACGCTGGACTTCTCACGGCCCGGAAAACCAACGGATAATCCCTTCATCGAATCATTCAATGGTAGCTTTCGCGACGAGTGCCTGAACGTCAATTGGTTTCTTTCGCTCGAGGACGCGAAAGAAAAAATCAGGTTGTTTAAGGAAGAGTATAATGGCTTCAGACCACATAGTTCCTTATCGGGTCTGACGCCGAGCGAGGTGGTCCAACAACACTCTCATGGTCCAATTTTTTCCATTTTAGGCCGGTAGCGAATTTGGGAGGAGCTCAAAAAACCGGAAATCTCTAGTAACTCGTGGGTGTAATCGCGGGAGGCTTACAGCAGGACGTCTTTCGTGATTATCAAGGGACGTCTGCATGTGCAAGGAAGTCGGGTGTAACCGTCCCTCAATTTACGGCCACGGGTTACGAGAGATTTCTTTTTTGTGTTTTTCGGCAGGAGGTCAAGTTTAATACGACCACGCCCTTCCTTTTACTTTCGAACGGCGTAGGCATATGACGCAAGAGGCCCGCGAGCGACGAGCGGCAACGCCAAACTTCTTACACCAAGATAGTGCGTGGGAAATCATTTCTACTACTCGAAGCGTTTGTCAGAATGTGCAGTCCTATTTGGTTTTGTTGGAAGATGTTCTTGGACCGATTGTCAACTCTTATTTTTCTAGGAAATAGGAGTAGCCAGAGGTCAGAAGGAGGAGTACTTTCATCGCATCGCTCGGACATAAATTAAAATGTCTGTATCGCTCGCCTGTTAAGTGGGCAAAGTCAGATTTACAAGTTGAGTAATGGGTGCGTAACTAATCGGCTTTCGTTGGAGGTACAGCTTATGTGGGAAGGTTTGGGATATTTGGGGCTAGTAGCATTAGTAGGCTACCTGATTCGAGTCTGTGCCAAGGCAGCCCGTGATAGTGGACTAGAAGAATTCACCCTATTGAGATTTCGGTTTAAGGGAAATGAAAAGCCAACCAAGCAGCTAAAGGAGTAAAGGTCGATATGATTGCTGGCCCTCCATGCCAAGGGTTTAGCGACCGAGGTTCTTTATGATGGAGAACGTACCAATGAACGATCTGTTTGCTGGCACTGGTGGCTTTCTGTTGGGAGCTTACCAAGCTGGGATTCACGATTGAACTCTCCGCACCCATCAGAGCCCGCTTTACCGGACCTAAGTCGTTCGGTTTGAGTAGAGACAGGCAACGTCAAAAAATATGGAAATCATTTATAGCTCAGGGCTTCATATTGCCGACAGAAGTGAGTTGAGCAGTCTGGCTATCGTTTACGAAAAGATTTACCTTCCTGCCTCTGATCACAGGACTTGCAGTGAAGGAGTAATTCTTAGAAAGGAGGTTAAGGACACAACCCGCTTAAAACTCGTCATCACTGCTGTAAGAGGTTGGACTTTTACTGACCGTGAGAGCGGAAAACAGGTCGATGCGGATGAGTTTATATTGAACTGGAATCACCAGAATGAGCTGCTTTTTAGTGAAGGAGTATTAGAGCGGCTTTCGCCAAGCAGCGAACTCGATCATTCGGATACCGTGAATCTGACGAACACCTATTTAGATGAGATAGCTTCACCAATATTAAGAATGCCGTACCTTGTCCAAAACGAACAACACATCTATTTGTGGCAGGATCACCTTGATCATTTACTTCGGGAAGATCTAATTTTGCCATCGCTATTCACGTCGCGGAACTCGACATTTTCCAGGGAAATGATGAAGGCTCTCCTTATTTTCCCGGCTTTCAATTATCTGATTCCGAAGGCAAGCGCACTGACTTCGGATCAGATTCTGACAGTAAGAAACAAAACCAAGGACAATCGTGAAGGCTTCAACTATTACATACAAGAGTTAACGTCTGAAGTAGAAAATCGCATCAAGAATGGCGATACCATCGAGGCAGTTTCCCAATATGCTACGAGTGTAGCGGAAACAAAGATTATTCCAAAGTTTCGAGAGTTTACTCGTCAAATCCAGGCAGAGCGAGCTGGATTTTGGAAAAATGCATTAGATAGGACAGGAAAGGTGTTTGAGATTGATGCTGCCCCCTGGACACCGAAGTTCTGGGGAGAGCTGGTTAAGGCACTTGGCCTGGGATTCCTTTCGACAGTTGAAGAGAGGAAAAAGAACCTCTCAAATGAAGTGCAGGCGTTTAAGTTTTTGAGATGTGTCGAGCGAGTCAGTAAGAAGATCTAACCAGCTTGACAATGAAAGGAATCCTGACGACGGCTGCTCTTTAATCGTAATGCTGAGGTACAGGAAGCACAACCTGAATCGTTTGGCGCCCAAGTGCCTGTGGCGTTAGTTGTCTTGAAGGTGGAATGACCAAAACGGTTTGCTTGAAATGGATTTGTGGTCGGGAAGTCAGTCGACGAGGTGCTGCCCTAATCTAAACGAGGATAGAGGAGTTGCGGACACCGAAACTAAAGAAGGGCACAGCTCATGTCAGCAAGTCCTCATGACGATACGATTGTGGCTGAAGTGCGATCATTACGATCTTTCGCGGATTCGCCTCACCTCAGATGAGATTTTTGATTCCTGGCGCATTTGAAAGGGAACACTTGTGACTTCAACTAATAAACTTGCGATAGGAATCGGAATGATTATTTCGTTTCTCAGTGTTAGCACTCACGCACAATCCGCTGGGCCCCAATTAAGTCATTTTGCCGCCGCCTGGATTTCCTTTGATTACCCGGCCGGATATTCAGTTACAGACGAGACCACACCGGAAGTCCAGCAGTTTGTAATCCAACGCAAAGGAAGTTCGGTTCAGCTTACGATTGTTGTAACGCAGCGCCTGGTCCTGCGGAGTGAATTGCCGGCGGCGATCGAGAACTTCACAGAACCATTACTTAACAAGGTAGCGGTAACACTGGGATCGGGTAAAAGTACTGCGGAACGAACCTCGTTCGAAACTCAGATAGGATCAAAGCAAGCGGAAGGGGTTCGACTGCGGTCCAAAAGTAGTGGAAGGAAAAGCGGTGAGGTGATTTGGGTGCGGTGGAATTTGCGCTTAATAGGCTTGGTGTTTATTAGATCAGATGCAGATCAAGCGGTCGGATCCGAGCTTTGGCAAACCGTGAGTTCCAGTCTGAGAGTCGAAGCGCCTGTTATTTCTGCGATGGCAGTTGGAGCAGAGCCAACTCAGAACGAAAAGATTGAGGGTGGTGTGCTTAACGGAAAGGCTTTATCACTACCACAACCAGCTTATCCAGCTCTTGCCCGCGCGGCACACGTTTCCGGCACGGTTACAGTTCAGGTCCTCATCGACGAACAGGGTAACGTCAGCTCCGCACATGCTATAGACGGCCATCCGCTATTGCAGTCAGTATGTGTTGCCGCCGCGCGAGCAGCTAAGTTCTCACCAACATTGTTAGAAGGCGAACCCGTCAGAGTTACCGGGGTGATTAAGTACAATTTCATCCCACGCTAATTGCCGAACAGAAGCGGACTTGCCATGAGGACCTTTTTTGTCAGGTTGTGTGTGCCCGCCGCTCAGGTTCAGCGTTAGGCTGGTATGTGAATAAGCAAAGGAGAATTCTATCCGAGTATTTTTCTGGTTCCCGTGAACACAAGAAAGGGCAGGATGTCGAACACGAGCCGGTGCTATGCGTCCGCAATAGGCGGATGTGACTCAATAAGTCGTGAGCATGTCGTCACCAGGAGCCTCTTCGGCGATGGGCCAGTGCTAACAAGTGGGCTGCGCGTACCACCCGATACACCCATTGGCATTGACAGCCTGGTAGCAAACATTTTGTGCGCGAAGCACAACAGCGAACTTTCTCCACTCGATGCCGAGATCAAGGTATTGGGTGATACGTGCCTGGCGTTCCTGAAGCAAGCTCAGTCTTTGCAAGTCACAGTGAGTGGACCATTGATAGAGCGATGGTTACTGAAACTCGCGATTGGAAGCACTGCGTCAGGATGGATTTATGGTGTCAAGATTGTGCCGCCGCGTGAGGTGATCGAGACATTATTCGGAATTAGGGCGTTTCCTCCAACAGTCGGAATGTTCGGCCTCGCAGGGATCGGACGGATGGTCCAAAAAGCTGAGGACGTGTCCTTCGATTTCTTTGCAGGTCAGTCTGCGGGAAGCATGGGAGTTGTGACTAATGTGCATGGTCTTCCCATGTTTCTATCAGTATGCCTCGATTCTCCGGAGCAGGAGTTGAGAGCTCAAGGCGTGATACGTGACTTCGACGTATCAACCGCAGTGTTGCGCCGCCATCCGAAGGAACTAATTCTGAACGCCGGCGGTGGATCGCCGACACTATCCGTTCTTTTCGATTGGCCCGGCTAGTGCCGCAGCGGGCCTAACTATATTACGCGCAAGTTTGAGAGCTCATCTTTGAGACTGCTAGGGAGATCAGGAATCTTCGTGTGCTGATCGAGACAAGCTAGAACTGCCAGAGACGCGCGATTAGCCGTTTTACCAGAAGCACTACAATGGCGATATCCTCCCAAAACCATACGACCACCACCAACACTATTGCCGCCAGCGGTATTAGATATTCGCCTACATATTCCATGCTTAGGGCTTAGTATCACAATGAGCGAGTGTTTGGGAATAGCGAACGGGCATTAAGATTGAGCACTTGATCGATGATAACCAAGAGGAAGCGAACCTTCGAATCCGGAAGTCTGAGCCACAACTTTATTCCGTGACCCAAACCCCACCGCTGCATAGTTTGCGATCCGCGTGAGCTTCACGCTGTTAATAAACAAGGATCGAGATCGTTGAGACCTTATTCCACCAGAATGTCAGGAGGTGAGTTCCAGCCGCGGTTTGTCTCCTGGCACAAGAGTAAAGGGAATGCTGTAGAGTGGTTGGATATCGTTGAACCGAACGAAACCGATACCTTGTGTTTCCATTCGCTCGAGCGTTAGCTCGCGATCATTTACACGGACGGTAAATGTCGGGGGTGTCACTCCCGTGCCGATCACTTCGTCCTTCACAGCATCGTTAGGATTGTCGAGCAGCGTTATCAGGTTGTTAACGCCAACCCAGACAGCATCCTCAATTTGAATAGCCGGCACACCAATCGGATTTCCGTTTAGCCTGACTTCTACGGGCCGCGGTACAGTTACGGTTTCCCTCGGAAGAATTTTGGTAACTTCGAAATGCATTCCATCGGGTGTTGGAAATTGGCCGCCCCACCTGAATCCGTGTTTTTCAAAGATCGACACCAGTTCACGAACCGAGCCTGGCTGACCGACGGCGGGTGGCTTCTTGCCCTGTGGGTTGAAATCGGAGTTGATGTCGAAGGCCGTGCCGAAGGAATGATTGGAAGGAGTCTGGACGAACCCACCACCCTTTCTTTTTTGGAGGCGAGCGTTGAATGAACCGGCAATGGAGATCAGACGCTTTTTCAACCCCGCCTTTTCAACTTCCGCGAAAGCGGCCAGGAGTTGCGCGTGTGCCGGTTTGAAGAATTTCAGCTTGCCGTTGAACTTAGCGCCTGCCTTTTGTAAGGCGTCGGTCCGGACATCATTGATGTCTACCAACTGCGGTACCAGAACTACCCCAATATTCTTCTCAAAATTGTTTAGCAGCCTGATTGCGCGACCAGACTCGAGTTTGTCCGTCTCCCATTCTACTGTGCCAACCACAGGATGAACCGTAGTTCTGCGAATTGCCATAGCTCACCTCCTTAAACAATTATGCGCAAACTGCGAAAAATGTTTTCAAATCGTGTTTCGCTAATTCGGTACGGCGCACAGTGTTCGCGCCCTGGTTGGCGTTAACCACGCAGGTGAAATTTCTCTAATAAGCCGTCAGCCTGGTCCAGACACTCGGTTCACCTTGACGGCGAATCAATTCGGCAACCATGAGATACGCTTCAGCGTAAAGTGTTCGCATCTCTTCCTGCGTCCGTGGGTGCTGTAGACGCTGTTCGAGTTCATCTTCTGCAAGACGGCGCCGCGTAATGTAACGCGAAATGGATTGACCCTCAGCCGCCAGATAAAGCGCAAAGCCTTCCTCCAACCACCGGGGCGCGCGCTTGTTGCTGATGGAATCGATCATGATGTGCGCTAATTCATGTCGAAGCGTGGTGAAGAGAACACCGCGCTGCTTCAGGATAGCCACGGGTTGCAATTCGATCCGATTGCCCCGGGTCGCGGCAGCGGCCCACCACGGCTGACCCGTGCGTGAGGTGAAGTCACCGGTGCTTTCATTTAGTCGAATTTCGACTCGCGGGACATTGACCGCGGGAGCTGCGGCTGAAACCCGGCGCAGAAAATCGTTACGACTCGATTCCAGCATATTCAGAATCTGGTTAACGGTGCGCCGATCGACATCGGCGGGATAAGCGAGGCGAAAATTCTCGGAGGAGATGGTTAGAAATCGGGAATTGAGGTTGAGTCCGGCGGTCAGGGAATGTCTATGGCCCAACGTGCTTAGCAAAATGTCCGCCTTCGATCTGCCAGTAACATCAACTTTCGCGGGGGAGCCCTGTGCCTGCTTCTCTACCTCTTTTTTTACGACTGTCCCGGGGAAATATTTCTCGAGAATCTTCTGATAGCTCGCTCCACGCGCAGCCATCACATGTGCGCCCTCCTGGCACAGGCCCAGTCCATGACCGAAACCGCTGCCTCGGAAAATGAAGGTCGAGCCTGAACGAGCAACTTCGAATCGCGAACTCTTCAAGACATTCCAGCCGAGTGCTCGCCCCACGATAATCTTGAAATCCCAGCCGCGCACAGTCTTGCGATGCTCACCGTCGAGCGTGATGAATTCTGCACGACGCGTTTCGTCGCGCTTGCTGACTGAAACCTGATTCAGCCGGTTGCCGACATCGGTTCTCGAATCAGTTTGCAGGGCCCGCAGGAGATCTGCGCGGCTAATGGTATCAGTCCACTCAGCGTGAGAACCGGTATCGCAGTATTCATCGCGCACGCCGCGGAGATAGAAGGTCGGAGTCACACCCCATAGGTTCCGGATGTTGGCAGTCTCGCCACCACAGGAGGCACTGAAGTATGCGTCGATCGGTTGGGAATGATCATCGAACAGCACCTGACCTTCGGTGGCCCGAACTGCAGCAGAGACTCGACTGTCCGACAAAGAGCTGATCGGATTTCGGCCGGCGAACCTCTGACAGTGTGTTGTCGAACAAAAGTCGTAGCCGTGTTTTGCATGACGGCCCATATTCTTCAGCGCGTACGTCCGAATCGTGATAGCAAGTGCCTTCAATGCTTCCGTCTCCGATTCAACTGAGTTCTCGCTGCGCAGCACTCCCGCGACATAGTCTTCGAGTGACAGTGTTTGCGTTACGTTCTCGCGCACGAGGTGAACTTTGATGAGTGACGGCGCATCCGAGGAAGTTCGTGCATCACTGGGATTGGCAGGGCTTTCAGAAACAGTAGTTGTGTCGGTGCCTTCGCGCTTAATCTCATTGGCGTACGTCTCGAAAATCGGCCGCGCCAGTTTTGCGGCATCTGATCCGTGCGCCCGCGGCAGGAGAACCAGTATTGCCAAATCGATTCGCGCTGAATCTAATTCGCCGCTGCTCTGAAACGGGGCCGCGAATCCAACAAACCAGCCGTTGTTGCGAAATCCTGTTGCAGGCATCGCCGTACCAGTCTTGCCAATGATGGTTAACGGTAGCGAATCGAGTCGTGCTGCGCGCGCCGTACCGTAATTGATCGCTCCGCGCATGCCGTCGATGATGATGGCGCGATGTTCTGAGGCGATGCTGATGTTGGACCGCTCGACAGGTTGAAAATGATTTCCTGAAGCCACCTGTGGTTTGAACAAATGTCCGCCATTTACGAGGGCCGCGTAGGCTGTCAACAATTGTACGGGGGTGACCTGGATGTGATTGCTTTCGCCCACGGCTGCCCGCTCCAGGCAATCCGATTGGTCAGCCATATTAGGTTCGGAGCTACGCAGGCGCGCGTTGTTTCCGATCTCACACGGACGCAAGACGCCGCTAACCTCTTCTTCCGAGATCCCTGTCGCCTGGCCGAAATCGAACTCGCGTAGAGTAGCCACTAACTTGTCTCTACCAAGTCGCTGGCCGGCGGCAGCGAAATAGTGGTTGCAGGAGTAGGCGAGCGCCTGCGATGGTGAAAACGGAGGCAGGTGATCCGCGTGTACGCAGGATAGGGAAAAATTCAGTCCCGTGAAGCGACCAGGACAGACAGTGCGCGAACTTTGATCGACCAATTCGGCGCGCAGGGTAGCCAGCGCCGTGAAAGGCTTAATGGTCGAGCCGGGCATTAACGCCTGGGAATAGGCCAGTGGTGGATTGACCATCGCGCGGATCCGACCGGTTCGCGTGTCCATAACTATGACTGTTCCGTCGTGCTTTCCGAGCGCCGTGTTCGCCGCTTCCTGTAGCGCGGCATCGACGGTGGCTTCGTTTCTATCAGCAGTATCAGTGGTCCAATTGAATGCAATCCGATTAGTGTGAGACGACGGCAGGAAAAGAAACAAAATCGCTGCGCCCGCAAACGAGAGAAGCATTGCATGCTCACGCGTCATGCGGTTGACCTGCCGAATTGCTGGTCCGGGGAATCTCATATCTTCAAGCAGCCGACTCCGTCGGCAGCGCGACATTCGACGCCGAAACTTCGGTTGGCAAGACGGGTGCAGTTCTCGCGAGAGCCGTCAACGTCGACGTCCAACCAACCAGGCTGAACAGGAATGCCAGCAGCAGTCGCAAACCGAAAACCGCGAACTCCGTCTTGTTGCCGCTAACTGTGAATGTCGGTATCAAGGTGACGTACGGCAACACAAAGAAAACGATCAAGCCGAGCCCGTAAAGCAAAACAGAATGTGACGAAAAGGCACGCGCGAGTGCCGCACCCAATTGTTTGAAAAAGGATTTCGCCCCCTCGCTGAAGAGAGTGCGTAGCTCACCACCGGCGACAGCAATCCACAGATGAATTGTCGCGAGCGGAAACGCCACACCCAACAGCATAAAACGCAACGTGGTAAAAACCAGACTTGGCCAATGAAGCGGTTGCGTTGCTGGCGGAGTTTGCGTTGTTGGCGGAGCAGCCAGGTTGACTGGCGGCACTACCACCACTGGGGCCGGATAACGAGCTGAGATCTTGTTCAGCAGGTAATAGAGTAGCCATACAACCAGCAGCACCGGAATCGTCACCGCGAGGAACTTCAGGGCATCAATCAGGATTACACGCCAGCGGAATTTCTGATCTAATACCCGATTGATGATCGAACTATGCAGGGTGAGGAAACCAAGCGGAATC
>DATEIS010000341.1:0-3083 GCA_035278765.1 Pyrinomonadaceae bacterium | reverse complement strand
GGAGTAGTGCGTCGGGAGCGAAGTGCGAGGCGAAGGCGTAGGGAAGTCCGAGTGATGCGGCGAGTTCGGCGCCGAAGGTGCTCGAACCGAGGAGCCAGATCGGAACTTCGGTGCCGGCGCCAGGAACTGCACGCACAGATTGTCCGGATTTAGTTTCGGCGAGGAATGACTGCAGTTCGACAACGTCTTGAGGAAAAGTATGTTCACGCATCGGATCACGACGCAACGCGCGCAACGTTCGTGAGTCAGTTCCAGGAGCGCGACCGAGTCCGAGATCGATGCGACCGGGATAGAGTGATTCAAGTGTGCCAAACTGCTCTGCGATAACGAGCGGCGGATGATTCGGCAGCATGATACCGCCCGAACCCACACGAATCGTCGACGTCCCACCGGCAAGATATCCGATTACGACAGACGTCGCAGCGCTCGCGATGCCGGTCATGTTGTGATGTTCGGCAACCCAGTAGCGCTTGTAACCAAACTTCTCGGCATGTTGCGCAAGGTCGAGACTCTTGCGCAGCGCTTCGCGCGGTGTTTCACCCAGGATGACAGGAACGAGATCGAGTATCGAAATAGGAACCATGCTTGTACTCCCGCAGTCAACCGATCACGTGGCTTGTTTTTGGCCACAGATGAACACGGATGAACGCGGATCTAGTCTGTGTTCATCTGGGTTCTTCGCCGGGATGATAGGAGGATTCGAGATTGGCTTTGACGTCTTCCAATGTTAGCGAGGCGGGTTTGAATTCGCCGCGTGTGTAGAGCGGTGACTGGTCCATGTAGTGTTTGCTCTTCGGATCGCCGCTGGCGCCGAAGGGGTGGACCGAGAGAGCGCGCACGGTCGGTCCAAACTCAACGACACTGATATACGTTCCGCCGGCAACACCGTAGCGTCGCTTTTGTCCGCGTGTAGGTGCGGCGTAAAAGGTGAAGACAGCGCCGTCATTACCGTTTACACCACTGACCGGAAGACTTGGTCTAGAATCCTGAAACTCCTCATCCTTGCTTTCGTCACGACGTTGCAGTCTGTTGAGCTCACCCCACGCAACCTTCCAGGTCCCGAAATCACGTTGGAGTGTGTTAAGAACCTCGGTAAGTGCGGTGAAAACGTTCAGGTTTTGATCGCGAGAGATACGCTCGTGCCAGAGACTGAAGATAGTCATCGCGACCGAGTCGTTCGCACTGCGATGATTCCAGCGAGAAAGCTCGTCATACACTTCGCGCAGCCGCGTCTCTTCAGCGGAGCCGGTTCGCGGAAAGTTATCGAGACGCTGTTTGAGTGCGGTAAGAAGTCCGGGCAATCGTCTGCCGACGCTCATAACACGCGTGTCAAACGCAAATTTTATCCACTCATCGAACGTGAATTTTGGTTTGCTTGCAAGGATCTCTCTGGAGACTGCGCCACGAGGGTTGTCGCCCTCCTGGACCATGTACTTCGGAAACTGTTTTGGATCCGGATTGCCTTCACTTGTCAGCAGAAACGGAGTGGTATTGCAGTTTTGCATCCAACCCGTTTTGGGATTTGTGAGTTGCGGCAACTCGTTGATGGTGTGAAAGCCTTGCCACTCGGTCGCCGGATCGCTGCCATCGACCGGCTTGGTCCAATCAAAACGCGGATCGCGACGCGGCACGGCGCCGTTGTAGAGATACCACGTGTTTCCCTGGCGATCGGCATACATCACGTTGCCGAAGTTCATATTCAACGGCGTCATCGCTCGCTTGAGCGCCGCAAGCGACGTCGCACGCGTCATGTCGTACCACTCGCGCAGCCACCCGTCTGATTCAAACTTAGCCATGCGTATCGCGAGCATTTTGCCGTCACGCGCTCCGAGGATCGGGCCGTGATGCGTTTTGCGCATGGTGAACTTGCGCGTCTCAACGCCATTCGCCGTTTTAACTTTGATCTCTTCTACTCGCTCAGTAGCGAGGCGATATCCTTTGCCGTACTTGTATGCAAGTGGACGCGCAGGATCGTCGAACGTTTCCAGGTAGACGTCGGTCAAGTCAGCCGTATTGTCAGTGCTCACCCAGCCGCCATTTTCGTTGTGTCCGACATACGGAAGCGGAAAGCCAAAGCGTGTGTAACCCGTGAAGTTCCAACCTTCATCGCTATGAACGTGACCTTCGTAAACCTGGCCGGGACCAAAGAACGGCAGGTGGGGGTTGATGAAAAGCATTGCATGACCGGACGCGCTTTTTGATGGGCCAACTACCCAACCATTCGAGCCGGTGTGTTCTTTGAGATCGTTGTCGATCGCCGCCGTTGTTAGTCCAATCCCGCGCAGACCTCGATCACGCGCGAAACCGTTCTGGTAGTAGTTGTAACGAATAAACGCGAGCGTGTACCACGGTTCGATCTTTGTTAACAGTCGCGGCCGCACTTCAGGGTGGCGGGCGATGTAGTAGTTGAAACCTGCGGCGAAGGCATCGCACAACGAACGCATCCGAGGATCGAGTCGCGCGTACTCGGCACGCGCTAGCCTTGGAATTTCGAGTGCATGATTGAGTCGATCTTCCTCGAGTGTTTTCTCGCCGTACAACTCAGACGCTCGTCCCAGTGCAAGGATGAAATTCTCCTCAACGCGCCAGAAATTGTCTTCGGCCTGAGCGTAAGCGAAACCGAATACAGTGCCTGCGTCCGTGCGGCCAAAGACGTGCGGGACGCCATACGTGTCGCGATAGATCGTGACACTGCGCGCGAGCGAATTCGTTTGCCCGAAGAGCAGAGTCTCAAATGCGAAGAGGACACACAAAGTGAGAGCGAATCGTCTAATCATTTGGCGACTATTAAGCCACAAAGAAGCACAAAAAGCACAAACATTCGCGGATAAGTGTCACAAGTGACCGACAGACGGTGTTTACATTTTGAAAGCTTCAAGGAGGAAGACTATGCGAACTTTTGTTGTGATCGTGTTGTCGATTGCTTGTGTCGCTACCGTTGTTTCGCAGCAGCTTTACAGTCAGACGAAAGCGCGGGAGATCGCTGCGGCTTTTACCAAGAATAAGCACGTTGTCAAAGAAAAATACGGCGTTCGCATGGAGAAGTATAAGGACGTGCGGAGCGAGCCGGCCGTGAAGTCGAA
>DATEIS010000340.1:0-3631 GCA_035278765.1 Pyrinomonadaceae bacterium | reverse complement strand
AACCCCGTTCGTTAAACCACGGGCGGCCACGGAGGGCCGCCCCTACAGTACGTTCAATAGCGCCTTAAATAATGAAGGTTTCGCTTTTCGTAACTTGTCTTGTCGATCAATTGTGGACCAGCGTCGGTGTGAGTAGCGTCGAGGTGTTGAGGCGCGTTGGTTGCGAAGTGGAGTTTGACATGCGGCAGACGTGTTGCGCGCAACCGGCTTTCAACACCGGATATCTGGACGAAGCGCGTCCTGTGGCGCGTCGTTTCATCGAACTTTTCGAAGAGAGCAAGGCCGACGCGATTGTTAGTCCATCCGGCTCGTGCACGGCGATGGTGCATCACTATCCGCAGTTGTTTGCACAAGATCCGGAGTGGCTACCACGAGCAAAAGCCATTGCAGCCAAAACGCATGAGCTGAGCTCGTTTCTCGTGCGCGTACTCAAAGTCGAGGACGTCGGCGCATCGTGGCAAGGCCGGCTAACCTGGCACGACGCATGTCATGGTCTACGCGATCTGAATCTGAAGACAGAACCGCGCAAATTGATTCGAAATGTGCGCGGCGCTGAATTCGTCGAGCTCGAGCACGCTGATGCGTGTTGTGGTTTCGGCGGCACATTCTCGGTGAAGTATCCGGAGATCTCGGTAGCGATCCTGGACCAGAAGATCGATGCGATCGAGCGCACCGGTGTCCACGCAGTTGTGTCTGGCGACGCAAGTTGTCTGATGCAAATTGGTGGCAGGCTGTCGCGCAAAGGATCTAAGGTGAAAGTTATGCATCTGGCAGAACTCTTGAGCCACAGATGAATCATCCTTCGAGCGAAACTTTTGATCAGAACGCGAAAGCCGCGCTGGCTGATGCGCACTTGCGCGGAGCGCTGAAAAACGCGACGTCGCTCTTCGGCGAGCGGCGCAAAGCTGCCGCGGCGAGTCTTCCGAACTGGGAAGATCTGCGTAGCGAGGCGCGGGCGATCAAAGACGAAGTCCTATTGCATCTCGATCGATATCTCGAAGAGTTTGTTGGCAACGCGGAGTCTCGCGGCGCAAAGATTCACTGGGCACGTGATGCCGCTGAAGCGAACTCGATAATCTGTGGTCTCGCAACAGAACGTAATGCACGCACGATCGTCAAGAGCAAGAGCATGACGACGGAGGAGACGCACCTCAACACAGCGCTCGAAGCTGCGGGAATGCAGGTTGTTGAGACAGATCTCGGCGAGTACATCATCCAACTCGCCGAAGAGCCGCCGTCGCACATCATCGCTCCGGCCATTCACAAAACGCGCGGGCAGATCGCTCAGTTGTTCAATGCCGAACTGGGGATGCCGTTAACAGACGACATCGCGCGACTAACCAGCACCGCGCGCGCGACGTTGCGCGATCGTTTCGCGGCGGCGGACGTCGGGATTAGCGGAGTGAATTTTGCGATTGCCGAAACCGGAACGATCGTCATTGTCGAGAATGAAGGCAACATTCGTTTGACTACGAGTCTGCCGCGACTTCACATCGCCGTAATGGGCATTGAGAAAGTCTTGCCGCGCTTTGCCGATCTCGACGTGTTTCTGAAACTACTACCGCGTTCAGGCACCGGACAAAGATTGACCACTTACCAGTCGTACATCACAGGCGTAAAACGACAACCGGCTGACGAAGGTCCGGAAGAACTGCACATCGTTTTGCTCGACAACGGCCGTTCACGAATGTTGGCCCATCCGGTAACGCGCCAGTCACTTGCCTGCATTCGTTGTGGCGCTTGTTTGAACGCGTGTCCGGTTTATCAACAGGTTGGCGGTCACGCTTACGGGTCCGTTTATCCTGGTCCGATTGGCGCCGTGATCACGCCTCAGTTGATGGGCATCGAAAAGGCCGCGCAACTTCCGTACGCGTCGAGCTTGTGTGGTGCGTGCCGCGAAGTTTGTCCCGTGAAGATCGATATACCGCGGCTCTTGTTACATCTGCGGGCGGAGATTGCGCCCCGCAAAGGCAAACTCGCCGAGCGACTGGCGTTCAAGATGTGGGCTCAGGTTATGTTGCGCCCATCGCTTTACAAGATGAGTTCAGTGTTGGGACGAGTAGTGCAGCGATTCGTTCCGGTCGCAAAGGCGTGGACCAAAGGGCGCGATCTGCGTCCGATTGAATCGAAGAGTTTTCACGAGTTGTGGTCCAATGAATAACACGGCACGCGAAGCCATACTCGGATCGATCCGGTCGCACCTCGCGGCCAGTGTGCCTTCCGATGAAATCAGCCACGGGTTCACACGGATGAACACGGATCTGTCTTCATCAGTGGAGATCTGTGGCCAGTTTAAGGCGAGTCTCGAAGCGGTTGATGGGCACTGCGTCATTGTCCGTGACGACAACGAGATCGCACAGGCATTAACGCAGATTATTCGCGCGGAGCGTATCGCTATTTCCGACAACCCCGAAGTTGAACGACTACTTCATCTCACCGATCTCGAAATCGAAGAGCTTGGCATTGTCCCCAACGCTCACGACATTTTCCGTTTCGACGTTGGTATCAGCACAGTGCAGGCTGCTATCGCAGAGACAGGCACGTTGATGCTCGATAGCACACGTGAACGGCATCGCTTGTTATCACTCGTGCCGCCGGTGCACATCGCGATCGTAAGAGCCTCGCAGATTTACAGGACTTTGGGCGAAGTTTTAAGTCTCATTCGAAAAGATAAAGAAATCAGTCCCGCGGTAACGTTTATCACTGGTCCATCACGCACGGCCGACATCGAGTTAACGCTCGCGATCGGCGTGCATGGACCGCAAGAGCTTTATGTCATCATTGACGAACTGAACTAATGAACATCATTTCTTTTGCAACTGAAGACTCAGATTGGCGCATACCGCGCATGGGAATTATTCTGCAGGTTGGCGATCGCGACACTGGTTATCGCCTCGACTGCGAAAAACTGTTCGATAAAGCCGATCGCCCGGCAGATCCGCTCGCGTGGTTTGACATGGATGGTCCATGGTTCAAAAAAGCACGTGAGACACACGACACGCTCGTGCGTGATGAAAACGCGCTCGCCGATGCGCGCGAGAAGGGATGGCTGGTTCCAAGCAAAGACGCCTACTGGTTTGCCCCCGTCCCGCGTCCCGGAAAGATTATTTGCATCGGTCTCAACTACAGAGATCACGCGGCTGAGAGCAACATGCCGATTCCCGAAAAACCGGTCATGTTTTCGAAGTTTTCGAACTGTGTGATTGCGCCGGGTGAGCCGGTGGTCGTGCCGTCGACGAGTCAGCAGGTTGATTACGAAGCAGAACTTGCGGTCGTGATCGGTCGACGAGCAAAACACGTCAACGCGGATCGTGCTTACGATTACGTGTTGGGTTATACGGCTTTCAACGACGTGAGCGCGCGTGATTTTCAGTTTGCGGACGGACAATGGCAACGTGGAAAATCGTGCGATACGTTCGCGCCGATGGGCCAGACGATCGTCACCACCGATGTGATCAAGGACCCGCACAAGCTCTCGATTAAGCTCGTGCTGAACGGCCAGACCATGCAGGACTCAAACACAGATCAACTGATCTTTGGTGTCCCGGCGTTGATCGAGTTCATCACGCAATCGATCACGCTCGAACCTGGAGACGTGATCGCCACGGGCACGCCGCCGGGTGTCGGCTTC
>DATEIS010000339.1:0-6337 GCA_035278765.1 Pyrinomonadaceae bacterium | reverse complement strand
GATGTCGATCCAGCCGTTTGTCATCGCGCCGCGTCCGAAAGTGGGCCCCAAACTGGAGACCGTCGGACCGTGTCAAACCCGGGCCTGCGTTTCGAAATAGCAGAGCCCGAGGCTGCGCATCGTTTTTACGGCGAGAAAATTCAGTTCATTTGTGTCAGTACACCCACCGATCCAGCCGATTGTTTCCAAACGATTGACCGTGTATCCGTCCCGGTCCTTTTCGATGAAGGTGGCGTCGCGAGTTTTCTTGGTCCAGCGAGCAATGTCATCGATCGCCTGATCCCATGAGATGTCCTCCCAATGATCAGAACCGGGACGTCGCACCTCCGGTTTCAGCAAGCGCCGCTCGTTAACGATGTCCTGCTCGAGAGCAGCACCTTTTGGACACAAGGTGCCGCGATTGATCGGATGATCGGGATCGCCCTCGACATGGACCACTTGCGGTACCGCATTCTTCGCTTTATCGCCGAGCGTATGAATGATCACGCCGCAGCTTACTGAGCAGTAAGGACACGTACTGCGCGTTTCGGTTGTACGTTCAATCTTCAGTCCTTGCGTCTGCGCGTAGACCGGCGCAAGGCTAAAGCCGAACACACTGACACCCGCACCTCCAATCAAGGTTGTCTTGATGAAGGTTCGTCTTGAGACTTCCATTAAGCCTCCGATATTTGGGTCAAATTTTTCTGAAGGGGGCTAACTTTGGGGATGGGGAAAGCTACGTTAGCATTTATGTCCGTTTTGTGGAGTACGTTTGTCTCAGATTTTACGTTTTTCTCACAATCACACGCCTACCAAATTCAATTCGATCTTTGTATATCCATGTTCACGGGCCCAGAGATCGAGCGGCGCGCCGTAAATCTCGTCCACTAATGGCACGGCAAGGCCCAGGCGAGTGAGATCGATTCCTTTCAGATAGTGTTTGCACGAGTCGCACGCTTCGATTCGGATGTGATCGAATTCGGGTGAGTGAAAATAACCGAGTTTTGGCGGACGCTCCTCGCCGCAGCTAGCGCAAACGACACGTCGAAACTCCCAGGAGGAAAGACAGGTCGAACACAGCAGGTCACGATTGCCGCTTTCGGCCGAGCTTTCTTTAGACTGAAGAAAGCTGAGCTGCGGCCGGCCGCCACAAAAAGGACACGTGCGTTCACCGCCGGCAAGCTCGCGTCCGATGGGAGTGGTTCGTGTTTCCGCGAGCCAGCGCGCGTACGGTTGCAGGATCGACTTGGCGAAAAACTGTGTGTCAGACGGACTGCGCCAATAGTCCAGTAGGTCCTCGGTTATGGTGTCCGGCGTGGCTTTGAGTGACGTTGGACCATGAAGCGCAACCGTGTCTAATAACACCATCATCGATGATTGAATGACGGGAAGGTCAGTCTCCAGGTCTCCGGAAGGCAACCAGTTTTTGCGGCTGCGAAACGATTCGTAAATCTCTGCCTGCGCTCGAAGCAATTGAGCGTAGAACGCCAACAACTCTTTTGACCCGCTTGACTCCGCGGCAAGATAATCGGCTCGCTCGATCTGTTTATTCCAAAAGGTCAACACAAAATCCTGTCTTTAACAATCCGTACAATCCGTGTTAACAATGCACGCTGAGTTGAGTCTTGTAAACACTAAATCGACCGTAATTGCGCTGAGCGTACTCGGTGTCGCAATGCTGTTTCTATTTCGCATTGCTGCTCCTTCCAAAGGCGTTGCTGACATTGCCTGGTTTCTCAAGCTCGTCGTCATTCAATCAGTTATCTACCTCGCGGTCGCATGGCTCAGCTTGCGGAGCCGCGACTCGCGATCAATCCTACTGATTGGATTAGTCTTCGCTGCACTTTTCCGTTTGAGCATAATCTTCTTCCCGCCTTATTTATCCGACGACATCTATCGTTACATCTGGGATGGGCGGGTGCAGGCCGCAGGCATAAATCCCTATCGATACATTCCCGCCGAAGAGCCACTGGCCCAACTCCGCGACGACAAGATCTATCCGCACATCAACCGGCGTGAGACTGTACGCACGATCTATCCACCTGTCGGACAGGCCATGTTTCTTGTCGTCACTCGCTTTAGCGAGTCGGTGACGTGGATGAAAGCTGCGATGGTGGGATTTGAAGCGATCGCGATCTGGGCCATCATTCAGTTGCTTAGCTCATTGGGTTTCGCACGCCAAAGAGCTCTGATCTACGCGTGGCATCCACTCGCCGTCTGGGAGTTTGCCGGCAGCGGGCACGCGGATGCGCTCGCGATTGCCTTCATTGCGCTCGCATTGCTGGCCCGTCGCAAGAATACCGAGACCTTGACTGGCGTGTTACTCGCGTGCGCCACGTGCGTCAAACTTTTTCCCGTAGTGTTATTCCCGGCGCTCTATACGCGCAAAAGTTGGAAGATGCCGCTCGCGTTTGTAGCAACTATATTGATTGCGTACTTGCCTTATCTCAGTGTTGGTCCAATGAGAGTGCTTGGATCGTTACCGGCCTATTCCAGTGAACAAGGACTGGTAAGCGGCAGACAGTATTTTCTGCTGACACTTGTGCGGCAACTCTTAAATGCAGAGGTCCCCACTGTGGCCTATTTCATTTTTGTGGCTGCCGTTCTCGGAATTCTTTCGTTGTGGATGATGCGGGATCGAGCAGGAGACGATACTCGCTATTTACGCAACGGCCTGCTGATCGCCTCGCTTTTTATGCTCTTCCAGGCGCCTCATTTTTCATGGTACTTCACCTGGCTGATACCGTTCCTATGCTTCATTCCATCGATCCCATTCTTCTATCTAACCCTGGCGAATTTCGTCCTCTACCTGACCTGGCTCAATGACACTCCCAACCGCGTCGTGATCTACAAGGTCATCATCTTCGCACCGTTTCTTGTTTTGGGACTGATCGCGATCTGGCTGCGCTTGCGGTCAGCGAAGAATACGCCGAAGGCGTTCGCTAATTTCAGCCCAGGGTTCGAGCGCAGCGAGAACCCTGGGTCCCCATCCAATAAAGGCGTTCAACCCTGAAAGGGTTTCAATTGAGAGGAACCCTTTCAGGGTTGAACGCCCCGCGCGGTTCAGATCCCAGGGTTGGAGCGAAGCGCTCCAACCCTGGGCTTAATCTAGCGAACGCCTTCGGCGTTGGTGGGTTGGAGACCCCGAAGCGCGATCTGACCCTTACGTGAGAAGTTGATCGATTCGCCGAGAATGCGCGCGGCTTCTTGCGGGGCGTGGAAGCCGGTTGAGTTTTCGGATTCTATGAAGTCTACGTAGAACTGCGCGCGACGTTGAAAGTCTTGCGCTGTCGACACGGCACTGTCTGTCCTGCCTGCATCTCGCGCGGCCTTGATGTCGTTAATCAGATCGACGAGGGCGTCCATGGCGAGGTTGCGAAGATTGTGCGTGCGCAACTGAATCGTCTCCACTCTGCCCTTCAGTTCCTCCTCCGACCACTTGTGACAAGTCTGGCACGCACGATTGATATTCAGCAGCGGCGAACGTACATGATGATCGCTGATCTTTAATGCACCCTCGCGCTTGTAAGGCATGTGACAGTCGGCACACGCGACGCCCGAGCGCGCATGGATTCCCTGGTTCCACATTCAAACTCCGGATGCTGTGCTTTGAGCACAGGCGCACCCGTGGTCGCATGTTCCCAGTCTTTAAACTTCTGTTCGTCGTAGAACGCGAGGATGTTCTCGACCTGGAGTCCCTTGGTGTCAGCCGTCACGTATCCTCTCCAAAGCGAGGCGATCGCGAATCAGAATGCTGTCAGGTGTGATGCTGATCACATGCCGCCTGGTGAGAGTCGCCAGCAGACGGGTCACGGTCTCGCGCGACGTGCAAATCATTTGAGCAATCTCTTCGTGAGTAAGAATGCGGTCGAGCCGCGAGCCGTTGTTCTTAGTCCATTCGAGCAACAGTCTGGCTAATCGACCGCTTACTGTTTGTGGCAGGAGTAGTAACTTTGCGCGATCGGTAAGTTCCGTTAACTCCTGGCTCAAGATCCTCAGGATGGCATAGGCGCCTGCCGAGCTCTGCTGCATGAGTTCGAGCAATTCCACCCGTGAGATGAAATCGGTGCGGCAGGGCTCAAGCGTTTTTACTGTTGTGTCGTAGGAGCAATTGCGGAGAACTGAATTTAGCCCTAGCACATCGCCGGCCTGGACCATGCGTAGCAGGACTATTCGTCCTTCACTCGATGAGATCGAAACAATCGCGCGACCGGTTCGCAGGATGTAGACGCCACGAGCAGGCTCGCCTTCGGCAAACAAGACTCTGCCGCGACCGTGAAGCGTGTTCAGGTGACCGATCTTCGACGCGTGGATCTCGCCCAGCAACAAATACAAATCTGCTCGCGACTCGTCTCTTGAAGGTTCGGTGATTTCTATTTGTTTCGCGCTCGGCATGATCAACTCCAGCGCAATGCTCATGCCAAGAGAAGAATGTTGGTAATACTGGTTTTGATGGGTTATCCGTGTGGAATTTTCCGCACCAAACAGTAATTTAGCCACGGCCTACTGATCCACAGCGAGATGGCGCTGGAAGAGTTTGGCGGAGGCTTCGAGGAAGTCGTAGGAGGTGACGATGCCGACGAGATGATTGCCTTCGACAACTGGAAGACAGCCAACACGATTGGTGCGCATGACTTCAATTGCCTCTAACGACGAAGTAGAAGGTGAAACGGTTAATGGGTTCTCGACCATGACGTCGCGCACCGTGACCGGGTTAGCCTCAGTCGATCGGTTTCCGTTACTGATCATGCGAAGCAATCCGCGATGAGTAACCAAACCAACTAAACGCCCTTCGGTATCTTCGACTGGCACGTGCCTGATGTGCCGCCAGTCCATCACGCTCGCAGCAAGGTCGATCAAATCATCCGGACTGACCGTGAAGAGATCCGTCGACATGAACTGTCCCACAGTACGATATCCGTGTTCCCATTCATCAGAATCTGCCTTTTCGAGAATCGGCCAACGATGTATCGGTTCAGCTTGCTTCTGGTTCGACAGCATTTTAGCTGCCAGTCTGCGACAGCTAGCGTCCTTTGAAGCCGAACCACCTATCGCAGAAAGCGACTTCATGATCCAACGCGCACCGGTTTGCCCTGATCGTGCACGTTCTTCGATAACGCCGAGATACTTGTCAACGTCTTCACTCGCCACCCCCGAGACATTCAAGCCCTGACGTGCTAGCGGAAGCAGATGGTCCAGAATCAACGCTGCTGCGCTGTGACTCTGCCCATTGATCCACTGAAATTGAGCATCAAGTCCGTGTCTAGCAGCACGGAAGAAGTTCAACTTCGCATCGTCAAAGGACATTAGCTTCGCGATATTTCCATACGTTTGCGGAAGGACGACCATCAAACCAGTGAAGAACGCTGCATTGGCAACTTCGTCGACAACAGTTGGACCAGAAGGCAGTGCGCGATTCTCGATTCGCAGATGCGGAACGCCGTCGGCCACTCCGTAACAGGCTCGATTCCAGCGCCAAACCGTTCCGTTGTGCATTCGCAACGCTGAAAGCTGAGGCGTCTCACCACGCAGCAGCACATCAAACGGATTCTCATCCGGTTGCGAGATCATGATCGGACGAAAGCGCGTAATCTGATCGTGAAAGAGTTCGATAACCGAATTTTGCAGCCACTGATCGCCGAAGCTGACGCGCGTCGCCTGGTTACGTGCCAGTTGCGGACGCGAACGCTCATCCGTTGAATGCTGAAACAACGCTACACGTGTTTCCTGCCACAAGCGTTGACCAAACAACAGGGGCGAATTGACAGCAACGGCTAAAACCGGCGCCGTGATCGCTTGTGCGACGTTGTAGTGATTGGCAAATTCTTTGGCGTTACTCTGGAAGTGGACCTGAAAACTGGTATTGCACGATTCCATCATGATGTTGTCGTGCGCCAAGTGCAGTTCGTCGAGGCCTTTGATGTGAATTGAGAGTGGGCCACCGCGTAGCCGAATCACGCCGCTGTTCAACTCATGGTAACGCGAGATAGGAGTTAGATTGTCGAGGGTAAGATCCGACTTCTGAAGTGTCGGCAGAATGCCGGAAAGGAGAACATCGGCGTTCTGAACCGCGGCACAGTTGCGCGCCAGGCCTATCAATTCGACGAGCTCTTGTTCCATTTGGCTGAAACAGTTATTCGCGAGTTCAAGCGGCGTGAGATTGGCTTCGAGATTAAAGCGCGCAATCTCGGTTGTCAGTCGTGAGTCGTTAGCAGACCCGAGAACCTCCAGCGACACAGGAGCAGGTCGCAAATACCGATCGACCAGAAACATCTCCTGCTCGGCGCCGATGCGCGTTACGCCGCACTCGATACGACCGTCCTCGAGCATGAAAGCAAGCGCGCGCAGGTCCTCGAGC
>DATEIS010000338.1:0-3894 GCA_035278765.1 Pyrinomonadaceae bacterium | reverse complement strand
GTGACGAGTGTGATAGTTCTTATCGGCTTGTTGTTGTTTACAGATCTGACCCTGCGTGGCGCCAATCTGTTTGGCGTGCTCGTGGTATTGGCGGTGAGCACGGTTGCATTTGTGGGCCTGGGACTGTTTGCGGCGGTGTTTCCGGTGATGAGCGCCGAGAGAGGCGCGGAGGCGACGCACATCTTTCAGGGCTCGCTTCTGCTCGTTTCCGGAGTTTATTATCCCATCGAAGTCCTGCCAGCATGGTTACAGCCGCTGTCGAAGATCTCACCGGCGACTTACACTTTGTCTGCTTGCCGGAAGTTGTTCGGAGTGGGAAACCCAAACTCGACGGCTGAGCATCTCGCTGGCGCGCCATTGTCCGCAGTCACACACGAGCTGTTGGTGCTGGCGTTGATGGGAGCGATACTGCTGCCGTTGGGCCTGCTGGTCTTTGTTCGTATCGAGGCCTGGGCCAAGAGAACAGGGAAGTTGAAACGAACAGGATGAGTTGATGGCCAAACGCGAGAAGCTAGAGGAACTGAAAGAACGGACGCGCCTGATTATCCGGAGACTGAAGCGAGCTTATCCGGGTGCGAAGTGTTCGTTGAATCATTCAAACCCGTTTGAGTTGTTGGTCGCGACGATTCTCTCGGCGCAGTGTACTGACGAACGAGTCAACATCGTGACTGCTGATTTGTTTCGGAAGTACAAAGGACCGGAGGACTATCTGAAGGTTGCGCCGAGAGAGTTGGAGAAGGACATTCAGTCGACCGGGTTCTTTCGGAATAAGACGAAGTCGATTCAAGGGACTTCGAGGGTATTGACGGAGCAGTATCACGGGGAAGTTCCGCACACGATGGAGGAGTTGCTGGAGCTACCTGGTGTGGCGCGAAAGACTGCGAATGTCGTGTTGGGAAATGCGTTTGATATAAAGGCGGGTGTGGTTGTCGACACGCACGTGACGCGGCTCTCGCATCGGCTCGCATTCACGCAACAGAAGACTGCGGAAAAGATCGAGCTCGATCTGATCCCCATCGTGCCGAAGAAAGATTGGGTGATCTTCCCGCACCTGATGATTTACCACGGCCGTAAGATCTGCAAAGCGCGCAATCCTCTGTGCGAAGAATGCACGATTGAGAAATTCTGTCCGTCGTCGTACTTGAAGACAGGCGTGATACCGGGAAGCTGAGGAAGAATTTCTCCCGCAACGACGCCACGGCGCAACGTGATCCGAGTCTTCGCTGCGCCTTTGCGCCTTTGCGGGAGAAATCTACTATTGTGCCGCGGCCAACATGGCCTGGGCGGCTTGCTGGACGAGAGGGGTGATCATGTCCTCGCCCGCAGCCTTGGCCTTGCCCTTGTACTGCTGTGCGAATTTTGGCGAAGTGGCGCCGGGACGCTCGAGTCGCACGTCGAGGGTCATCTCATCTTTCGCCTTGATGTTCTCCGCGACTGTCGCCGCGACCACAGCGTTAGTAGCGACGACGGCGGCCGTGCTTGATCCATACCCGACATTGCTTGCGACTTTCCCGGCCGCGCTATTCATAAAACTCCCGAAACCACCTCCGCCTTTCTTGTGTGAGACGTTCGCGAAGACGAGGTAGTCACACTCTTTCTGCTGTGCTTCGGCTTGAATCCCGCCCGTGCCATCAATCGGAATGGCTTCAACGTTGGTCGCCTTCAAATTCTCAATGAGGGTGTTTTGCACCGCGGCAGCGAGTTGTTGAGCGTTCATTCCCTCCGCGACGTTGCTGGGCTTAACCGCTACGACGCCGATGCGGATAACGCCTGCGCGTTTAGCACCTACAGTTGATGTTGGCGCCGCAGCAGCAGGTTGACTCGAAGCATTAGGGTTGACGGTTGCTGGCACATCCGAGTTCGTAGCGGACGCCCCTGGATTTGCATAAGCAGCACTGAACGCACTCGAGAAATCTTCCACCTGACGGTAATCAGCCGGAATCTCGAACAGGCTTTGCTCCAAGGTCGCCTGTGAAATATCAATCACTTCGGTGATGGTTGAAAAACTCGCTCCACCACCAGCGCCCAGCATCGTCATCTTCTCGTAAACCGGAAATCCTTTTTTCGCCGTGCCGATCGTCTTTGTCTCGTAACGATCGCGACAGCCACCTGCGCTTGCTGATGGTCTGTAGGTGTACTGACGATTGCTGTCGCAGTCGAGCGCAAAAGTCGCATCGATGTACCAGCCGTCAATCTCCATCTTGGTGTTGTTTTGCGAGCAGGCGTCAGGTGACGACTCGATCGACATCGTGGTGATGATGTGACGCGCAGTGTAGCCAAACATCTGCTTGCGTTCGCCCGTGTCTTTCGTAGTGACGGTGGACGTAACAAGGCCGCCTTTCGTAACAACACCGGGTTTTGCGGCGGGCGTGCCTGGTTTTGCGGTGCTGCTTGGCGTTCCATCATCGTACGGATTAATCATGTAGACTTTGGCCGCCGGCATGAGCTGGATGTTGCGTCGCAAGTCACACTGTTCGATTGTGACCATCTGGCCGCCACTGTTTTCACTGCGCTGGCGCTTGCCTTTGATGTAGCTCGTATTTTCGTAGGTTTGACCGCCGCTGGTTTGCCGCGACTTAACCTTGGTGTCGGCAGCGGCAATTCCTGTGACCGCCAGCAGGCAGGCAATTGAGAGAGCAGTTCTTAAAATCGTCATTGTAAACATAACCCCTGAGTTGTTCTCCTGATTGATTCTGTGTGTGACTGGGAAGACGCTGCAAATTTGAGCACTCATAATAGAACGCGAAAGCCGGAAAGCAAAAGGGCCAAACCACAAACCATCCACAGATTACGCAGATATTTTTCCAGGTATCTGCGTAATCTGTGGATGGTTTGCTAGAATCTGCTCACCGTGAGCTACAGATTCCCCTGGCATCGTCTCAGCGACGAACAGTTGCTTGACCTGCGCATTTGCGACCTTCCCATTAAGATCAAGGGGTCGTTTCTGGAGCCTCACATAAAACGCCTCTATAGCGAGCTCAATTCACGCGGAATTCGCTTCAAACCCCATGTTTGGCTGTCTGAAGAGTGGTTTTCGCCCGATGGCGTCCCCGGAATCGCGATCCCGTTTTACCTCGCGCACCCGCGGCTGATGAAGCTCGAACGCAAGCAAATGCTGGAAGTTGAAGGCGGCACCGACACCGAGTGTATGCGCATCCTGCGACACGAGGCCGGCCACGCTCTCGACACCGCCTTCCGGCTGCACTTCAAACGCCGGCATCGCGAGCTCTTCGGCTCGTTTGCACAACCGTACCCGGATTTCTACAAACCAAAGCCCAAGAGCCGCAAGTATGTGCTGCACCTGCCGGCGTGGTATGCACAGGCACACCCGGCGGAAGACTTCGCCGAGACGTTTGCCGTCTGGCTCTCGCCTCGTTCGCAATGGCGTCGCCGTTATCGTGGCTGGCCGGCCTTGCTCAAGCTCGAGTACATCGACAACTTAATGAGCGAACTCGACGGCACCAAACCGAAAAACAGAACGCGCACGAAGATCGAACCAATGTCAGCATTGAGAGGAACGTTGCGCGATCACTATCGTCGCAAGCGTGAGCGTTACGACTTCGAATGGCCCACAGTTTACGATCGAGAACTACATCGAATCTTCTCTGACGATCCGCGACACAGAAACAAACCGAGTGCCGCGCTCTTCATGCGCAAGGTGCGACGCGAAGTGCGTCAGATCGTTGCTGAAGGCACGGGGGTGCACCAATACACAATCGATCATGTGCTGGAAAATATGATCGATCGTTGTAGAGAATTGAAACTTCGTGTAGCAACCCCCTTCCGCGAAACGCGCCGACGTGTCATGATAGTGCTGACTGTGCAAGTAATGAACGTGCTCCATTCAGGTTATCATCGCATAGCCGTATGACGTTTGAGCCGCGAAAGAAACTG
>DATEIS010000337.1:0-11103 GCA_035278765.1 Pyrinomonadaceae bacterium | reverse complement strand
GTGCAGTCGTCGACATCTCACATCACAATGGGAATATCAATCTGCAGCAAACAAAAGGCGACGGAATAATCGGCGTCATTCATAAAGCAACGCAGGGAGTAACGATGGGCGACCCGTCTTTGTCGAATCCGGCTACTACCTGTCGGACCTTTATTTTCTTGATCAAGTGTGAGATTCCGAGCCTCTTGGCCCGTTGTAGGAAGTCACTTTCAGGAAACAAGTCCGCCAGGTCGAAGCGGATCTGTTGGACCAGCGTACCGATAATCTCACTTGTATCGAGTGCGGCATCGTTGGCAATTCGTTGGAAACGCTCGCGCATGTCTGGAGTTTTTATAATTTGATGGATTCTTCCCTGTGCCGTCGCTTCCGAATAGCCTGCATCGAGTGCGGCGCTCCGAACGTCCTTGCCGGCGAGAACACCCTTCACGAGGTTGTCACGTTGGGCTGCATCAAGCTTACCGGGTTTTCGTTGGCCCACGGCTTTCAAGGAGTGTCTCGGGTCCAGTTTTGGGGGATGTGTCGCGCTGAAAAAATCACTTCCTGGGACTAAATGCAGGCGTGGGCCACTGTTGGCTTTCGACTCTTAAGCCAACGAATAAGCCAGATCAGGAAAGCGATCAAGACCGCAGTGGCCATCGCGAATCCAAGAGCCTTGGACCACCAGATCTCACCTTCGAGAGCCGAACCGGCAAAGAAAAGAACGAAAGCAAAGAGATGAACAAGCGCGCGCTCTATCCTGATAAAACGCTCCTCTGACTGAACGAACCAAGCCCGAACGACATCAAGCCCCCACCAGAAAGTAAAGATCAAGTCAGGCAGCGCCGCACTGACGCGTGTGGTATTAAAGATCCGGCACCAGTCGCTGCTGAAGATAACGGCTACGGCCCAATAGAAATGGATTAGAAAAGCGATAAAGCTGACTGTCCAGAACGCTAACCAATAACCGGCCGCCGATCTTGAAGAGCGCCGGAATAGAAATGTGCAAAGCGCAGGAGTAACCAGAATTATGGCCGCCCAGGCAGTGAAAAATGTCCGGTGAAGATCAAGCCGCTGCGTTTCTCGAATATCAGGTGGTACCTGAACGTCAGCCAGTGCGTTTTTCTCAGCCGGAGGCGACAACGAGAAAATCTCCTTTTCCTGGGTCAGTGAGGCGGCGAGGAATGCTCCACCCAGTACGATCACAAAGCAAATGACAGCGACTAACAATTGCCGTGCAGTGGGTCGAGTGCTGGGGGAAGTCATGGCGCGAGTCTCCTTTCAAGTAACGAGTGCCTAACGTCTTATCATCGGCGCTATCTTTCTGGGAATGATACGCCTGATGGGCCAAGGTGGAGTTTCTAACCGCTTCGAAGTCATCCGATTAATCTAGTAACCAACAACTTGACCTGACAATCAAGGATCCAACCCTAATCTTTTGTGTCGGAAAACCCAGGTGATGCGACCTACCTCCTGTCCTTCACAGACCTGACGAATGGCCACGGAATGTCCAAGAGCTTTCTTTCCCTTAAGGCCGGTCACGATCAGCCGGCAACGATGTCGTGCAGCTTTCTTTAACTTCATCGTGCCCATTTGCACACCGCCCCGTTTCGGTAAACTAACGCGAGCGACCTGCTCCTTAGGATTAAGCTCCACCCTCAAAAAAGTGTCGCGCGGGAAACCCACAAACAGTTGCATTGGCATTTCCAGAACAACGTGCGCTTTTTCCGGCAGCCGCTGGATCACTTCCAGGTCGAAAACGCGACTGCTATCAGGCGCACCGGCAATCATGAACGTCTGGACGGCAGAATCCGCTACCTCGTCAATGACATTAAAGTTCCGCCAGGTAACGTTATTGTTGTTGCGAATCAAAGCGCTAAATCCATCCCAGTCAATGGCCGGTGGAATCACCGGCGCCAGGTCGCGAGCCTGGTTGATAACCCCGACAAAGCAATAGTGACCTGTGGCTGGAATGTCAGCCGCGCGCCACGTAATCGGACCCGCTACCACGAAAGTGTCTCCAGCAGGAACGTTAACAGGAGCTGTCTCTCCGATGCGATGCCAAAGATCGGGAGTGACGAGAGTAGATACCTCGCTCCAGTAAACAGTAACGGTCGCATTAGCGGCGCCGGCAGTGTTACTTCGATTCCGCATGCGCACATAGATGAAACTGTCCTGACCTGCCTCGACTTCTGAACTTAGCGAGTCGGAGTTCTCGGTGCCGCTGCCTTCACCAAAAGATGCGTTTGGATCTGCAACGCGTGCCGAACGCACAATGATGTCAGGACTTGCGCTTATGGCTCCTGTGCTTGGAATCACTCCCGTATCTCCGACAAAGTCGCGTAAGTACAAATCCGGCGCTAGACCCAACGTGTCTCTAAGGATCGCCCGTAGATTGGGCATTATTCCTATGAAACCGGGTACGTCCGGGCCTTGACGAGTTCCTGTTGCCGGATTGGAAAGGAGGGCGCGCATTTGCGATGGAGAAAGTCGTCCACCAACTGGCGGCGCGGCTTGATACATTCCCTGAACTAATAATGCGGCTCCCGCGACTATTGGCGCAGCTCCACTAGTTTTGTCGAATTGAAAGGTGTAAGTACTGTTGTCGGGGGCGCCCGGAGTAAGATCTCCATATCCCAAGGTAGCGATGCTGCCACCCCAAGCGAAACAATCAAGCCTGGCGCCAAAATTTGATAAAAGATGACGATTGCGTGTAGCAGACCGACAAGCACCGACCATGATTGCGCCAGAGTCATTAGCCGGAGTGCGATCGAATCGTCGCCCATCGACACCCACCCACCCGTCGAGATTACTGCCCGCGTTACCGGCAGCTTCAATCACGATTATGCCGCTGGCAGTAGCCAGACGAATCGCAGTGAAATCCCCTGGGTCTGTTTCGGTGGGCAATGACGCGCGCTCCACTTCCAGCAGAAGCACGTCACCAGGCGCCATCACCTCTGTGGCCGCCACAATTGCATCGGCAACATGAAGTGAAGTGTATGTTGCTCGTTCGTAATGCGAAGTAACGCGAACCGAAGTAACGCCCGGTGCAATTCCCACGATTCCCACTGAATTGTCGGTAGCAACTACTTCGCCGAGGACAGCGGTTCCGTGGTTACCACGATATCCTCTCACACCGTCACGATTGTCATTGAAAATCAAAGTCGGACTTTTGGCGATCAAGTCTTCATGCGCGAGAAACCATCCTTGCTCCAGATCCACAAAACCGATTCCGGCGCCCTCACCGTTAGCCTGCGTCCACACCCAACGGGCGTCGATGCCATCGGGAGCCGGATCCAAATAACCCTGAAACGGATTAAACGGATCATCGGGATTAACGGTGGGATCAAGCACAATTCTTTCAGCGTATGCGAGTTCAACATCAGACCGGTTACGCAGTGTTCGTAATATTTCTTCGAGAGAATATTCAAGCATGCGACAGTCCAGCCGCCAGTAACAGGTCAGGCTATGAAGCGGCGCGAATTTGCTGAATCTGGCTTTTTGTTCCATCTCCAACATTTTTTTAGGATCGACGCAGCGGATGAGCCGGCGTGTAACAATTTCCTTATGCCGATCAAGAAATGAGGCCAGACCAGGGAATCCGCTTTTCGCGACTTTCCTGAGATTGTCAGTCTTTTCTAAGGAGCCACCCTCAGCTAATCGAACGATGATGAATCCACTATAGGTTTGCGTCTGTGGTTTTTCTTCATCCTGCATACAAACACCTCGTCGCCAGATTTCGCTCTCTATTAGTAATGATCTCTTTGGTCCAAGTGTTTCGGACGAAATTACCGGCGTGCAAAAGTGAAGCTCAAAAGGTGGAGTATCCGCCAATCACGGTGAACCCGGCCCAGTAGTATGGCTTACCGTAATTTTCGCTGGAAATTAATTGCTGTTGAGCCAGCATTAGTGCTTGGGTAGTAGAACGGTTTTCATGCCGGCGAAGACGGTGCACTTCAATCATCAACTGGGAGGTCGCGTCAGAGTCGACGGCCCACAAACTCGCGACTACAACTGGAACTCCAGCCACGAGGAAAGAACGCGCAAATCCGACTGGTCCTTCGCCGCCAAATTGCTGCTCGATACCGGTGTCGCAGGCCGAAAGAAATACTAATCTCGTACGCGCGAGATTCATGCGATAGATGTCACCGGAGTGCAACGCGGATGGTTGAGAGTGTGCTCGATCGCCCGGTTCAGGCGCGAGCAACAACCTCGAAGCAAGTAGAGAGCCAGTATCAATCTGGTAATGTGCAGCAAAATGGGCCACGTCCGCCCGCGCCAACTCGTTAATGACAGACGTGCGCGTGGCAGCGCCTCCAGTAAGAACGCGAGGGCCTCGATAATATGAGGCTATTCCTTCAACCTCGCGCTCCGCACCGGTCAGATTTGTGAGCTTTGGATTAGTCGTGCGATCGAATCTTGGATTTCCCACGGCCAGCAGCCGCTCGTCTTTAACTTTTTCTCTTGTTAGAGCCTCGTTAGTCGAATCAATTAAGATCGTCGTGCTGGGTGAGACCATCACACGATAATCCTGCCCCAGGTAACGACCCGAATTGCCGGAGAGCAAAGCTGTGAACGGCACGAAATGCAAGTCCTTGTCGGGAACGAAGCAGATGACCATGTCAGAGTTCAATCGGTCCTTAATCGGTTCGACAAGAAGGTTGTAGAGAGTCTTTAAGCTTTGCGAGGCACCGCTTTCGTCCTGCTGCCGAATTTGCCTGACAGTATTTGCAACGATTTCCGTGAGCTTACTCGAGTCAATATCAATCGACTTTGCGAAGATCTCGGAAGTGCGCGTAACGTGCCAGATCAGCAGTTTCTTTTCGAGCACGGCGTACTGAACGACCTGAACCTGTTCGGGCAGTTGCGCTTTAATCTGAGTTGACGTCAGCGGTGCGGTGATTTGAGACTCTTCTGTCCGACCTGATCGTAAATCCAACCCGGCGGCACTCTGAGTGGTTTCCGCGCCGTGTTGTATCAGCTCCCGTAGATTACGTGCGCGGCAAGTCTCCGAATATTCATACGCGCGTTGCTCGTCATGCATTCGAGAGTAGGCGAAGTCGATCGCTAAGTCGTAGGTGTCCTGCTCTTTGTTGAAGAAGAAACTAGTTTGCCGCTCGCCCCGGATTTTTTCTCTGTACTCATCGAAGAGTTGCAGAACGATCTGCAATTCCTGAGACGCCATCACGTCCTGGTTTTGAGCGCGATACGAAAGAAACTTGCCTTTGTGAGCGGCGTAACTGTAATGAAAAAACTCCAGCCCGTCGTAGAGTCGCAAACTCTCGTCGTACGCATTCAACGCATTGGATTGATCTCCAAAGTATCGATAAACGTCCCCGAGCTTGAGTGAAGCATTGGCCATCATGCTTTGACCATTACGCTCTGCCGCGAGCGACTTGCCCTGCTCATATGCGTTTCGAATATTGGCAACCGCAAGATCGAATCGTCCGAGAGAGCCGTAAGTGAGACCGATATATTGATACGAACGAGATATATTGAGCGGCGAAGGTTTCTCAGACGTAAGAACAAGGTGTAACGACTCGTTCTGGTAGTCGAGGGCCGCGCGATAGAGCTGTAATGCGCTCAGATTTAGAGAGACTCCCAGATGTAGACCCCAAAGTTGTCGCGGAGTAGCTTCGTCGCGCGCGACGTCCATGGCTTGACGCAGAAACGAAAACGATTTCTCCTTGTCATTTAACAGCAGATGCAAGGTTGCCAACTGAGTAAAGCTCGTCAAAGTACTTCCCAGATCATTTAGCTCCTGGAAAAGTTGCAGAGCCCGACTGGCGTCAATGACAGCGTCAGAGTAGTTATTGAGAGTGGATTGAATGTGGGCCCGCCTGACTAGTGCGTCCGCAAGCAGCCATTTGTAATGCTTCGACTCGCAGATGGGAACAATACGTGCGACTGTTTTCTGGGCTTTGTCAATGTTCGGCTCAACTGCCGCGGCCTGAGCGATTGCGGCCTCAGCTATTAGTGACTCTGGAAGGTCGCCGGCCTTTTCGAAGTTGTCTCGCGCACTCTCAAACAATTCAATAGCTTCACCGTTCTTCGCCTCGGAGAATAGTTCATATCCTTTGTTGAGTTGCTCCCGAGCCTGGACCAGGAGCGGTTGCGACTGCGTGTTCGCCGACGAATACACCTTTGCCAAGTCCGCCGTGAAAGCGTCCTCAACTTTACGGAGTTCAAGCTGGCCGAGGTAATCGAGGGCTCGCAGATTCTCGGTTTTATTGTCGGCATTGCCGGTCAGAACGGCATTAACTAAAGCTTTGGTTACAGCGTTTCCGCCGCGCGCATGATTCCGCCGGTAAATCGCCCAGGCTGCCGCGGCGTCGCTTGCCTGGTATGCACGGAGGAAATCCTCAACTTGAGGCGAAGGGGTTTGGGCTCTGCGAGTTTTCTTTTCTTCAAGCAGTTTGAGCTTCTGCCGAGCCTCGGCTGCCCATTGCGAACCGGGGTCCTTTTCAAGATAAGCTTTCCAATCAGTTTCAGCCTCGTGGTCCAGACTTTGGTATTGATGGACCAACCCACGATTGAAAAGCGCTTCGAGCAGGTTGGGGTTAATTTCAAGCGAACGGTTCAGATATTCCAGACTGCGAGCAAGATCCTCGATTGCTTGTCCCGATGCCGTACTCTGATTGCTCGCTTCCAGCTCCTGTTTTGCTTTCTCCAAATAAGCGGCGCCGAGGTCGGAATAGAGTTGCGCGTTATCAGTGTTGCCTTTTGCCGCACGCTCCAGATACTCAATCGCTTTGCCGGCATCTTTCTGCAAAAGAAAGAGTTTGCCCAAAGCATGATACGAGGCCGCATCAGCACGCTCCTGTTCGGCATCGAGCAAGAATCGTTGAGCACGGTTCAGTTGGAGAGCGTCAACCGGTTGGAGTTCGCCACGACGGGTGTTCAAAAATGGGGCATAATCCAGTTCTGAAACTCGCGCTTCGACCGGGCGCTGCTGGCGGTAGGCCTGATTCAGGGCCGTCAAGCCTTTCTGCAAATCATTCGGAACGGTTACACGCCAGATAATCAGCCCAACAACAGCCACCAACAGAACGGCTATGCCGGCAGGTACCGGCCGTGCAATCACATTTTGGTTGAGCCAGGCTGAAAGCCGTCCAATAACAGTTCGCGTGGGAACCGGATCGGGGGGGATTTTTCCGAAGTATCTCTTAAAGGCTTGTGCCGATTTTAACTTGCTTTGCCGATCCGGATGTGTGAGGAAGTGCTGTTCGATTTTTACGCGTTCATCTCTCGAAACCTCGCCGGCGAGAAATTCGTCAATTATCTCGTCCTCAACAATCTCAAATTCCTGGGCGAAACTGTCGTCGCTGAGGAGGCGCAGTTCAATGTCCTGCTGTTCAACGTCGCTGAGTTGATCCAGCAGATAACGCCTAACAGTCTCTCGATCGTTTTGTTTCCGCGCCATGGTAAAACCATCCGTCTGGAGAGAACTACTAAAAGTTATGAGCTTTCAAGTTGGACTGTTTCGGTGTTTAACTTTGACTAAGACACGCCACTACACATTGATGCATCTGCATCCGGAGGTTATGTGCCCGAATTCTCAAGGCGTTAGCGGTGATCCGCAGGTCCTCCGCTAACTTCTTGCGAGCGTTGATTCTGGCCCTGCTTTCCCCCTGAAAATAACGGATAAAGACATGGCGGTCCGGCTGCGTTAGAGTCTCGAGACACTCGGTCAGGCACTGATCCTCCTTTTCAAGCTCAACGGGATCGCGACCAGTGTCAGGTTGTATTTGATTGTCTATTTTTAGCTGGTCTTTACTGTATTCCCGGTAAACGTTTTTGACAAACCCAAGACAGCACCGGAGCAAATCGGGATAGTTTTTGGTGACTGTGTCGATTCGTACGGCAACGCGATTAAAAACTTCATCCCCCAAAGTTGCCGCATCGACACAACCGCGGGACTCGAAAATCTTTATCACCCGTGAGTGGATAGTCTGAAATTTGAGTCCGGCCTCGTCACGGTCAGAGTCGAGCCAGGCAAGTAGCTTTTCAAATTCTTCGGGTGTCGGGTCACGCTCTCTTTTCATTGGCAATTTAGTAAGCCAACAAAGTGAGTGAAGACGATAAAACCCAGCATTATCACCATGTTAGTTGAAGCAAGGAATACGAAGCGAGAAACAAACGAAGATTAGACGCGCGGATAGAGTCTGTCAACAAAATACTCAGCAAATACTCAGGGTAAGAAATGTTCGACGTTACAGAGTCATAGAAAACAAACAAGACTTTAAAAGGAGTAAGCGAATGGCTTTCACAAGAGTAAACGTTCCTCCAGCTACTGACTCGCGAGTGACGATTAGATTTTCCGGCTTGATGTTGCTGAAATCGGACGACGGCAGAACCTGTGAAGTCGGCATCAACCGATTTAGCTGCATTCACTCGTTTCAGGTAATGCTGGTTGTTACTAAGCCGGATCGACCGCCAACATTGATTCGCCTTCTGAATGGGCCACTGTTGAGAGAACTCTCGATCGATGTAGTTGGTGTTCCATCCGCAGGATTCAAGGCATTTTGCCTTCCTGGAGATTTCGATCGCACCGCCGAGGCTAATAATCTTTTGGATCATCGGTGGGCAATAAATCTGCGCATTCAACATCCCGGCGCAGATTTCAACGACGGGGCACGTCCAGTGGCGAGGTTGAGTACCGGAGTTCTTTACTCGTCATCTTTAACTGACCCCGGCGCAGGTCCGGTATTGGAGCACGGGGGATCAAGAACTCCGCTGATTCGGATAGCAGGAGATCTCGCGGCTTCGATCCCATTGGCCGGTGGTTTAGTGAGGCTCAGGTGGGACGAATGTGGGGAACCCAAAGAATTTCTTTTGCCAAGACGGCTGGATCCGGCAACGGCGAAGTACACAGTTGTACTACTGAACGAGCCGGCAAGCGTCAACCCGCCTCCGCACGAGGAACTTCCCCTTTACTATAGAGTGCTGCACGTTGGGGGCGCCTCGATTCCGGAACCGCGATGCCGTCTGGTTTTTGATGGTGACCCGACCACGGATGAGATTCCGTGCAATCCGATAGTTCTCAATCAATGATGAAGGCTTGACTGCCTCGCCGGCGAAAACACCTTCACGAGGTCGTCACGTTAGGCCGCATCAAGCCTACCGAGTTTTCGTTTGCCCACGGCTTTCAAGGAGTGTCTCGAGCAAGGACGCGGTTCTTGCATGGGCCGTTTCGTCTTCCAACTGTCGCACAGCTACTTGGACCGCCAACATGGTGTGGCCAACCAGCCGTCCACACCCGTGACGAAATACTTTTTCCTCCTACGACATTACAGTCAGCAGTGCTACTAGTTCGCAGGCTGAAGTCGATTCAAGCTCACATCCTAAACGGAGATCCTGAAGCAACACTTTGGAGGACAGTCAGGTGACAACCAAGGGGACCACAGTCATTCTAATTAGACATGCTGAACGACTCGCAACGCCGGTGGACGATCCCCATCTGAGCGCAGCCGGTAAAGCGAGAGCGAAACTTCTGATCCATGTCCTGGGCCAGGCAAATATTTCTGCTATCTACACTTCAGAATTCATTCGCACGATCGAGACAGCAAGACCGTTGGCAAATGCGCTCGGCCTCTCACCCATACAAGTAACCGATGCCCAGGATATCAAGAAAGACATCCTGCTGAATCATGCACTAGAGACAGTCCTCGTTGTTGGCCACACCAATACAGTACCCGAAGTGATCCGGTTGCTTGGAGACAACAGCGGTCTTGAAATTGGCAATGAGGAATTCGACAACATGTTTGTGGCAACTGTGCTTAGTGAAAGCGAAGTGCGAATTACAAGATTGAAATACGGTGATCGAACCTGAGTCGCATTTATGAATTGAAACAAGAAGACACTTTAAGGAGAACAAGATGAGTCAAAATCCTTCACGAAGACGTAAGTGCGGTACGATGTCCGCTGATGCGCGCCAATTGGAACTGGATCCCAACCTTCGCAATGCCCGCCTCAGGCTGGAATCTCAAACGAGGGAAAGAAGAGCTACTGACACGATAGCTATGCGTGGAGTTCTTACCGTCCCCGTCATCGTGCATGTCGTTTTCAACACCGACGAACAGAACATATCTGACGCACAGATTCAGAGCCAAATCGACGTCTTGAATCTGGATTTCCGGGCACAGAACCAGGATCTGGCTAACGTACCGGCTGTTTGGCGCCCACTTGCAACAGATGCGCAACTTCAATTCAGGCTCGCGGATGTAAGACGGGTTCACACGGATAGGCCTTCTTATGTCAATGATGATGTGAAATTCACCAACACAGGCGGCAGTCCCGTAATCGATCCTGACCGAAACCTCAATATATGGGTCTGTAACCTCGCCGAGGTCCTCGGATATGCGTATCTCCCCGATGTGAATCCCAGCATTGACGGGGTCGTTATCAATTTTGAATGTTTCGGCACGGAAGGCACTGCGGCTGATCCTTTCAATCTGGGCCGTACCACGACGCACGAAGTTGGACATTACCTCAACCTTCTTCATGTTTGGGGCAGCGATACGCCAAGTTGTTCTGACACCGATGAGGTAGATGACACACCCAACCAAAGAAAGCCAAACTACAACAAACCAAACTTCCCTCAGATTTCATGCAATAATGGTCCAAACGGCGATATGTTTATGAACTTCATGGACTACGTAGACGACGATTCCATGTTTATGTTCACTGCACAGCAAGTCGTGAGGATGCGGACGGCGCTGGGCGAGTCGAGACCAAACCTCGGCCAATAGTGTCGAAGGAGAGGCTAGTGGCTTTCAATGTTGATGATCTACTGGGAAAGCGCTGGGTCTATGACGAAGATACGGCGACTGGTCAGGTGTTCCGACCACATACCGGTAAACGGTCGCACCCGAGGTTGTCCTTTGAGCTAAAAGCGGATGGAACCTCGGTTCGGTATGACATAGGGACTACGGACCGCTTTCAACCTTCAGCAGCCACTTGGAAACTGGAGGGTGACGTGCTGGTGATTTCTTCGGAGTCTGAACAGAAGCCAGACTTAGTTTTCAGGATTCTGTCGGCGACGCCAGATCGTTTGGAAGTCGAGAAATGAAAAGGTGCGAGGTGCGAGGTGCGAGGTCAACACAGATCTTTGTTTAATTACGTTGC
>DATEIS010000336.1:0-7862 GCA_035278765.1 Pyrinomonadaceae bacterium | reverse complement strand
AAACCACGGGCGGCCACTGAGGGCCGCCCCTACAGTACGTTCTAACTCTTCCTGGAAAATTTTTTGTGTTTTTCAATGATCCGCAGTGGCGCTGCGAAGAAGTCAAACTCCTCGCGCAGACGATTCACCAGGTATCGTTCGTACGAGAAGTGCAGTCCCGGCTTCCCGCCTGAAGTGAACACGACAAACGTCGGCGGTCGCACGCTAGCCTGCGTTAAATATTGAACATGGAGTCGCGAAAATCCGCCCTTCGCAGGTGACGGCGCGGTTCCGCCACGCGGCTGTGCAATCGCTTTTTCGAAGAAATCGTTAAGTTGTGCCGTCGGAATGCGACGATTGCGAGCTTGATCAGCCTTCAAAACGAGCGGAAGAATCCGGTCGACACGTTGTCCGCTCAACGCCGAGATCGTGATCACCGGAGCCCATTCAAGAAACTTCATCTTGTCGCGCAACTCGCGCTCAAACTCATTCGCGGTGTTTGTCTCTTTGTCCTGCACCGCATCCCACTTGTTCACCGCGATGATGATCGAACATCCGGCATCGAGCGCGTAACCTGCAATATTGGCATCGAGCGCCGTCACTCCCTCAACCGCGTCAATCAAAACTATCGCGACATCCGCGCGTTCCAAACTCTTGCGCGCCATGATGACGGACAACTTTTCAGCCATCTCATCCGTCTTGCCTTTACGACGTATCCCAGCAGTATCGATGAGACGAAAGTTGCGTTCGGGTGTTTGCAGCACGGTATCGATCGCGTCGCGAGTAGTGCCCGCAACAGGCGACACGATCACTCGATCTTCACCCAGAATCCGATTCAGCAGCGACGACTTGCCAACGTTCGGACGCCCGACGATAGCCAGTCGCAGCTCACGCTGTTCAGTCGTTTCTTCGTGCGGCGCAACATCGCCCGTGTTGAGTAACTCAAGCACGGCATCGAGCAGGTCTCCGACCCCGATTCCCTGCTCCGCCGACACCGGAAACACTTCTTCAAAACCGAAGCGATAAAACTCGCCGCTATCGCTCTCCAGCCTCGACGAATCCGTTTTGTTTGCAGCGACGACGACACGTTTACCAGTTGAGCGCAAAAGCGCAGCGAGCTCTTCGTCAAGTTGTGTAATGCCGGCCCGAGCATCCACAACCCAGATCAGCACCTCGGCCTCATCAATCGCCATTCCCGCCTGCTTTAGAATGTTGGCTGGAATCACCGCATCGTCGTCCGGCACAATACCGCCCGTATCTATTAAGGAGAACTTCTTCCCTCCCCACTCGACTTCGCCATAAATCCGGTCGCGCGTGATTCCCGGTTCGTCGCCGACGATCGAGCGGCGCTCGCCGATCAGGCGGTTAAAGAGTGTAGATTTCCCCACATTTGGGCGGCCAATGATGGCAACGAGTTTGGGCATGGCTGGATAGCTTCGCAAAAAGTCCATTGACTATCAAACCAGCCTGTCTGTATAAGCCTAAAGATCTCAGTTCGACTTATAAGGGGATTCCAAAGTATGAAAAGGTTTTTGGCGATTTCGTTGATCGTGCTCGGGTTGAGCGTTGCCCTCAAAGCTCAGGAACACACTCCTCGTCCAGCGGCCACTCCCAACAAGCCGGCTACTCCGAGTAGCACGCCTTCGCCGCTGCCCGCGATGGACGCTAGCGGTTGGATAAGATTCTCGAACGATTTGGGACGCTTCTCCGTGATGGTGCCGACTGCTCCAATCGAAAAGTCGGAAACGAAGGATAGTGAGCACGGTCCATTTACTACTCACCTGTTCATCGTCAAAGGCTCACCGGTTTCACCGGTTTATCTGATCGGCTGGGTTGATTACGATCCGGGCTTCAACTTCAACCGCCAGGCGGAGCTCGACGCGAATCGTGACAACTTTGTTAAGGGACTTCAGGCGACACTGCTGACCACACGAACGACAGTCATCAACGGATATTCGGCGATAGAATTTACGGCAGAGACAACAGACAAGATTTTTAAATCGCGAGTCTTGCTGGTGGGTCGTCGCCCGTATCAGCTCGTCATCGGCACTCCGAAGGGGCAAGACGATACGGCGAATGTGACTCGATTCTTTAATTCTTTCAAGGTTAGTGCCAACTAAGTGATGTTTCACAGGATGAACAGATAATCGTGGAACATCTTGTTCATCCTGTCTAACTAACTCCTCAGCATGAAGCGACGACAATTTCTTCAAACAACCGCCGCCACCTCCTTTGTCTCGATCATCAACCCTGTTTCAGTGCTCTCAACCTCGTCGGCGCCGCCACCCGCATTCGACCTCGATGAACTAACCATCACCGACCTGCAACAGGGACTACAATCGGGCAAATACACTTCGCGTCAACTCATCGAAAAATATTCCGATCGCATTTCGGATATCGACAAGAAGGGTCCGGCTCTCACTTCAGTCATCGAGATGAACCCCGACGCCGAGCAAATCGCGGCAGCACTTGATCGCGAACGCAAAGAGCGAGGCCCGCGCGGTCCGCTGCATGGCATCCCGATTCTGATCAAAGACAACATCGACACCAGGGATCGAATGATGACGACGGCTGGTTCCCTCGCCCTCGTTGGGTCAAAACCAGCTCGCGATGCTTACGTCGCTCAGAAACTGCGTGAAGCGGGCGCAGTGATTCTCGGCAAGACGAATCTGAGCGAGTGGGCCAACTTTCGCTCAACGAAATCGTCGAGTGGTTGGAGTGCTCGCGGTGGACAAACAAAGAATCCGTATTCGCTCGAGCGTAATCCGTGTGGTTCGAGTTCCGGTTCGGGTGCAGCCGTGGCGGCTAACCTGTGTGCCGGAGCAATCGGCACTGAGACTGATGGTTCCATCGTCTGCCCGTCATCAGCAAACTCGTTGGTAGGAATCAAACCAACTATCGGTCTCGTCAGTCGTGCAGGAATAATTCCGATTGCACACAGCCAGGACACGGCTGGTCCAATGGCCCGCACTGTGAGTGACGCAGCAATCGTTCTTAGCGCGCTGGTGGGAATCGATCCGCGTGATGAGGCAACAAACGCGAGTCGTGGTCGATCGGTTGCTGACTATACGAAGTTTCTCGACAAAGATGGTTTGCGTGGTATGCGACTCGGCGTCGCGCGCAAACATTTCGGCTTCAATGAGCGTGTCGATAAGTTGATGAGTGATCTGTTGGACGAGATGAAGAAGCTCGGTGCAGTTCTGGTAGATCCTGCCGACATTCCCACGTCCGGAAAGTTTGACGATTCCGAGTTTGAAGTGCTTTTGTACGAGTTCAAAGCCGATTTGAATGCTTATCTTGCCGGACTTGGACCACAGGCGCCTGTTCGTTCACTCAAAGACGTGATCGCGTTCAACGAAAAGAATCGCGATCGTGAGATGCCGTACTTCGGTCAGGACATCATGATCAAGGCCGAAGCGAAGGGGCCGCTCACCAGCAAGGCTTACCTCGCGGCATTACGAAAGAACCACTTACTCACGCGCACGCAGGGCATCGATTTTGTGATGAAGAAGAACAAGCTCGATGCGTTAATTGCTCCGACTGGCGGTCCATCGTGGCCCACGGATTGGATCAACGGCGATCACTTTACCGGTGGTTATTCATCAGCGTCCGCGGTTGCGGGATACCCGCACATCACTGTGCCTGCTGGTTATGTTTTTGGTTTACCGGTGGGCATTTCGTTTTTTGGTGGCGCGTTTAGCGAGCCAAAGTTGATCAAGATTGCCTACGCATTCGAGCAAGCCACAAAGGCGCGGCGCTCACCTAAGTTTCTGGAAAGAGCCAACTTTTCAAGTTAGCAATTTTCAAGAAGTCATCGCTTCCAGCTTCTTGTAAGTTTTCTGTAAAGGAGATCTTTATGCCTCGCACAGCTACTGCCCAGCGCAAGAAGTCGATCTACAGTGTTCACCCCGGCGTTTTGATGACGCAGAAGTGGATCGGCGAACTTAAACAGAAAACCGGTCGCACGCTCGAAGAATGGCTGTCGCACATCACGAAATCCGGACCAAAAGATGAAACGGAACGGCGTGCATGGTTGAAGGAGAAGTACGGCCTCGGCACAAACACCGCATGGTGGCTGGCGGAACGTGCCGAGGGTAAAGGCGAGGAATCCGGCGATCCCGACTTGTATCTCGAGGCGGCCGAGCGCGACGTGGAGAAGATGTATTCAGGCGGTAAGGCCCATCTCCGGCCACTTTACGATGCGCTGCTGAAACTCGGACTCAAAACCGGTAAGGAAGCAAAGGCGTGTCCGTGCCAGACCATCGTGCCGCTTTATCGCAATCACGTCTTCGCGCAGATCAAACCCACCACTCAAACTCGCATCGACATGGGCTTCGCACTCGGCGATATGAAGCCCACCGGACGCTTGATCGATACCGGCGGCTTCGCCAAGAAGGATCGGATCACACACCGCATTCCGATCACTTCAAAGGACGACATCGACGAGGAGGTGAAACACTGGCTCAAAGTCGCCTACGATCGTGATGCCTAAATCTTGTTAATCCTGTTAATGTAGGTAATCCTGTCTAACGATGACTTCCTCACTCGGCACGTTAGGTGAATTATACGCCGCTGCATACCTCGAGCAGCTCGGCTATCGTCTCGTCGCTGCCAACTTCACTATTGCCGTCGGCCGCAACCGCCGCGGCGCCATCATCAACACCGAGATCGATCTCGTCGCATACGACGGCGACACACTCTGCTTCATCGAAGTCAAATCGCGATCCTCCGACTGGTTCGCACCGCCACAGGTGAACGTCGATCTACGCAAACGCCGGCAGATAACCCGCGCCGCCCGCGCTTACAGACAAATGCTCGGCCTCGAAGATCAACCCTACCGCTACGACGTCGTCACCGTTGTCATGGCTGACAACTCAACCCCACAGCTCGAACTACTGCGTAACTTCTGGACCGACGCATCACTCCGCAAACGTCGCTGGCATTTCGACCAGTTTTACTTAACCTGAGCTGTGCTCGTGTCCTTGTTCCGCGCCGGCGCGTTCTTCACGTACTTATCAAACCAACTAATCATTTCATACAACACATGCTCAATACTTTCGCGCCCGGCATAACCGTGCGCTTCGTACGGCAACATCACGAGCCGCACGGTCGCACCCTGACCCTTCATCGCCTGGTACATTCGTTCCGACTGGATCGGGAACGTCCCGGTGTTGTCGTCGGCCTCGCCATGAATCATCAACATCGGTTCGTTGATCTTCTGCGCAAACATAAACGGCGAGACTTTTAAATAAAGCTCCGGCGCCTCCCAGATCGTCCGTCGCTCGCTCTGAAATCCAAACGGCGTCAATGTTCGATTGTATGCGCCGCTGCGCGCGATTCCGGCGCGGAAAAGATCGCTATGGGCCAATAGGTTCGCCGTCATAAACGCGCCATAACTATGACCACCAACACCAACGCGATCAGGATCGGTCACTCCCATCTCGGTCGCTTTGTCGATCGCGGCTTTCGCGCTCATCACGATCTGCTCAACGTAAGTGTTGTTGACTAGTTCAGGCGTGCCGACCACCGGCATCGTCGCGTTGTCGAGTATCGCGTAACCCTCCATCAGGAAAAACAGATGCGATGGACCAACTATCGACGTCGCTTTCTGCGTTGAGCCGGTGATCTGTCCGGCTGTGCTGGCATCAGTAAACTCCAGCGGATAGGCCCACACGACAGTCGGCAACCTGGTGCCTTGCTTGTAACCCGGCGGCAGATAGAGTGTGAACGAGCACTGCACACCATCGGCGCGCTTGTAAGTAACAAGCTGTTTCGTAATTCCGCGTAACTGAGGCATCGGATCCGGCAACTGTGTGAGTGCGCGTGGTCCATCACCGTTTGTGCTGAGCACGTAATAATTCGGAGCCTCCGCCGGCGCTTCGCGACGGGTAATGAACTTCGTGGCGTCGTCATTTAGTAACGCCACCACACCCTCATAGCTTCTTGAGTCGCTACGGAAAATTCGCTCTGCTTTGAGTGTTTGCAAGTTGTAACGATCGAGGAATGGACGATCACCTTCCGGCGACGCGCCGTTACCAATCAGATAAATAGAATCGCCACTTTGCAGGATCGCTCGCTGACCACCTACAACACGCGTGACCGGTGTGCCCGGATCGCTGTAACGATCCTGCGCGTTTCTGCTCCAAAGAAGTTTCGGCGTCGCGTCCGGTTTGTCAGTATCGATGAGGAATGTCCTGACCCAACGCTTATCACGTTCGTAATCTGACAAAAGCATCAGTCCGCCTTTTTCGCTAAAACTGGCGCTGGAAAAGCGATGCTCGGTTTTGACTAACTCGACCGGTTGTCCCGTGAATGGCGCCTTAATCGTCATCACGCTATCGCGATACGGAACCTTCTTTTTCGGATTTCCGTCATCGAGCGCTTTGATCCAAACGAGTGTCGCCGGCTGGTTCGGCCGCCAGCGAATCGAGCGTGGGCCAGTGATGACGCCTTCGATCGGAATCTGATCGGCGAGTGGGTGACTGGCGACTTTGTAAACCAGTTTGCCTTTCGTGTCCCACACTTCTATCTCTTTCGGAAAAGAACTGTCGGTAAAGAGATATGAAAACGGTTTCTGTAATCTCGTAACCAGCAGATGATGACCGTCGGGCGCCGGATCTAGACCTTGAAAGATTCCTGGTTTGCCGACAGGCGTCGAACGTCCGGTGACCGAGTCTACGAGCGCCAATTGTGAGGTGGCGTAATACTCGTAGAGTTTCTCATCATGAGGATTCTTCAAAAGATCTTCATACGTCCTTACTGGACCAGGACGACCAGAGCTCTCTTGCGTGACTGGTTCGTCCGGCACGAGTGAAGCTGCTGGCGCCGCACCGCGCCCCGCGGGCACGAGTTGGACCAACAATGTGTGGCTGTCAGGCATCCACGTCAACGCATTATTCATTACCGAGTTGACAGTGAGATCTTTAAAGTTGCGAATTTTTCCTGTTGCTGCGTCGCCAACCCAGAGTTCCACACGATTTGGCGTGCCATTCAGAAAAGCGAAATGCTTTCCGTCGTCGCTCCATTCCACCCCGCTTATCTTTGCGCCTGGAGGAACATCGATTTTGATCTCGGAGCCATCGCTGAGCCTCACCAAAGTTAGAGCAACCGAGTACTGATAACGATGTGGTGAGTTTGCTTTTGGATTAATACGCCGCCCGGCGAGTCGCAACATCGGTTGAGCAAGATCGGCCAGTGGTGGATATCGCAGACCAGTGGTGAGAATCATGTTGTCGCGCGTCGGGCTGACAGAAACGGCGGGCGAAACCGGCGCGTTCAGGATGTCGAGCACTTCCTTCGGCGGTTTTTTGTAACCTGTTTGCGCGAAACTTGTGTGGGCGAATAAAACGAGAAGCGCGAGTGACGCGAGACGGAATAAGTTGTGTGCTTTCATGGTAGGCTCCTCCGCAAAAGCGTGTGCATAGACAAATTGTGTGGAATGCAGCAAAGAAACTTGCAGCGTCCGGGAACTTATTCCAGTTGACTTTAGAAGTCAACATTGAGACGGACCTGTTTTATTTTTGCGCACTTGGTTGACGGGACATTCGCTGGCTCTTAGACTGCGAGCATAGACCCGACGGCTGCGCGCCGGTACCGGCGTGAGGCTTAGGGTTAAAACAACGGTGCAATGTTATGGGTGATCCCCTTCGCATTGCACCGTTTGTTGTGTTTATCGCGGGCGTCGCTTGACAAGAACAGTTGAATCATTAGAATCGACCGTGCTCAAGCGGGAGTAGCTCAGTGGTAGAGCATCGCCTTGCCAAGGCGAGGGTCGCGAGTTCAAATCTCGTCTCCCGCTCCACGAAATCAGGATGAAGGCGGGCGGATGAAGGACGAAAGCTGACTGGCTTTCGAGCAGTTGCTGCTTCATCTTTCCGCCTTCA
>DATEIS010000335.1:0-19776 GCA_035278765.1 Pyrinomonadaceae bacterium | reverse complement strand
GCTCCGAATGTTGATAGCCCGGACTTCGGGCGCGCGCGAAACGCGTTGGCGGGGCGTGTTGTAGAATTCCAGGCGCGGTTTAATTTCTAAAACAGTTCTCACGCAAAGGCGCGAAGGCAGCAAAGTTTCTTTGCACCTTTGTGCCTTTGCGAGAAACAACTCTTAGAATGACTCCAAGAACATTCAAATTCACCGTTCTGCTGCTGGTTCTTACCAGTTGTCTTCTTCTTCCAACATCACATTCACAACGTGCTCCCAACGTCGAGCAACGAGTCAACACGTTGTTAGCTCGCATGACACTCGAGGAAAAGCTCGGCCAACTTCAACAACTCGACGGTGAGGGCGCCGGCAATTTTCGTCCGGAACATCTCGACCTGATTCGCAAGGGTCTGCTCGGCTCGACACTCAACGTTCGTGGCGCGCAACGCACCAACCAGGTGCAACGCGTCGCGATGAATGAGTCGCGTTTGAAGATACCGGTTCTGTTTGGCTTCGACGTCATTCACGGTTATCGCACGATCTTTCCTATTCCGCTTGGGGAAGCAAGTAGTTGGGATCCCGTGCTTGCCGAGCGCTCTGCTGCCGTTGCGGCGCAGGAAGCGAACAACGTCGGATTGCGTTGGACCTTTGCTCCGATGGTCGATATCGCACGCGATCCGCGTTGGGGACGAATCACGGAAGGCGCTGGTGAAGATCCGTTTCTTGGTGCAGCATTCGCCCGTGCGCGTGTGCGTGGATTTCAGGGCGACGACTACGGTGCGGCGGATAAAGTACTCGCCTGTGCGAAACACTGGGTCGCTTACGGCGATGCAGAAGGCGGTCGCGACTACAACACCACCGATCTTTCCGAAAACACCCTGCGCGAGATTTATTTTCCGCCGTTCAAAGCCGCAGTTGATGCCGGTGTCGGAACGCTCATGAGCTCGTTCAATGCCATCAACGGCGTACCGGCAACTGCCAATGCTTTTACCTTGACTAAGGTGTTGCGACAGGAATGGAAGTTTGATGGTTTTGTCGTGAGTGATTACACCTCCGTCAAAGAGCTCATTAATCACGGCGTCGCCGGAAATGAAGAACAAGCCGCGGCGCTCGCGCTCAATGCTGGTGTTGAGATGGAAATGGTGAGCCGCAGTTATAACCAGTTCGGTCCGCAACTGCTTAAACAGAACAAGATTACACAGGCAACGATCGACGAGGCAGTACGAAGAATTCTCCGGATCAAGTTTCGACTCGGGCTTTTCGATCGTCCCTACACTGACGAAGCACGTGAGCCGAATGCGCTGTTGCGTCCGGAGAGTATTCGTCTCGCTCGCGAGATCGCTGGTCGCTCGATGGTCCTGCTGAAAAATGACCGCGAGACTTTGCCGTTGAATAAGAACATCCGATCGGTCGCTGTTATTGGACCACTCGCAGATGACCGCCGCGCACCGCTTGGCTGGTGGGCCGGTGACGGCAAGGAAGAAAACACGGTCACACCGCTGGCTGGAGTAAAGGCCAAGGTTTCGCCGCAAACCGCAGTTCTTTACGCTAAGGGTTGTGATGTTAAAGACGATTCGACTGCCGGTTTTCAGGATGCGGTAAATATCGCCAAGCAAGCGGATGTCGCACTTCTCTTCGTCGGCGAGACACACGATATGGTCGGCGAAGCCGCATCGCGAGCGTCACTCGATCTTCCCGGACGGCAGATGGAGTTGGTCCAGGCGATTCACGCCACGGGAAAGCCGACGATTGTTGTGTTGGTGAATGGCCGTCCACTTTCGATCGGATGGATCGTGAACAATGCACCTGCAATTCTGGAATCATGGATGGGTGGCACCGAATCGGGTAATGCCATTGCTGACATTTTGTTTGGTGACGTTAATCCGGGTGCGAAGCTTCCGGTGACGTTCCCGCGCACCGTGGGCCAGGTTCCGATTTACTACAACCACATGAACACAGGTCGACCACCTGAGCCTGAGAACCGCTATACGTCGAAATATTATGACTGGCCGTGGACGCCACTCTATCCTTTTGGTTACGGTCTGAGCTACACCACGTTTAAGATCTCAAGTCTTCAACTCAGCACGCCGCGGATCAACACGAATGGAAAAGTAACGGTGACGGCCGAGGTTGAAAATACCGGTCGTCGAGCTGGTGATGAAGTGGTCCAACTTTACATCCGCGATCCTGTAGCAACGATGACGAGACCGGTCAAAGAGTTGAAAGGTTTTCAACGAATCTCATTGCAGCCCGGTGAGAAGAAAAAGGTCGAATTCGTCTTAGGACCCGAGCATCTCGGCTTTTGGAACCGCGAAATGCGCTACGTCGTCGAGCCCGGCGAGTTCCGCGTGATGGTTGGCTCTAATTCTGTCGACGTCATTGAAGCAAAATTCGAAGTAACCCCAAACTAAATGCTCAAGCCACCTAAAGGCCCACAAATCACAAAACACTTTTTTTGTGCTTTATGTGCCTTTTTGTGGCTACTTCTTTTTTGTGGCTATGTTGAGGCGCAGTTCCTCGACGATCTTCAGCGCCGCTCGTTTCAATACTTCTGGGAACAGGCTGATCCAAACACCGGACTCGTACCGGATCGCGCCCGCATGGACGGCAAGCCCCTCGCCGCCAGTCATCAAAACGTCGCCAGTATCGCAGCCACCGGATTTGGTCTCACGTCTCTCTGCATAGCAGCCAATCGAAACTGGATAGACAAATCGCAGGCACAGGAGCGCACACTCCATACTTTGCGCTTCTTCGATACGCGCGCCTACCAGCAACGCGGATGGTTCTACCACTGGCTTGATGCGAAGACGGGTGAGCGACGTTGGAACAGCGAAGTCTCTTCGATCGATACGGCTTTGTTGCTCGCTGGTGTCCTTACTGTCCGCCAATGCTTCCGCGACAACGCAGAGATAGTTCGACTGGCGAGTCGCCTCTATCAGCGCGTCGACTTCCGCTGGATGCTCAACGGCCATTCACGTCTCTTGTCACATGGCTGGAAACCCGAGACAGGATTTTTGCGCGCGCGTTGGGACACTTTCAGTGAAAACCTGATCCTTTACCTGCTCGCCATCGGTTCCCCCACTTACCCGATATCACCGGAGTCATGGTATGCGTTGTGGCGCGATCGCTATCGTTACGAGGGTCACGCCTATTTCACAAGCATCGGGGTGCCGTTATTCATGCACCAGTACTCACACGCCTGGATTGACTTTCGCAACCGGCGCGAAACTCGCGGTGACCGCATCGACTATTTCCAAAACTCTGTCGCTGCAACGCTGGCCCATCGCGCCTTCTGCATAAACCTCAGGCACGACTTTCCCGCCTTTGGACCAGACATGTGGGGCATCACCGCATCCGACAGCGCAAAGGGCTATCTCGCCTGGGGTGGTCCACCACGCGACCCCGACATCGACGGCACCCTCGTCCCCTCCGCCGCCGGCGGCTCACTGATGTTCACTCCCGAACTCGCAACCAAAACCCTGCAAACGATGCACGACAAGTACGGCGAGAAAGTCTACGGCAAGTACGGCTTCGTCGACGCCTTCAACCCCAAGACCGGCTGGATCGACACCGACGTCATTGGCATCAACGTCGGCATAATCCTCCTCAGCGCCGAAAACGCCCGCACCGCCAACATCTGGCGCTGGTTCATGCAAAACCGCGAGATCCCCCGCGCCATGAACCGCGTCGGGCTCATCAAACGCGGTTCAGCCAGGAAGCCGAGTTCGGTTTCACAGGATTTACAAGATTTGACAAGATTTCAGGATTTATCTTGTAATCCTGAACCATCTTGTAAATCCTGTCCTTCGTGATGCATCGACTATCGTATCTCTTGATCCTTGTGCTTGCCTCAAGCGCTTTCGCGCAGATGAGTAAGTTGATCAAGGCTGGAGCGCCGGTAGCGACGACTGTCGAAGGTTATGACAGGGGACATTGCGTCGCGCTTCCAAAGAGCATCCGTATCTGTAAGCTCTTATCTGAGGATAAAGATACTTTCCTTGTTGAGAGAGACGGCAAGAAGATCGGAACGTGGCCAGGGAATACGTTTCTGGCAGAGACTTCCGATTTTGAGGTATTAACTGGTGACCTCGATGGGGATCGGAAACCAGAACTGATCGTCGCAAATCATGATGGGACGAGCAACGGGATCGCGGTCGACTATTGGACCATCTTTATCTTTCCCGATCCTGAGTTTCGTCATTTTGCGGCGCCGCTGACATTCAGCGTGGAAGAATACGGAAGCTTCGGAACATTCGTAGCGAGTGGCGGAAGAGTAAATATTCTGACAACGAGTTGGGTCTCAAACGAAGATCCGAAACACAGACGAGGCTGGGGAACTTATCTTGTGGGCCAATGGTGGCGTTACGGGGCTGGAGAGCTTCGACCTGTGCTGGAACGTCCTATCATTGCTCGGCGTTATCTCTTTAGCTTTGAAAGAGAGCGAGGAGATACGGACAAACTCGATCGAATCCCCTTTCAATGGCTGAGTCATCCGAGCACGGAGCCAGTAAAAACGGAATTCATCACGAAGCAAAGCAAGTCGAGCAAGTCTGGCGTCATTCAGTCGGTAACCAGAGACAAAGAGATACTGAAGATCGTGTTCGAGCCGGACGGTGAACAATCGATCACGTACATTTATCCCGGAGTTGAAGGCGACAACCAGTTCGACTATTTTGGCGACGCATCATCGGGCCGACTTTACCCAAACAACTATCTGCCATCGCAACCCGAAACATGGTTGAAGAACAAGCGTGCCACGCTTCGGAGTTATGAAGATGACGGACTGCACGTCCTGTGGCTTGAGTGAGTACCATTGAAAGCTGGGCTCAACAGTGATAAAGAACGTGCGCTGTTAGCTAAGTTGCCTATTAAACTCAACGGATGATGCCAACCGAGGGCGGCCACGGAGGGCCGCCCCTACAGTACGTTCGGCAGGATCTGACATCCGGTATCGCCACGGACGCACGGAAAACAAAGTATTTCGGAACGTCTGTAGGGGCGGCCCTCCGTGGCCGCCCTCGATCGAACCAACACCTCCGAAAAGGAGCGCTCGGATGCATAAAAAAACCATTTCAATCCTTATCCTTGCACTACTCGTCTTTGCACAAAATCTAGGAACTGAGACGGTTCATTCACAAGGTCGTCCCGCCGTCACACCGGAAATGCTCGAACGGCGCCGCGCGATCGAGAATGAGCTCCAGTCGATCGCAATCGTCGAGCGCAAACTAATGATCCCGATGCGCGACGGTAAACGAATCGCCACCGACGTCTACCGTCCCAAAGACACCTCGAAGAAGTACCCAACAATCTTCGTGCGCACGCCGTACAACTTTAACTACTGGGACGTCCGCAACGGTGCGCCGCGCGATCTCTCCACCGAGCTCGAAGCAGTCAAACGCGGCTACGCCTACGTCACGATGAACGAGCGCGGACGCTTCTTCTCCGAAGGTAATTACGACATTCTTGGTCCACCACTCACAGACGGCGTCGACGAATTCACATGGCTCTCAAAACAGCCATGGTCCAACGGCAAGGTCGGCACAATTGGCTGCTCCTCAACCGCGGAATGGCAACTCGCGGTGGCCGCTCAAGGTAATACTGCATACACGACGATGATCCCACAGGGCTTCGGCGCCGGCGTCGGACGTGTCGCGCCGTACTTCGAACAGGGCAACTGGTATCGCGGCGGCGCCGTGCAGATGTTATTCATCGCGTGGCTCTACGGTCAGCAGAACCAGGTGCGGCCAATGTTTCCGAGCGATGCCACACAGGAGGAATTGATCCGTGCGTCTAAGGCGTTCGATCTTGCCGCACAATTACCACCGGTGGACTGGTCCAAGGCGCTTCGTCACTTGCCGGTCAAAGACATCATGGAAGCGGCGGGTGGACCACGCGGCGTCTTCGCGGATCGCATGCCGGTAGACACGGGCGGCGCGATGATTCAACGCGAACCAAACGATCCAGCCTGGTACAAAGGCGGGTTGTGGCACGACAACATGCGAATCAACATTCCCGGATTCTGGTTCATGTCGTGGTACGACGTCTCGATTGGTCCAAATCTGGCTGCATTCAACCACGTACGCAAAACCGCATCACCTGAGATCGCGAACCAGCAATATGCCGTCATCGCGCCGACACTTCACTGCGCCTTTAAGCGTGCTACTGAAAATACGGTTGTCGGAGAACGAAGCGTTGGCGATGCGCGTTTGAACTACGACGAGCTGACCTACGGTTGGTTCGATCACTTCCTCAAAGGCGAGCGCAACGGGATTCTCCAGAAGATGCCGCGTGTACGTTACTACACGATGGGCATCAACAAGTGGCAGACGTCGGACACATGGCCGCCCGCTGGTGCGCAGTCGCTCAACCTCTTTCTGTCGAGTAGTGGTAAGGCAAACACCTCGAGCGGCGACGGCGTGCTGACTGGCGTAGCGCCGGCAACAACCAGTTCGGATAAGTTTGATTACGATCCGATGAATCCGGTGCCCTCGCTTGGTGGGAATGTGTGCTGCACTGGAAACGCAATCACAGCAGGCTCTTTCGATCAGCGCAAGAATGAGACTAGACCAGACATCCTCGTCTACAGCACGGAACCTTTGCGGGAAGGTCTCGAAGTAAGTGGCCCAATTGAAGTCACGCTTTATGTTTCTTCAGACGCGAAGGACACGGATTTCACTATCAAACTGATTGACGTCTATCCAGACGGTCGCGCTTACAATCTCGACGAAACGATCCAGCGCATGCGTTATCGAAATGGGTACGACAAACCAAACGTCTGGATGGAAGCCGGCAAAGTGTATAAAGTCACGCTCCAGCCGATGGTGACGAGCAATTATTTCGAGGCCGGACATCGAATCCGGATCGAAATATCGAGTAGTAACTTCCCCCGCTTTGATCGAAACCTAAATACCGGGGGACGCAATTATGATGAATCGAAAGGTGTCGTCGCTCACAACGAGGTGCACCACTCGAAGCAGTATCCATCAGCAATAAAACTCACTGTAGTCAGAAAAGGATCCTGAGATCGGAGGAGATGAGATATGTTAACGGGCGCATTGATTGGAGGTTTAGTTGCTGGGATATGTGCTTGTGTTTACGTCTGGCTACAAAAGCGTAAGGAGCAGTAAGGATCTTGTTAGATTAAAGGAAGAGCACCAAATCTATGAAACCAAAAGAGCTGACCATACGCGGCCTGATCCTGGGCGCGCTCATTACGACGATCTTCACCGCCGCCAACGTCTACCTCGGACTCAAAGTCGGCCTTACCTTCGCGTCGTCAATTCCGGCGGCTGTCATCTCGATGGCCATCCTCAGCGTAGTGAAGGACTCTTCAATACTCGAGAACAACATCGTTCAGACAGTCGCGTCTGCTGCCGGCACGCTCTCCGCGATCATCTTCGTGTTACCTGGACTCGTGATCGTCGGCTGGTGGACCGGGTTTCCATTCTGGCAATCGTTTCTGATTTGTCTCAGCGGCGGCGTTCTCGGAGTATTGTTTACGATCCCATTGCGCCGCGCTCTCGTGACGAATTCCGATCTGCCTTATCCGGAGGGCGTCGCTGCGGCTGAGGTTCTCAAGGTCGGTTCCGGCACTCGTGGTGAGACAAAAGACGAGAGTGGCGAAGCAAAAGAAGGTCTCATCGCCGTGATTCTCGGCTCCGCGGCTTCAGCCGGTTTGGCTATTTTGACTGCCACACGCATTGCCGCGGCGTCAGTGACCGGGTTCTTTCGAATTGGCGCGAGTGCATCAAGTGGTTATGACGTGGCGTTCTCACTCGCACTCGTAGGCGCCGGGCATCTCGTCGGATTATCAGTCGGTATGGCGATGCTGACCGGACTCATCATCGCCTGGGCCATCGCCGTGCCCTGGTTGACGTCACTACAGCCACCCGCAGAAGGAGCTTCACTCGCCGCGCACACAATTGGAATCTGGCGCACGCAGGTGCGCTTCATCGGCGCCGGAGCAATCGCAATCGCGGCGATCTACACGCTCGCGAGACTTGCGAAACCGGTTGTCGGCGGACTCGTCAGCACACTCGCTAGCTCTCGCTCACAAGAAAAAGTAGACGATCGTGACCGTGACCTTTCCGGCGGATGGATACTCGCTCTTACAGCAGCGTGTCTCGTGGTTGCCGGTTATCTCGCGTTTACGTTTGTACGCTCGACAGTGCTTGCACCGAACGCGCTGACTCTCACACTCATTGCGGTGCCGTTTGTGCTGATCGTCGGTTTTCTGATTGCAGGAATCTGCGGTTACATGGCCGGGCTAATCGGCGCGTCCAACAGCCCCATCTCGGGTGTTGGTATTTTATCCATCGTAATTTGCGCTTCGGTACTTATTCTTGCGGTTTCGCCTTCGGCCGCGACTCAACCGGCCCTCGTTGCATTCGCGCTCTTCATCACGGCAATCGTGTTTGCATGCGCGACCATTTCAAATGACAACTTACAAGATCTCAAAACGGGTCAACTCGTGGGCGCTTCGCCGATGCGCCAGCAAATCGCGCTGATCGTCGGCGTTGCGGCAGGCGCGGCTGTCATTCCGTTTGTGCTCAACTTGCTTGCCACTGCTTATGGTTTCGCGGGAGCTGCGAACGTTGGTGTCGTGGCGCCAAACCCGCTGCCTGCACCTCAGGCAACGTTGATTTCCGCTCTCGCACAGGGCGTGATCGGCGGCAGTCTCAATTGGAAAATGCTCGGCATTGGCGCGCTCGTCGGTGTTGGTCTAATTCTGCTCGATACAGCGCTTGGTGCGCTGAAAAAACTGCGCATTCCGCCACTCGCCGTTGGTATCGGTATTTATCTGCCGATGTCGGCGACTTTTGCGGTTGTTGTGGGCGCCGTGATTTCGCATTGGTACGGTAAACGCGCTCAGGCGTCTGCGAATCCCGATCGTGCTGAACGTCTCGGTACGCTCGTCGCCTCCGGACTAATCGTTGGCGAGAGTCTCTGGGGCGTTCTCAACGCCGGTCTCATTGTTAGCCTATCGAACGACGCACCGATTGGCCTCGTACCGGAAGACTTCTTCCTTGGACCATGGCTCGGCATAATTCTATTCGTTGGCATCATCATCTGGCTTTACTGGTGGATGTTGAGCCGCAACAAGACTGTCGTTAAGCCGAAATCGGCACCGCGTCCGCTTTAGAAAAGGAACAAACTTTGTCGATCGAAAGTATAACAATCCGTCGTGCCGAGGCGGACGACTGCGACGCTGTCTATGAGATGTTCACCGCGACGACGGTCTACTCCGGTACGTTGCAGCTACCGTACCCGTCGCGTGGGTACTGGCGTAGACGACTGTGTGAAAACACGGACAGCACTTACCACCTGGTAGGCATAATCGAGGGACGAATAGTTGGGTTGGTTAGTGTCGACACGTTCCCAAACCGTCCGCGCCGGAGACATGCCGGCGCGATTGGGATCAGCGTTCATGACGAATGGCAAGGCAAAGGCGTTGGCAAAGAACTCATGCGAGCGATCGTCGATCTCGCAGACAACTGGCTCAACCTTACACGTCTCGAGCTCGAAGTCTACGCAGACAATGAGGCGGCACTCCGTCTGTATGAACGTTTCGGATTTGAAGTTGAAGGAAGGCTGCGACAGCATGCACTTCGCGACGGCCAGTTCGTCGATTCAATCATGATGGGCCGGCTACGTCCTTCAAGAACTTAACTTTGGAGGTTCGATGATCGGAAGTAGACTCCTGATTCTCATCGCAGTCATTCTCCTCACTCCGGCATTCTCACTTGCTCAACAAAGCAATTCGACACGCGTAGACGAGAAAGACGCAGCCCTAAAAGCGAAGGCCTACGAGCTTCTAGAATCACTATCAACCCAGCTCAGCACACTACAATCTGCCGAAAATCGCGCCCGCATCGGATCAAACATTGCCGGGTCGCTTTGGCCTCACCACGAAGTTCGCGCTCGTGCACTCTTTGTTTCGGTGGGACAGGACATCAGGTTGGGATGGCAAGGTCTTGAAGCCGACAATCCGGCAGACGAACAGACTCTCATGGTTTTTCTGCAACTGCGAACCGACACCATCGACCGGATCGCCAAATACGATCCGGAGTTCGCTTTTGACTTTCTTAAAACGACGGAACCTCCAGCTGAACAATTGCAGCGAGCTGCTCGAGAAAAGGAACGCGAGCTCGCGTTGCGTCTGGCCAAACTAGTTATTAATACCAACCCCGACCTCGCGCTCAAACTCGGTCGCGTCGCGCTTGCCAATGGCTTTTCCGAGGACGTCTTAACTCTCCTTCGGCCGCTTCTGCGAAAGCATCGAAAACAGGGAGTAACTTTTCACAAAGAAATTGTTGGCAAACTTCGCAATGCCAAACTAACCGATTGGCGCGTGGTGTCCTTCATTCGAAATCTGGCTGGAATCACCCCGCCGCTCGCCGACGAGACAACGTATGGAGAACTTACCAACTTTTTAATCACGGCGACCCGCGCAATGAGGTGTAACGAGGAACAATCTGGGGAGGTGTTTGAGGTAAGTTACGTCTGTAGTCAATTAGCATCTCTGGTGAGTCGTGGCGCCAAATTAGAACAGCTGGTCTCAGTCTCCGAGGCTCGACCGTCGGATGTTTATGCGGAGATTGACGAATTCGTTCAGGCCGGCGATTTTGATGGGCTTTTTCAACTGGCCGAAAAGTTTCCCTCGCTCAAACCTACAATTTCCTGGCGCGCCTTTAATTTGGCTCAAAGTAACGGAGACCTGGAGCGCGGCGAGAAGATTGCGGCTGCCTACGTCGGGCCTCCCGGGGACAAGGAGCGCATGATGGAGACGATCGCTCGTGCTAAGGACGCTGCTGTCCTGAGTGAAGCAGAACTCCAGGAAATACAAAGACAAGTCGCGACGCTTGCGGATTTACGACAGCGCACGAATTTTTTAATAGACACTGCCGTGCGAGTTGGCACGAATAATCGCGCTCTTGCACTAAAGCTACTCGATCAACTCACTGAAATGGTTGAAGCGCAAAAACAGGGAAGCGAGCGAACGCAGATGCTGGTTGGTGTAGCTGTGCTTTACTGCAATGAAAAGAGCGAGCGGGGATTTAGCATGATGGAGTCGCAGCTGCCAAAGCTGAATGAGATGATCGAAGCCGCAGTCAAACTCGATGGCTTCGACACACGCTATTTGCGTGACGGTGAGTGGAACATGTCGGCGAGTGGCAAACTTGGTGAACTTCTGAACTGGCTTTCAAACAACGCCGCGTATTTCGCCTGGTGCGATTTTGATCGTGCCGTAAACCTCGCCGCGCAATTCGAAAGATCTGAAATCCGCATGATGGCTCAACTAAAGTTAGCCCAAGGCGTCGTGGCCGGCCCGCCAAAGCGACTTCGAATCAATTGGGGCAGGAATTGATCGGTGTTATCCACAGATTACGCTGATCGTTTACCGAATCTGCGTAATCTGTGGATAAGAAATCGTTGACTTTTCACACGCCGCCGCGTTAGATCATCGCCGTCCTTTAATTCCAGCATCCGAGTGAGGCGTTACAATGACCACCTCTCGTCGTGACTTTTTGAAGACGGCCGGGGTTGCGGCCGGGGCTATATCGCTCTCTTCCCTGCCCTCCTGGATAACCAGCGTCACTGCCGCGGAAGAAGCTGCCGCGAACGGCGTCGATAAGAATGCGCTCGCCGACGTCGCGCTCAGCACCGCCCGCAAACTCGGCGTCACTTACGCTGACATTCGCATCAATCGCTATCGCACCGAGTCGATCGCGACGCGCGAGCAGCAGGTGCAAAACGTTTCGCGGGGCCAGAATTTCGGGTTCGGCGTGCGCGTGCTCTACAAGGGCACGTGGGGGTTTGCGTCGAGCCGCAGCGTCACGGCCGACGACGTCAAGCGCATCACGCAACAAGCCGTCGAAATCGCAAAGGCGAATTCAGTCTACCAGCGAAAACGCATCTCGCTTGTTCCCGTTGATAAGGTAGTGACGAGCTGGAAGAGCGCCTTTGAAAAAGATCCGTTCGAAGTTTCCATTGACGACAAGATCCAGTTTCTCCTGTCGCTCAACGAGTCGGCAATGAAGACCAAAGGTGTCAACTTCGTCAACTCGTTCATGGGATTTGTGAACGAGCAGAAGTTCTACGCTTCAACGGATGGCTCACGCATCGAGCAGTACATCATTCGCGCCAATCCGAGTTTTACTGTGACTGCCGTGAACCGCGCCAACGGCGACTTCCAGTCGCGCAGCGCGCTCGGTGGACCACAGGGAATGGGCTACGAATATATTCTGAAGCACGACTGGAAACGAGAAGCACAACAGGCCGGCGAAGAAGCGGTCATGAAGCTCAGCGCTAAAGCAGTCGATCCCGGTAAATACGATCTGGTGCTGCATCCGACTCATCTGTGGCTGACCATTCATGAATCAGTGGGCCATCCGACAGAACTCGATCGTTCGCTGTGGATGGAAGCGAATTATGCCGGGACGAGTTTTCTCACTCCCGACAAGATCGGCAAGCTACAGTTCGCGTCGAAGATCATGAACTTTGTCGCCGACCGAACACAACCCGCCGGCCTGGCTACGGTTGGTTTCGACGATGAGGGTGTTCCAAGCCAGCGCTGGCACTTGATCAAAGACGGCATGTTTGTTGACTGGCAAACGACGCGTGATCTCGCGGCGATGACGGGACAGAAAAAGTCGTACGGATGCAATCACAGCGATAGCTGGGGCAGCATCTCGTTCCCACGCATGCCCAACGTGTCGCTGCAACCGGGTCCTGACAACAAATCTCTCGATGATCTGATTGCCGGTGTCGAGAAAGGCATCCTGATCTACGGCGATGGGAGTTATTCAATCGATCAGCAACGTTACAACTTCCAGTTTGGCGGCCAGGTCTTCTGGGAAATCAAGAATGGAAAACGCGGCGAGATGTTGCGCGACGTTGCTTATCAATCGCGAACCACAGACTTCTGGAATTCGTGCGATGGTCTCGGCGGACAGGCGACTTACGAACTCGGCGGCAGTTTCAACGATGGCAAGGGCGAGCCGGGCCAGTCGAATGCCGTCAGCCATGGCTGCCCAGTCGCACGCTTCAGGCAAGTGAACGTTCTCAACACGGCGAGAAAATCATCATAGGTCCTATTTAGTTACGAGGAGAATCCTGCATGCTGCTCACTGAAAACGAGGCACGCACAATCTGTGAAAAGCTCCTGAGCTATGTGAAAGCTGACGATGCAGTCGTCGGTGTTGGCAGTGAAAACTACGGCCATCTGCGATTTGCTTCCAACGCCTTCACCACGAGTGGTGCACGCGAAAACGTGAACGTTGGCGTGACGGTGTGGATCGGCAACAAACGTGGCGCCGCTTCGACAAACGAGATCGACGACGAATCACTAAAGTCCACGGTCGCGTTAGCCGAACAACTCGCGCGCATCTCGCCCGTCGATCGCGAGTACATGCCGTCGCTCAGCAAACAGACTTACAAACCAGTCAACGGTTACGTCGATGCGACTTCAAACATCTCCGTCACCGCGCGCGCAAAGACGATCAACGACGTCATCACCGCGTGTGAAAAATCGAAAGTGATTGGCGCCGGATTTCACCAGGCACGCGGACAGACAGGTGCTTCCGCTACAAAGAACGGCAACTTTGTTTATGAACGATCGAGTTTGGTGAGTCTGGCCACGACCGCGCGAACACCGGATGGCACCAGTTCAGGATACTTCCTGCGCAATCACTTTGATGTTGGCAAACTCGACACTGCTCGCGTCGCGAACGAAGCGATTCGCAAAGCGCTCGATGCTCGCGATCCGCGAGCGCTCGAGCCCGGCGCGTACCCGGTGATTCTCGAACCGCAGGCAGTAGCCGACTTACTGGGATTTATTGCTTTCAGTTTCGACGCGCGTAGTGCTGAAGAAGGACGCAGCCCTTTTTCGTTACCGGGTGGCAAGACAAAAGTCGGTGAAAAGATCTTCGACGAGCGCATCAATGTCTATAGCGATCCGTGGCATCCCGACTTGCCAGGTTCACAGTCGGCACAAGCCGGACTGCCGGCGCAGAAAGTAACACTCGTGCGCAATGGCGTGCTTGAAAACCTCGTCTACTCGCGCTTCTGGGCCAAACAAAAAGGCAAAGAGCCCACGCCTGGACCAGTAAACAGCATCATGGAGAGCTCGCAACCGCCCGTGGCGATCGAAGACATGATCAAGTCGATGGATCGCGGTCTGCTGCTCGGTCGTTTCTGGTACATCCGCGGTGTCGATCAACGAACAGCATTACAAACCGGTCTCACGCGCGACGGCATCTGGTATATCGAGAAAGGCAAGATCCAATATCCGGTCAAGAACTTCCGCTTCAATCAAAGCTTGATTGAACTACTTGCACCAGGCAACGTCGATATGATCGGGAAACCCGAACGAGTCGGCAGCTCTGAAGGTCAAGGCGGCAGCTCCTCTCTGTTACCTGCGTTGAAAGTGAAGGCATTTCACTTTACTTCGCAATCGGAGGCTGTCTAGTACCAGGCAATAGAACACAAGGAGGTTGTAGTGAAGAAGGTCTTTCCCGTGCTGGCTGCAATTTTTCCGGTTGCGATTGCAGTCGCTATGAATGCCCAGATGAAGCCGGATTAAGCGCCTCGTCCTAATCATGTCCATTGCGACAGTAATCTCACTTGAACGTCCCGACAGTGAGGATGCAATAACACTAATTACAGAGCTGGAAGCAGATCTCGATCCGCTCTACCCGAAAACGAGCCGTCACGGCTACAGCGTGGAAAAGCTGCTGCGAGAGGGCGTTTCCTTTTTCGTCATTCGCGACAGCGGAGTTCTAATCGGTTGCGGTGGCGTGCAGTTCTTTGGCAATGATTATGGCGAGATCAAGCGGATGTACGTGCGGCCGCAATTTCGGGGTCGTGGCTTCGCGAGGTTGATGTTGGACCATCTGTCTGAATACACACGGAGTAATGGCATTGACGTGCTCCGGCTTGAAACCGGCATCCATCAGCACGACGCAATCGCTCTCTACGAACGTGCCGGTTTTCGATCAATTCCGCCGTTTGGAGATTACAAACCGGACCCGCTGAGCAAGTTTTACGAGAAGCAGCTTGTTTGAGAAGTTTTCTTCTTTATCTCGACTACGACTGCATTAACAATTCCCCTACATGCTAACAGTCTCCCCGATGCTTTAAGTACAAATAAATGGAGGATACGAATGCCAGTTCAATTGATTCTTAGTCAAAAAGGCCCACTACCCATCACTGCCACCTTTAATGCGCCCGGCGATCTGACTGCCTATCTGGAGATCAATGGATCGGTTTGGACTCAAACTGCCAACCAGATGATTGGCATCCAGGTTCAACTCGACGGCGCCAACCTCGGGCAAGCAAATATCTTCTCAAATACCTCTACGACTCACCGCGCTGTAGTGCCGGCGTATTTTCAGGTTCAACTAAAATATGGGGTACAACACAAGCTCGTCCTCAGCGCAGCCCCAGGCAGTACCGTCTCTGACCTCAACGATATCTTCACCGCAGTAATTCACTACTAAGTATTAAAGAAAGAAGCCACGGATTTATCCGCCCTAAATCCGTGGTTCAATTACTCGCGGTGACTTGCTTCAGCGTGATCATGTGGTTGTCGGCTTTGTGGACCTTGTCGAATAGCTGCTTCAACGGCTCATAAGTCTGCACCGCAAAGACGATAGAATTGTTCCCACCAAAGAAGAACCTGCGATCGAAGATAAGTTTACTTTCGTCCTTGGTCACAGCTATCTTGATCTCGTGTTCACTGACTTCCCCGGCAACGATGGGTGTTGGACGATCGGCGTTGTCGAGAGCATAACCTTTCGGCAAAGAGATCGTGATTCTGTCTTCTTCGGACCACGGATAATGGAAGTAGATCGGATAACTGCGTGTGCCGGCGCTGAATAAGGCGCTGATTCCCTTTTGAAAGTATCCGGGCTGGAAGAAGAGGCGTTTACCCGTGCGTTGAGCATACTCGGGAACACGCACGTGATACTTGTAAACAAACGGCTTTGAAGAGTCAGTCGCATTCTCGATCACGATATTCGTCAACTCTGCCGAACTCAGCCGCGACTTTATACTCTCTTTCAAGTTCTCTTCCCGTTGTTCCGGTGAATCATCTTCGTTGAAGACCTTTCGTTCCACCGCCAGATGACCGGTGAACTCAACAGTGACGTCACCCTCGAGCGTCCCATTCTCATCAAGCTTCAACTCGGCCACATGTTTCTCTTTCGATTTTTCTGCCGAACTAAGGGGGGTCTTCACCCAGATGGGACTCTCAGCGACAAGCAAAGCATCAACACCCTCTTCCTGCCAACGCAACATGCCCTTGGCGACGTAGGGCAAGCCGGGATCAAAAAACTGCCACCGCTCACCCATCTTGACGGCTATGTTCGACGGTTTAAGAGATCCGGGAACGACTTCGTTTTTATTGAAGAGGCGTTTCCCTCGATCCGGCAGCAAAGCAATCCGAGTATCAAATCCGGCAGCTTTCGCGAGGGCGGCAAACAGCAGATTGATGTCGATACCTGGACCAACTCCACGTTTAAGAGTGTCGGAAGGTTTTTTGTTTTCCTTGAGCTTTTCGATCTGGTCTTCGCTGAAGCCTGCGTTTACGTCGTGCGTGTTCTTGATGTTGGTGCGACAGAACTCAAAGATCTTTTCGAGCTTCTCTTCCGGTGTCGTCGCACCCGCAGTAATTTCAGCGGCTTTCTTCTTGATCTGATCGTCAACTTTTAACCATGAATCCAAGCCGTAGTAAATGGTGCCGGCCAGGAGGTAATAGCTTAAAGACGCCAGCCCCGAATACCTGACCATGGCCCACGCTCGAACACTGTCTTCGGGCGGCATCATCGGCTCTTCGTGAAATGCGCGCATATTTTTGACAGTGGTCGTCTGAAATCCGCCCTTCTCTTTTTGAAACTCAAACTTGGGCATGTTGAACGGACGGACATCGAAAAATACGTCCCGCGCTGGTTTGATGCGATACGTGATCGACTGCACCGGGATGTCGCGCTGGAACTGAAGTCTCATATTGTTCGCGGAAGTGTTGGAGACTACTTCCTTCCACTTGTACTCGATAATCGCGCCCGGTTCGATGCCTGGAAACGCAAAAGTCTTGGTTGTCAGTTTGAGACCACTAACCTTAACTACCACCTTTTCGATAATGTCTTCTTTGGCTAGCTCGACAATCGTGCCGTCCGGCTTGATGGTCCGAGCGGCGACGTCTTTGATTTTGGTGCCGGCGATGTACGGGATGTCGATCTTGCTGTGCTCGTCGCGACCTCTTTCGGTAAAGATTTTGATACGCACGTAGTGATTGAGCACCAGATCGTACTGGCCGCCATCGTCGATGCGAATGTCCCAGAAGATCGCCTCCGCGTCAGCGGTAGGTTCGACCACGGGCGTCTTGAGTGCGATGTCGGCAGCATCAACCGGACGCCACTCTTCGCCGCCGGCCAAAGCATTTGACGGGCCGGCATTGATCGAAGCAAAGACCAGGATGAGAACTGCAAACAGGATCCAGCGAGGGGAGCGAAAGGATTTGGGTTTCATCGTTAATTCTCTGGGTTAACAATTTGAGGTCCATCGTTTAGCGTAGAGGAACACTGAGGGCATAATGCCATCATTTTGGGTCGTTGAGAATACATTTTTTCGTAACCGGAGCACATATTTTTGCCAGTAACCATTGACGACGTGCGACGATTCACGGTCGCCCGAAACTTCTCCAAACCGACAACACTAAATCGTGCTCTCCAACAAATGGGGTTCGTACAGGCCGATCCGATTCGGTCTCCCGCAAGAGCCCAAGACCTGATCCTGCGTCATCGCGTCAGGAATTATCGCGCGGGCGATCTTGAACGTCGCTATACAACGCTCGATATCGAAGAAGATTTTTTCGTCAACTACGGTTACGTCACGCGATCGCTACAATCGCTGATGCATCCGCGCTCCAATTGGCCCTTACCAAATGGTCAAAAAAGGAACGCGACGCGACTGCTTGATTTCGTACGAGAGCGTGGCTTCGTACACCCGCGTGAAGTCGACGAACATTTTGCTCATGGTCGAGTCACGAACTACTGGGGTGGATCGTCAAACGCAACCACACATCTGCTCGACGCGATGCACTACACCGGACTGCTCCGTATCGTGCGACGCGAAAAAGGTATTCGTATTTACGCCGCTCACGAGCATCCGCCTGTTCCTAGCGGTGTCGCCGAGCGTCGTGCGCGCGTTGATGCCCTCGTCGATGTAGTGGTTCGTATTTATGCGCCACTGCATGGTCCAGGTCTCTCCTACTATGTGCGACGCTTGCAGTGGGCGGCTCCGCAGTGGAAGAAAGAGTTGCCGGGTGCGTTGATGCGCGCGAAAGAGCGTTTGACTCACGAGCGTGTCGGGAGTGTCGACTGGTACTGGCCAGCGGATGAAAAAGTCGAGGGACATGCGACGCCGGAGATCGTTCGAATTTTGGCCCCGTTCGATCCGGTGGTTCACGATCGCGATCGTTTTGAGCTTCTCTGGAACTGGACCTATCGTTTCGAAGCCTACACGCCTGCGGCAAAGAGGAAGCTTGGCTACTACGCGATGCCGCTCCTCTGGCGTGACCGCGTGATCGGCTGGGCCAATTTGTCAGTGAAAAACGGGCATCTCGACAGCGATATCCGATTTGTTTCAGGTAATTCACCAACCGAGCGCGGCTTTAAACGTGAACTGGAAACGGAACTGTCTCGAGTTCACGATTTTCTACGTCTTTAAGCTATATTGGCAGGCATGGAATCACTGAGAACTCTTTATCCTGAAATCGAACCATACGATAGCGGGCACATCCGCGTGTCTCCCGTTCATGAGCTCTATTACGAACAGTGTGGCAATCCTGACGGTAAGCCGGTTGTCTTCCTGCACGGTGGACCAGGAGCTGGACTCATTCCGGATTATCGCCGCTTTTTCGACCCTGAGGCGTATCGCATAGTGCTCTTCGAACAACGCGGTGCAGGCCGTAGCAAGCCGCACGCGTCGCTCGACGACAACACAACCTGGCATCTCGTCTCGGACACCGAACAGATCCGCGAACATTTTGGTATCGAGAAATGGCTCGTATTCGGCGGATCGTGGGGAAGCACGCTCGGGCTCGCTTATGCCGAAACGCATCCTGACCGGGTGAGCGGCCTCGTCCTGCGCGGCATCTTTCTCTGCCGGCAAAGAGAGATTCGCTGGTTTTATGAAGATAGTCACGGGGCCAGTGCGATCTTTCCTGAGACGTGGGAGCAGTATGTGCGGATCATTCCGGAGGCTGAGCGCGGCGATATGATCAATGCGTATTATCGACGCTTAACCAGCAATGATGCGGCCGTGCGACTCGAGGCTGCGCAGGCGTGGTCTCTCTGGGAGGCGAGTGCGTTGAAGCTGATTCCCGATCAGAAAATGATCGACGACTTTACGGAGCCTGAGAAAGCGATCGCGCTCGCGCGAATCGAATGTCACTATTTCATAAACAATTGTTTTTTTGAGAGTGACAATTATTTGGTTGAGAACGTTGAGCGTATCAGGGACATTCCGGCGGTGATCGTGCATGGGCGTTATGACATTGTGTGTCCGTTCATGAATGCGTGGGATCTGCATCGTGCGTGGCCTGAAGCGACGCTGAACGTAATCCCCAATGCTGGCCACGCCGCCACCGAACCCGGCATCGCCGACGCCCTCGTGCGTGCCACGGATAGTTTTAGATGATGTAGGGGCGGCCCTCCGTGGCCGCCCGCGGCTTTGATCGTGTTCACCAAATCCGAGGCCGTCGCTTCTTTAATCCCTTATCCAAACCACGGGGGC
>DATEIS010000334.1:0-38755 GCA_035278765.1 Pyrinomonadaceae bacterium | reverse complement strand
ACGTCAAGCGGATGAAATTCGTTGACGGCGCCTCATGGTATGGGGCATGTGGGACAGGGTGAACCGCCCCCACCATCACCGCCGGCCTGTGACACGCTGTGCGTCAAACCAGCAATCGTCAATGAACCGTTTCTTGGAGTGGCGATTATCCGTGGGGCAACAGAATAGTTCACTGTGCCACTACCCGAGCCACTAGCGCCGGACGTGATCGTGATGAACGCGTTGTTGCTCACCGCGGTCCAATTGCAACCAGCTTGCGTAGTCACCGTCACGCTTCCCGTTCCACCTTCCGCCCCAAAGAACGCGCTGGTTGGATTAATTGAGAAGGTACAAGGGCCAACCCCAGCGGCCTGTGACACGCTGTGTGTCAAACCCGCAATCGTCAATGAACCACTTCGCGAAGTAGAAGTGTTTGTGGCAACAGAATAGTTCACGATGCCGGTACCCGAGCCACTAGCGCCGGACGTGATCGTGATGAACGAGTTGTTGCTCACCGCGGTCCAATTACAACCAGCCTGCGTCATCACTGTGACGGTCGCTGGTCCACCCACCGCCGCAAAGCCTGCGCTCGTAGGACTGAGTGCAAAGGTACAGGGCGGGGTTGGAGGGATTACTCCAATCAACGAAAAAAGTAGCCGGTTGGGCGAACCTGTTCCTGCATTCGTCACCTTGTTCGGAGTCGAACCGTTAATGATCGCCGCAGTGACTGTCGCCGGCGAGGCACTTGGATTTGTTTCGAGGAACAGTGCAGCAACACCCGCGACGTGCGGCGTCGCCATCGACGTACCCGAGATCGTGTTTATCGCTGTGTCGCTTGTATTCCATGATGATGTAATGTCGCTGCCCGGAGCAAAAATGTCGAGGCACGTTCCGATATTTGAGGCGCCGACTGGGAAGATGGAGCGCGCATCGTTCATCGCCGTCGCCCCTACGGTTATTGCGCTCGACACGCGAGCTGGAGAGTAGTCACAGGCGTTCATGCCGTCGTTTCCCGCTGCTATTGCATAGGTCACTCCATCATTGATCGAGTTTATGACCGCGGTATCCAACGCCGATGAAGCGCTGCCACCCAAACTCATATTTGCTACTGCCGGCTGGCCCGCCTGGTGGTTCGAAGTAACAAAGTCCACACCGGCAATGACGCCAGAAAAGCTTCCGAAGCCACTTGAATCGAGAACGCGAACCGAAACGAGCGTGACGTTTTTCGCTACGCCATAAGTTGAACCACCAACTGTGCCGGCCACGTGAGTTCCGTGACCATTCCCGTCATTGGTGCCCAGACCATCGTTGATGGCTGTGAAACCGGAAACCACGCGCCCGCCGAATTGTGTGTGTGTCGCGCGAATGCCGGTATCGAGGATGTAAGCCGTCACGCCGGTACCGGTGGTGTTAAATTCATAGGTGGTGTTGAGCGGAAGATTTTGTTGATCGATGCGATCCAATCCCCAGGTAGCGTTTGTTTGGATTGCATCAAGACTGACCACGCCATCTTCTTCGACAAAGGCAACTCGCGGATCGTCTGCCAACCGCAGGGCCTTCTGTTCGGACATACGCACGGAAAAACCTTTGATGGCGTGCCGATAGGTATGACCGCCATTGCGATCTCCACTGAAATCAAGCGACAGGCGAGCAGCTTCACCTTCAACGTCGCCCACGTTGTCTTTGAGTACCACGATGTATTGATTGGGAATTCGTTTATCCGCGCGCGTGCGACGGAGTTTAGATGTATCGCTGTTGGAGTTCTGAGCATGAACACCAGTTAGGACCACCAGTGCTACGGATGTAGCTACTAAAGCAAAGAGCACAAGCGTTTTCTTCATATGACCTCCAGTGAGTTGTAAGGAACAGTTGTTGGTTATGAACGGGAAGAGTCGACTACTATTCGCCGTTAACTTACACGTGCCCATAATCGACAGCATCGGTTAGCAGCTCCAGTCTGCTTTCGCGGAGTGCTTGCGCTGCTGCGTCCATGAAAGGAATTACGAGCGTTAGTTTTGTTTATCTTGAGCTGCGGCTGGTCTTTTTGTTTCTCACCTGCGCAGAACGAGGACGAGGGTGTCGATATGAGATCCAGCCAACGGAGAAATTGAGTGTTGTGTCGAAGTGATGGTGAGTCATTCCGTACCCCTATTCAAAGAGAGTCTAACTAGTGAGGCTCTCTCGTCGATTCAGAATTTAGCCGGGTCGAACTTTTGAAGAGCACGGTTATGTTATCACGACTTGAACTCGAGTATAGGAGAATATAAAGGTTTCATTTCCATGAGAACTGGAATGTGTTTCCAATTGTAGACAAATCCAAGATGAGGTGTGCATTTTCGGACACATTAATGATTTTGTTTTCGTGGGGCGAGATGTAGTGATCCAATTTTCATTCACAATTGGTACCGTGAATTATCGATCCGCTTTGCTTAAGATCGCGGGTCCTTGTCGCCGAGTTCGAGTAGTTGATTATATGTGCGGGCACTCACTCCTACGCCCGTTCTCGGCTACCCTTCAACTTTAAACCGCAACTCTTTCCCAATTTTTGGCAATGGACTATATTGTTTTGCCTGGGGTCCAGTCATAAGTCCGTTACGTCCGGCATAAGTTCTAAAACCGGGTTCTCGATCGTCGATTCGAATGGCAGCCATAAAGCCAACGAAGATCAGGCGCGTATTATTGTTCTTAATCTCGCTTTTCGGCGTCTGTCTAGTCGTGCTTGTCGCTTTTGAATCTCATATCTTAAGCGCTAACACTGTCCACCAGGACAAATCAAAACAAGACCTCACGTTCGACAAAACCATCCAGCCCTTTTTCGCTCAGCATTGTTATCACTGTCATAACAAGGACCTGAGAACTGCGAATCTGAACCTCGAGGCCTTCGACACTGCTGCTTCATTCACCAACGATCGAGCGACACTAAAGCGCATTCTGGAGAGGCTTAGCGCGGGCGAGATGCCTCCCCCCGAAATGATTCCACCCAAGCCGGCAGAAATAGTTGCTGTAACCCAGTGGCTCGCACATCAACTCGGCGCCTCACCTGATATGAAGAAAAACTCCTCAGGCGTCGTCGAAACTGCAGATACCAGTTCAGGGCGAGTAACTGTTCGCCGGCTTAACCGAATCGAGTACGACAACACAGTGCGGGATCTCCTGGGTGTTGACCGTCATTCGTCAGATGACTTTCCGCAGGATGATTCCGGATACGGCTTTGACAACATCGCCGACGTGCTTTCGATTTCACCTGTGTTGATGGAAAAGTATTTGACCGCAGCGGAAAAAATTTCGCGTACCGCCATCTTCGGCAACGAGCCGATGAAGCCCACTCTCGTGAGTCTGCGGTCAGGTCAGCGAAATCAGAAGCCGCAGATGACCCCGTTGACTAATTACGATCTGACCGGCTTGAGCATGCCTAACGCCTTTCACACAACTTACCGGTTTCCTGTCGCTGGTGAGTACGTGCTTCGGGTCAACCTGGGCGGGGATCGTCCTCCAGGTTCGGAAGCCTTACAACTCGCGCTGTGGATTGATGGAATTCAGAATCAACAGATAACAGTGGATCCCGCAACAATTGCTTCCTTTGCCAGCGCCGGGGAACCTCAACAACTCTGGGGCGTCAAAACAGAGTTCCGGGTATCTCTGACAGCGGGCGATCACTGGCTTGCGGTCACCATTCCACGTCTCTACGAAGGCCTGCCGCCCAATTACAACGGACCAAACCCATCAAGGCGGTTAATACCACCGCCTCCTACATTCAAGCCACCGCGGAACGCCACGCCCGCGGAGATTGAAGAACGCAGAAAAGAGTTTGAGAAAAGACTGTCTGAAAAGATTCCCGCCAATAGTGCACGCATCGGCTCCGTCGAGTTAGGTGGCCCATATGCCACGGTGAAAGGGCCCTCAATCGAGAGTCAAAAGAAGATCTACGCTTGCGGACACTTGAATGGTAATCACGAAAAGAGATGTGCTCGTGTCATTGTTGAGCGCCTGGCGCATCGTGCCTATCGACGTCCAGTCACGACAGCGGAAGTAGCACAATTGACGAACCTGATCGCGCAAGTGCAAAAGGATAATGGATCGTTTGAAGAAGGGCTCGCAGTAGGCATCCAGGCGATGCTGCTTTCGCCTCACTTTCTCTTCCGCATTGAAGCGCAACCTCCAGCCCGTGCTTCAAAAACGGCGACTTCCCTTACACAACACGAATTGGCATCGCGACTGTCCTACTTTCTCTGGAGCAGTATGCCGGACGACGAGCTGCTGACAGCCGCCGATAAAGGTAAGTTGTCGCGCCCTGCAACACTTGCTGCACAGGTGCGACGGATGCTGCTCGATCCAAAGGCTGATGCGCTGGCTAATAACTTCCTTGGACAATGGTTGCAAACACGCGCTCTCGAATCAGTCAAACCCGATCGCAAAAAGTTTCCAGACTTCGACGAGTATCTGCGTTTGTCGATGGCGCGAGAGACCGCAATGTTTTTTGAGAGCATCCTTCGCGAGGATCGCAGCATTCTCGACTTCATCGATGCCGACTACTCTTATCTAAACGAACGCCTGGCGCGCTTCTATGGTTTAACCGAGGTGCAGGGTCCGGAGTTTCGCAAAGTCTCGTTTCCCCGCGATGTACAACGAGGCGGACTGCTAACTCATGCAAGCGTGTTGACGATCTCCTCATACGCCAACCGCACGTCGCCGGTACTGCGAGGCAAGTGGGTATTGGACAATATGCTTGGCAGTCCTCCGCCTCCGCCTCCGCCTGATGTTCCGAATCTGAATGAGGAAAAGATCGGAACCACCTCTTCCATGCGCGAGCAACTGGAACTGCACCGAAAGAACGCAATCTGTGCTTCGTGTCATGTACGAATGGATCCTTTGGGTTTTGGATTGGAAAACTTCGACGCCGTTGGGGCCTGGCGCACGAAGGATGGAGAGTTTCCGATCAATGCTTCGGGAGAACTGCCTGATGGAAGATCGTTTACTGGTCCACAGGGCCTGAAGTCGATACTGAAAGCTCAGCCCGATAGATTCACAGAAACTTTGACTCGGAAGCTGCTCATGTACGCATTGGGTAGAGGACTTGAAACTTCTGACGACGCCGCTGTTAATGAAATCGTCAGCAAGGTAGCTGCTGATAATTACCGCATGTCGAGTCTGATTCTAGGGATAGTCAATAGCCAGCCATTTCAAAAGCGACGAGGAGCGAGTTCACGATGATCATTACTCGGAAACGATTGCCGAGGCGAACGTTTCTGCGCGGTCTGGGGACTGTGCTTTCCATTCCAATGCTGGACGCGATGGTCCCGGCATTCGCTGGCGGTCTCGATTTGAAAGCACCGGCCCGAATGGCTTTTGTTTACGTGCCAAACGGCATTGTCATGAAAGACTGGACGCCAGACGTAAGTGGTCAAGACTATCAGTTCACCAGGATTCTCAAACCGCTCGAGCCTTTTCGGAAGGACCTTTATGTTCTTTCAAATCTAGACTCCCATACCGGCAATGCGTTGGGAGATGGACCTGGCGACCACGCCCGCGCAGGAGCTTCCTTTCTCACCGGAGTTCATTGCCGCAAAACTGCCGGTGCTGATATTCGCGGAGGCGTTTCGGTTGACCAGGTGGCCGTAACCAACTTAACCGGTAGCACGCGATTCCCTTCTCTCGAACTTGGTTGCGAGGATTCGCGCACAGTTGGTGACTGTGATTCCGGATATAGCTGCGCCTATACCAACAGCCTCGCCTGGCGTACTCCGCAAACTCCGATGCCACCCGAGGTAAATCCTCGTGCAGCCTTCGAGCGCTTGTTTGGGACCGCTGAAGATCTCAATCTTGATCCGCAAACCAGGGCACGACGACTGAAGCAGCGAAAGAGCATATTGGACTTAGTAAGAGTGGATACCCAAAATCTTGTGAAGACCCTTGGCCCCGCGGATCGGCGCAAACTCGACGAATATCTTTTCTCTATCCGCCAAGTCGAGCAACGAATTGAGAGCGCCGAAAAAGACACTCGTGCACTGACGCCCGGGATCGATAAACCAACCGGAATTCCGTTCGAATTCCCACAATACGTAAAACTGATGGCCGACTTGATGGTCCTTGCGTTTCAGTCCAATCTCACTCGCGTCGTCACGCTCATGCTTGGACGGGAGGGAAGCAATCGAGTTTATCCGGAGATTGGTATCAGCGATCCACATCATCCACTGACCCATCATCGCAACAATCCGGAATGGATCGAGAAGGTCGTCCGTATCAACACACTGCACACGGAAATGTTTGCTTATCTCCTGGATCGGCTTAAGTCGACGACTGAGAGCGACGGTACTTTATTGGACCACGCGATGGTCGTCTACGGTAGTGGAATAGCCGATGGCAATAGACATACTCATGAAGCATTACCTGTGTTACTGGCGGGCCGGGGCGCCGGCAGCTTGAAACCTGGAAGGCATGTAATTGCTCCGTCGGGTACCCCTGTTACGAACCTCTACCTCTCACTCCTGGATCGCATGGGGATTCGGCAGGAAAAGCTGGGTGACAGCACCGGTCAACTGGATCTGCTCTGATTCCACACAAGTTAAGGAGACACAATGAAGGCGCCGGTAACATGCTTACTCAGTATGGTGTTTGTCGGAGCGGCAGTCATAGCTCTTGCTCAGTCGACGACGACACCAACTCCAAACCCTGATTCTCAATACCGTCTGGGTCCCGACTCGATGCCGCAGGAAGGCGTCCCAAAGGGCGAGATCCGTGGGCCATACACGCTACCAAGCAATGCTTATCCCGGAACGCAGCACACTTATTGGGTTTACGTACCGGCGCAATACGATCCGGCGGTTCCGGCTGCCTTGATGGTTTTTCAGGACGGCCATGCGTTCAAAGACGAGAACGGCGACGTACGAGCACAAAACGTGATGGACAATCTGATCTATCGGCGCGAGATCCCGGTAATGCTCGGCGTGTTCATCAATCCGGGCCGCACGCCAGAGCAACCTGAGCCTAACTCGAAGGAGTGGGGTGACCGAACCACAAATCGGCCTGCTGAATACAACACACTCGATGACAAATACGCTCGGGTGATCACCGAAGAACTGATGCCCGTGCTCTACAAGGAGTACAACATCTCGAAGGATCCGGAGCAGCACGGAATCGGTGGTTCCAGTTCAGGAGCAATTGCAGCCTTTACCGTCGCGTGGGAACGGCCCAACCACTTCCGGAAGGTGCTGAGTAATGTCGGCAGTTTCACGAATATTCGTGGAGGCCACGTATACCCGGAACGTGTGTTAGCGAACGAGAAAAAGCCGATTCGAATCTTCCTGTGCGGTGGCCGAAACGATAACCGAGGGATCCGCAACGGGATCTATGACGAGAAGTGGGATTGGTTTTTACAAAATGTACGACTGATGAAGGCTCTCACACAAAAGGGTTACGACGTGAACTACGCTTGGGGAATAAATAAGCACGGTCAGAAGTTTGGCGGCGCGATCATGCCGGAGATGATGCGCTGGTTGTGGCGCGATGGACCAGTGTCCACTGACCCGAACGACATGACGGAGCGATCATTTCGCCAACCAACCGCGAAAAAATAATTTGCCGGGGGCTGTCACCCTGGGCGTTTTGAGTTCAGAATGTAGATCCTGATATCTGATGGAGGGTCAAAAACGAGATACCTAACATCCGCGATCGGCAAAGCTATCCTACTTATGGAACCAGGGCTTCTTGGAACTCCTGCTGAAACCCAGTCTCACCGGACACAATCGGACCACACCGGGACTCATGTGTTTTCTACTTTCTAAGTTGTGAACATACGATGTCCGTGTGAATCCTATAGAGGTGAGGAGAATCAAGAGTCACAATAGCGCTCTGAACCAGGACTTTTAGTGCAAAGCCGCTTTCAACCTATCCTCAATCACCATTCTTGACTAGAATGTGGGGGCCAATACTCCCTTTCCTAATTACCATCCTCAAAGGAAGGAAGGACCTTACCATGTCCAGCTTGAAAGTTCGCGAGACCCAACTCAGCAATCGTCTTCTGTTAGCCTTGCCCCGACCAGAACACGAACGACTCTTACCATACTTCGAATTAGTGCGCCTGACGCCCGGAAAAATTCTTTACGACGTAGGCGACACCGTCCGTCACGCCTATTTTCCCAGGGGTGGAATGATCTCACTTTTATCGATCACTCAAGACGGTAGAACGGTTGAGGTTGGGATGGTTGGCAACGAGGGAATGATCGGACTTCCCACGGTCCTGAGGTGTAACGTGGTTCCGTATCAGGTGATGGTCCAGTTCGCGGGCAATGCTCTACGAATCAGTGCGAACGCGCTTAAGGCACAGATGAGCCGGAACACGCAGCTCCAGGAAATCCTGCTTTGCTACACGCATGCATTATTAATCCAGATAGCCCAGTCTGCAGCCTGTAACCGGTTCCACACCGTTGAGGGAAGGCTCTGCCGCTGGCTGCTGATCAGCCACGATCGTCTTACGACCGATACACTACCCCTTACACAGGAATTCCTCTCGCACATGCTTGGCGTCCCGCGCACGAGCGTAACGGCGGTCGCACGCCTCCTCCAGGAGCAAGGGCTCATTAGATACAGGCGCGGCAAGATCATTATCCTCAATCGTGCGGGCCTTGAGATTCACTCTTGCGAGTGCTACCGGCTCGTTCGTAATGAGATTGAGCAGTTTCTCGTGGCCTGACTCTATTAAGAACTTTCTTAAGAAATCATTGTGTCAGTCGACTTTCGACAGACGGACTCGGATCGGCCTCGTAATCTCCATCCGCCAATTGAAGCGCTCGCTCTTCGCAGTTAGTAAAAATCAGACTCACCCCGACAGCTAGCGCTACAAATTTAGCAACTCAGTGGGCCTCGCCGTCCACACCACATTTCGACGTTACTACACCCGCGTCTCCCATACCTGGAAAGCTATGGGTGCGCCTTATCTACTGGAGGTTCTAGATGAATAAAAAGAGGTTAGTTGTCATTATCCTGGTAGCTGTCTTCGCTACCTTCGCTCTCGCTATCGCGAATGGTATCGCTCAAAAATCTGCCCCTCAGGGTCAAATCTCAGTTTCTTCTCCGTCCGGGTTAAAAACAAAACCAGCAGACCTCGAGAGGACGACCCCACCAGGACCAGCACAGTCCAATCCACGCGGTGACGTTTCTTCACAGCAGCAGGAGTCACAGGACATACCGCAGTACGTGGTCTATTCACAAGTTTTTCGTCATATCAAGGAATTGCACAAAAAGGCCGACGACGAGGAACGCCAGGGCCGCAACGGTGAGCCGTTCCGCAAACTCTATCAGCAAATGGCTAGTCTCGACGACGTACAGACGTCTCAGTTAGACCAAATCACTACTGAGACAAACGACGAGATCGAAAAGCTCAACGTGCGTGCCATGCAGATTATCAAAGAGGTCAGGGCCAAGCATCCGGATGGCAAGCTCGCTCAGGGCGAACTGCCGCCCGCTCCACCAGCGGAACTCGGCGAGCTCTCAGCCAAGCGACGCGACGTCATTCTTCAAGCGCGCGAGCGCATCCGCTCCGTCTTCGGTGAAGGCGAGTTCCAGAGGTTTGACAAGTTTCTGCAAGAACGTATGAAGCCGGCTATCCGCCGTCTCGGCAACGCAGGCACGCAGCCCGCCGGAGCGCCTAATCAATAGCCATTCGATGGAAAGGAGTATGGAATGAAAAAAATAATTTGCACAATAACGTTCGCCATCCTTTGCATCTTCATGGCTGCGGAAAAATCGCAGGCACAGTATTGCGGCTATGGGGTGGCTTATGGCGTGTCGGCAGTTTGGCAATCCGGCTCGACCGTTTACTTCTATTCATCAACTGAACTCGACTACTGCGCGGGGCTTTACTACGACCCAGCGACATATGGGCGATACACCGAAGGCAACTTCGCAACTGAAAACGTCCGGCTGCTTGGCGACGGCTACACCGAAGGCTACGCCGACTGGTATCCCGCTGAGATTTACGTCAACTACGGCTTTCCTATCAACCACGAGTACTACAACACAGACACGATCCATTATGTACTCGAGTACTATCAGTACTACACGTGTTTCGCCAGTTGCGGATACTACTGGTATGACCCGTGGGGTTACGGTTTTTCTGAGGGCATCGGCGGACCAAACTTCTATGGCTACGGCGGTGCCGGTTACTGGAGCGTTAGACGCCGGCGGCTTGGCAGTACATATGCCACGATCCAATACACGGCGCCAAACCCGTGCCAGCCTGGGCAACAGTTTGACTCCAGCGGCAACGCTTGCGCGACACCTACACCTACACCGACACCTACACCCACTCCCGCAGCGACACCGCAGGTGACTATCAGCGAGGTCGGTTTCAAGAGCGACCATAAGATCAAGAAGTTTTCCGACGACACCACGATCGATCCGGACGACAATGCTCCGACGTGGGTCTCGGGACGTAGCACCAACGATCAATTCCCTGTCGCTTACACCAAAGGCACGCGTCCGACGCTCTTTGCGAAGCTGAACGTCGCACAGGCCAACAGCAACTACACAACCGCCAGCGTCCGAGTCAAACAAGGTAGTACCGTGCTCGCGACGGCTGCGAACGTGAATGTGGCTGCGAACGGAAGCGTGCAAATCAGCAGCATCCCATTCACTGCAGATCTTAGCGACCAGACAATGGTGAAGATGTCGAAATATACTTTCGCCTGGGAAATCTCCTTTAATGGATCGTCCTGGAACTCTATTGGTAACAGCGGTGAGCACGAAGTCCATTGGCTCTTCGCTGCTCCTATCGAGCCGGCGTTCCAGAATCCAGAGTCAGCACCGAATCCTACACGTACCTATAGCGGCCTTTACGATGAAGCACTCAGACATGCAACTGCCAAGACAGGCAGTGGCAAGACCGATGCCGCCGCTATCGCAGAGGATGTGACTAAGGGAGTTCCAGCCGACTTGATCTACAACCCAGGGAGGCTGAGCCCGGATCGCCACCCCCTGACAATCTACGTCGATCCGAATAAAGGTTTGCAGTGCTCCGATAATGTCGCGCTGCTGCGTGGACTCTTGCGCAGTATCGGCGTCCCCAATACGACCAATTACTTCTGGGGCGGAGACCCGGCCTCGGCTACACAGAGAGGCCACTGGTTTGTCCAGCCTGGGACTTCAGCAGTTCCCCGGCCGCCCGATTTCCCGCTCGGTGGAAACGTCACTTCTCAATACCCGCGTCCGGCACTCAACGAAGGTGGTGTGATTGTTTCGGCTAATCCGTACTTCACTTTCCATTCGACTCTGAGAGTCGGGACGGCGAACAAGTCTTACGACCCGTCGTACGGCGTCGTAGAAGACGAAGTCAGCCTGATCAAAGCCGTCAACGCAGCGGGTACCTGTCTGACAGGCACTGCAGCCAATGCGGCCCGGATCATCAGCACCAACCTTAACAACTTGTTTACCACTGGCAACGTGAGGGACTTCGGCTTTGCCTGCGGTACTACGGCATCGTTGCCACGCTCGTCAACAGTCGTAGCGCAGTCAGTTCCTGCCTTCATGGATGCCGGGCTTTCGTATCTCGTGTCAGTCACGTTGCAGAACAATGGCAGCAACACCTGGACACAGGCTGAGAACTACCGCCTCGGCTCGCAAAACCCGCAGGACAACTACACATGGGGGCTGAACCGCGTCAATTTACCGGCGTCCGTTCCTCCCGGTGGACAAGTCACGTTCAGCTACTACGTCACGGCTCCTTATAACGCCGGAACCTACAACTTCCAATGGCGAATGGTGCAAGACGGTGTCGAGTGGTTCGGTGACTTTACGCCTAACATTCAGGTCAATGTTTTCGCGAATCCCTCGTGTGATCCGTGGCAGGAGCAGAACTGCTGGAACAGCGGTGGCTCATGGGATGCCAGCACATGCCGGTGCTACGGCGGAGGTGGTGGCGGCTGTAACGGAACTACACTGAAGGGCAGCACTGCAATGATAATGCCGTGCCTGTAGCCAACCCATTTGGCCAAAAAGCCATATAATCATTTATAAGGAGAGAGTAATGCCTAAGTTGAAGAACAACTCGTTGAAGTTAGGGCCGCCCGCAGCAGTGGCTCGAAAGAACGCAACCGCGATATTCGTGCTGCTGGTGATGGTGATTTTGGGTGCTTTGATCGTCGTGGGACAGCAAGGAGAGCCGATGGCGAAGAAAGACATTCGAGTCACGGACCGGTTCGAGAATGCCATCAAGGCAAAAGAGCCGAAGTTCAAACTCGTGAGTAAGCACGAGAGTAAAAATCAGGACCAGCATTCCGTCTTGCAAGGGTGGAAGTCTGACAACGATGTGGTGTCCGCCACCACGTACGAATTCGCTTCTACTGCAGAGGCTGCGGACCTGCTGAAGAAGACTCTAAACGCGCCGATGAGCGTACCGGTCCAGATCATTAATCTGACGCAACTCGGCGATGAAGCTTATCTGAGTCTTAACGATCGTCATTCGAAAGACGGTCAAACCGATCTGTTCTTCCGTAAGGGAAGATTTGTAGTCATTATGAGTGGCTCAACACCGGGGCTGGCCCAGCGTTTCGCAAAACACATGGCAAACGAGATCAGTAACTAGACAAACTCGTCAGTATGAGTAACGGCTTCGCGCTCTTAACGGTGTGCGAAGCCGTTAGCTTTTCTATGGGTGAAAGAAAGCTGGAAATGGTGCCCCCGGCGCGATGCCAACGCGCGACCTTCCGCTTAGGAGTCGGATTCACGAGCCTTTTGTTTTCAACAGTTACGAAAAAGCCTAACAAAAATGCCTGTGCATACGTTGCATATTGTGCTTGAAGATCTTGGTTTGTAAAGAACTGCGGGACAAACTTGGACCAAGCATACCCTACTGAACGTTAACAAGAATCTCTCATCGTCACATCTCTCCTTTTTGAGTTTTAAATATAAGAGCATTAGCGTATCCGCTTCCCGGCGATGCATTAACACCGTGGTGGTCCCTCGACCTGTAAAACTTCGGTTTTTAAAACAGTGTTTCCCCGTAGAGACGTTGGGCCACGAGTGGGCGCCCGAACGCACACCCGAAGGGGCGCAACGAAGTGGAGCACTCGCAGCGAAGCGGAGAGTTGTGCGAACGAGCTCTCGTGGCACAATCGTCTCTGCGGGAAACTAATTGAATGTCTCGGGCCGTGCAGTGAGGCGCGACATGAAAGCAAGGTTCAGTGATGAATACGTACCGAAGCCAGTTGACACGCGACGCGTGTACAGAGGTTTTTTGTATTTCAATTCTTCTGATCCCGCGTTGTTCGTGATCAAATATATTCTCAACTTTGCAAGCAAATGGGCTTGGATTTTCATCCCCTGCGTAATTACTTACCCGTTGCTGGTATTTTGCCCGAATAGCGCCGGCTCGGAAGCGCACGGCACTTGGCGGATAACAATCGAGTGTTAACAAGGTTAGAGCTTACAACCAGCGAACAGTAGCTGAGACCGGCGGTTTCCAGACGATGGTAATGGATGTGGCGTGAATTAAAGGGGTAAAAGTGCTGATGGCTTTGTGGAAGACTCGATCTCAAGAATTTACGTCCAGTCCGAAAATAACACGCGCTGGAGCCTTGAGAATTTTTGACGAGGCTTGGCACGAAGTACCATTCCCCTTTTGCTCAACCAGACATTCTCGATCGTACCGCGAACACTTCCTGGTGTAGTGCTGCTATTTCATCACGCAATTCTTCAATGGACCGGGCTCCTGCCAACTCACCTGCACTATCGGCGTCGCGACCTATGAAGAAACTAGCTAATGCCGCCGTGATATAACCAAATACACCAAAACTATACAACGACAGCAAGAAGCACAGAACGCGACCTTCCGCAGTTTGCGGCCAGTACTCTGATCCGATCGTTGTCAACAACATCGCCGTCCACCAAACGGCTGCACCATATGAATTCAGGCCTCCCGGCACATGATTTTCAAATGCATACATGCCACCTGCCCCCGCCAAAAGGACTATTGCGCTGAGCGCGGAAACGTAACCAAAGCCACGCCTTGCGAAACTCGCACTCAGTGCTCTCATGCCACGATTAATGGAAGTAACGATACGCAACAGCCGTAGCCCGCGAGCGGCTCGAGCCGTGCGCAACACGCGCGCGATGCGAACAATACGTAAGGCCCTGAACGCAGGCAGGATGAGTGCAACTACTGTAAGCCAATTACTTTTCAGGTACTGGACTTTGTCGGGAGATATGATCAACCGTACGGCGAAATCTATAATAAAAATTACCCAGATCAGTACGGAGATTGTCTCTAACAAAGGACTGAGACCCCAACGCAGTTCAACGACGAGCAAAACGAGCCATATTAGGCCGAGTAGAATAAGCGGGGTTTCAAGCCACCCTTCGAGTTGGAGGAGAATCTGACGTCGTTCATGATTTACCTCGTCCTTTGTCCGATCTTGTATAACCTCCATCACAGTTCCCTTCTTTCTGCGTTAACGAGTTGCGTTCCGCCTGCGGGGGGAATTTGGTCCGTTGCCGAGCTGAAGATGCGGCAAGACAGTATTGGCTGACACCGTACTGCTGAACGTGGATTTCAGATTCGCGTCGATAATAAAAACGATTGAGCAAGCGAAATGCCAGTGATCAATTCACGGGCGCGGCAACGATGACTGTGGGGGCGAGTTATTACCACTTGTTCGGTTGGTCCGAATTTCTGCGCCGTTGTGAATTGGAACGGTTAGGTTGAACTATTGCAGTGCGGCAAGCCGACATTCAATTACCTGGAAATGAGTGATTTCACTGAGTTGGCATGAGTGGATCTTCCGATGGTTCAAACCTACGTTTCTTCTAAGATTCTTACTGTGGGGTTGGACCTCCCATGCCATAGCCATATGGCAGGAGCTGAGCGGTGGGCCACTTGGGAGGGCTCACCGCTCAATCTTAGGAAGAACCACAACTGAGCGCGTCTCTCATGACCCTGCCGATCGTACGAACCATATGGAACAAAGCGGCCGGCTCTCCAGCGTGACTGAATACTGAATGCGCCTGCTTGTTAATCCCATACGATCAATAACAAAACCAAATAGAAAACAGCCCCCACGACAGCACCAAAAAAGAAGGGCACCACGGCCAGTGCTCTGAAAGTATACGCGCATGCAATTACGACTGATGCGAACGCACAAATATGTACGAGGACGGAAAGAATAGTTCTGGAACGGTTCAACACGTGTCAATCAATCAACGTCACTCCGAAAGTGGTTTGCGCTGCTGATTCTCTGAGCACAGAGAAGCAGCTATAACGACTGTGGCTATTATGTTTAGCGTCGGCCCGGCATTTTGGAATCGGAGAGACCACGCAGATGCAGTGAGTAAAAACCCACATATTCAGGGCTTATGTGGATTGCGGTTTCCGAATCATCGAATTTCTTTCATCATTGTTCGCAAGAGTACATAACACCTGGCTTCTTCAGGTGTTGCATGGTGTGTGTGTGTGTGAGTGTGATCACTTATGGCCCATCGGTGATCACACTGTGTTTGTGAAAACACATCACTGGTAAAAGTACTCCAGGCATACGAGTGCGCACGAACAGGACCAACGATGAGCGACAGCGAATTAGTTTGAGGAGGGGTTTCTTAGTAGATGTGTATCGTTTCAAACGGCGATTGTTCGAGACCTAAACGCGTTCGCGGTTTCAGGTGGACCATTGGCTCGTGGTTTTGAGACAAAAGAGTGACTAAGCGAATCTTCCCGCTTAAGTTTCTGACCCAAAACTTACTCACACTCCGCATCCCCTTCCGGCCCAAAGAATCAGACTGTTTGCCGAGATAGGGGAGCTGCGTTCACTTTATCTAGATGCGCAGGGGAACGAGATTTCAACAGAGGCTCTCAAATCAACATTGAAAAAGAAGCCCGGGAGATGAGCTAGCCTAGCCACCGTTATTTGCGAGTTTGTTGTAGGTAGAGTAGATGTTAAGGAGACGATCTGTGGCTTCGGGATCGCTTCGCGCTAACAGAGTTATCAACTCGTCGCGCTCAGCGAGCAAAGAACCGAGTCCCTCGCGCTGCACAGGAGTAAACAGCGATTCGCTGTCGTCGCCATCGACCTGGCGACGTAAATTTGTGTAAAAGTCGCTGGTAAGCTGGCGGGCCGGTTCATAGTGGCCGCGCTGCACATCAATCACCGCAGCAGCCAGGGTGTTTTGAAGCTGGCCCAAACGCACGCCTCGCTGGGCCGCATCACGCTGCTCGATCGCCCGCGAAGATTTAAACCACATCGGAAGGAATCCAAGCAGGAAGAAACCCAACGCTATGGTTGCGTAAAGGGCAACACGCTTCCAGGAAATCGCAAGTGCCGAGATTCTCGAACTCAAAACGTTGCTCTTACTGGGTGCGTGTTGCCCTACCGCTCTCATTACTCTTCCTTTCTGTTTCAGCGCAAAAGAAGATTCACAAAGAAAGTCGGACCTTGTTAGTCCGCTGACACGGCCCGACAACCACAGCAATCGTAGTCTTAATTGTGACTGTCGTGAATCCGTATAAACACAGAGCACGAATGAGTAATTACCCTTACGCTTCGTGTAAATTACTTTACTTACGGGTTCAATGATGGAGAGGGAATCCGCTCATTTAAAGAGTCACCGCGTCGAGGTTTTGATCTGCTCATCGCCAAAAGAAGCACAGAGTCATAACAACTTCATTTTGCTGTTTGTGGCTCCTTGGGGCTTTGTCTGCATATTGTGCTCTTTTGAGCCCACCTTGCAGATTTAACTTCAAAGTTCACGAGCGCGATTAACTTTGCCATTGACTATAAGTTCAAGAAGCACGAGATTCAATGATCGTTCCCTTAACGAGGTCTAATCGTGACAAATATCGTAGTGCCGCGATGGTTCACAAGTAAGAGCACCGGATCTTTCCCGGCGCGTTCCACCACCGCTCTGAGATCCGCTATTGTGCGAACAGACTGCTGGTTTACCTGCTCGATCACGTCACCACGCTGAATTCCCGCATCCGCACCTGGCCCGGAAGGATCGACCCCCACGACTGCCAATCCTGGCGTATCGGCGCTGATTCCCAACTGTTGTGCGAGTACAGGCGTCAGCGGCTGCACTGCCAGACCGAGCCGCCCGTCATCAGTCGCGCCTGGTTCAGGTGAGTCTTGTTCAGTTGGTCTGACCGAGCGTTCATCGGGAGTAAACTCCCCGAGTGTTGCTCGCAACTCCTGTTCGCTCCCGTCTCTCCAGATTCTCAATGTGACCGTACGTCCCGGCGGCGTTCCTGCAATGTCGTTGCGAAAGCTGTTTGGATCGGAAACGACATTTCCATTAAGCGCAAGAATGACGTCGCCGCGCTTAAAGCCCGCTCTCTCAGCGGGGCTCCCAGGCTGAACTTGACTGACGATCACGCCCCTTGCATTACTCATCTTCAAGCTCGCAGCAATGTCGTCGGTCACAGGCTGGACCACTACTCCCAGTTGTCCTCGAGTAACCTTCCCGTTCTTCACGAGCTGGTCCATAACGTTGCGCGCCATGTTGGAAGGAATCGCGAATCCGATTCCAATACTCCCTCCCGAAGGCGACAGGATTTGCGAATTAATACCCACCAGGTCTCCATTGCTGTCGACCAGCGCGCCTCCGGAATTCCCTCGATTGATTGGTGCATCAGTCTGCAAAAAGTCTTCGAAGCTCCCATTACTTAGTCCTGTTCGCCGTCCCTTCGCGCTGATGATGCCCAGCGTAACCGTCTGGCCAATACCGAGCGGGTTGCCGATCGCCAGAACGATGTCTCCCACCTGAACCTTATCCGAATCCGCCAGCACCAGCGGCGATAATCCGCCTTCGTCAATCTTCAACACGGCGAGATCGCTCGGTGGATCAGAACCAACCAGCCTGGCGGTGACCGTTCGCGGTCCTTGCAGATCAATGTCGATCTGTTGCGCACCGTCGATTACGTGATGGTTTGTGAGAATGTAGCCATCGGCAGTTACAATCACACCGGATCCCAGGCCTCTCACGCGCCGCTCAGGTGCGGGTGTCAACGGCTCACCAAAAAAACGGCGAAAGAATGGATCGTCCATAAAGGAAAACTGTCGGGGAGCGCGCGCACGCGATTCAGTTCTGATAGTGACGACCGACGCCGAAACGCGATTGACTACTTCCGCATACGAGGTGCGCAGAGCGGCACTTGTTGTTGGTGGTGGCGCCGCAGGTGGAGGAACGTTGACCTTCTCCTCTGTACCACAACCACTAACCGAGATTAGAGCAATCAAGATTGCCAGTTTTCTAACCATCTAATGAACCTCATAACGCTATCAACCACTATTTTGTGGCCGAATGAGTGGAATCACCCAAGCGACCTAAGTAATTGTCCTGTTTTTGAATTCCCCATCGTTTCTTATGATAGGGGCACAATGCAAACCGAGAATTCCATATCACTCGATCGCGGTACTAATCTCCCATTAACAACCTGCCCCACTTGCAGGATGACTTGGCTGACACCGGGTTTGTCAGCGGGCGATAAGTACGAGTGCAGGAATTGTGGTTTCGCTTTTATTGTCCCCGGACTCCCACAAAATGCGTTTCCTATCATGACGCCATCTCAAGCTGATGGCAGCTAGCTGTTAGGCTGCGACGCGCCATCCGAACTTGTAGAGGCCTGGTTCAGCACCACTGTATGCGGATAGGGGATATCGATTCCTGCCTCATCCAGGGCCAATTTGATCCCCGTTATAGCTCCGTCGATCACTCTCAAGACATTTATCTGACGTAAATTGGTCCAGAAAAAAAACATTGAAGTTGACTGATGGCGCGCAGCTATAACAAACAGCACAAATACTACGAAGTCCAGTACCAGATAGGGAAGATGCGCAATGAATCGCGCGAACAGTTGACTGAAAACTTGCCAGACGACGTCCGGATCGAATGGCCGGGTGGAATAGGTGTTTCTTGAAAACTCAAAATCATGACGGAACACTCGACCCATTGTGTCCGCAACACGTCGCGAAAGGGTTGTAGAGCTATGTAAAAGTTGAGCAAAGTTTAGCTAAAGACGTCACATTAGGTGTTATCACCCATGCAATATAGGAGATGCTACGGTTTCCTGTCGCCGCGTGCCTGCTAAGCTAGTGGATGGGAATTTTAATGAGAAACAGGGGGATTATGAAGATATTTACAAAGCTCAAATCATCAGGTTTGCTAATGCTGACCGCCGCTCTCGTGATGGCGATGACCTATGCCAGCCGTGTGCACGGTCAGCAGTTCAGGACCACGGCGCAAATGCAAAACACACTCGAGCGATTGGAATCAAACACCGATCGATTCAGCAGAAGCATTGACGCCGCGCTCGACCACAGTCGTTTCAACAATACTGATCTCGAAGACCAGGCCAACGCCTTGGTGGATGAACTCGAATTCGCAACTGATCGACTGAAGGACAGAGTCGACGACCATATCGTCAACAACTTCGACGTTAATGAAGTTCTGCGCCGCGGCATGTATCTCGACATGTTTATGCTGCGCCATGATTTTTCGCCCGCCGCGGAACGTGACTGGCTACTGGTCCGGACCGACCTGGATCGACTGGCTCGCCTTTTCGCTGTGACGTGGACGTGGGTGCCCGGGTCGATTCAAAATTCTGCATTGAACAAGTCATGGACGAAGCAGGTCATTCAACGTCTGGAGGAGACTACTGACCAGTTTCGCAGCAGCTTCGACGCCGGTCTTGATAGCAGCCGAATCGACGGGTCGTCTTACGAAGATTTCATGAACAGTGTAATGGCGCAGTTTGAACGCACAGTGGATAAACTCGAAGACGATGCGAACAGCTCAAAGCAACTCGATTCCATCGACATCACATTGGCATTAACCAATGCTGCCACGATCGAGGATTTCTTAAGGCGATACACGCTTCCTGATCGAACACGGCGCGACTGGGCTCGCGTAAAAGCAAACCTCGACGATCTTGCTTTTATCAATCGAGTCGCATGGGATTGGAGCAGGAGATCCAATGTCGCACCTGTTGCCAGGAATGTTCCGCAAGCGCAAGGGGAACGCGTCGGGTTGAGCATGATAAGCAATCGCCCGGTGAATGCAGTTGCACGTGAAGTGAGGCATGAACTTCTGTCAGAGCTGCCTTACTACACTGTCTTCGACTGGATCGAATTTGAGGTGTTGCCTGGCAACACAGTTGTTCTTAGGGGAGAGGTGACCACTCCACCTGACACAAAATCGAGGGCCGAAGCTGTGGTCAAAGACGTTTCTGGCGTGAGCCGTGTGGTCAATGAGATCCGAGTGTTGCCGGTTTCACCCAATGACGCTCGACTTCGTCGTGAACTCTACAACGCGATCTATGGCTTCAACTCGCCGCTGTTCAGATACGGCATTGGATCGCGTCAGGCGATTCACATAATTGTCGATGGTGGACGAGCCACATTGAAAGGAGTGGTTGACTCCCAGGCCGACAAAGATCAGGCGTATATTCGCACGCGTGGCGTGCCAGGACTGTTCGCCGTAACCAACGATCTGATGGTGAGAGGCGAGAGTTTGGTTCGATAATTCGCTGGTCCAGTTTTGGTTTTCTCTGTGCAGCCTCTGTGTTCTCTGTGTCTAGGTGATTTTCCAATGAACCAACGACAAGAGACACAGAGTTCAGAGATGCTGGCTAGCGCGCTCCGAGCGGCCAGAAATACGGAATAAGGAGCAAAGCGATTAACGCGAGAATTAGATCCAGCGGAATGCCCATCCTGATAAAATCCTTGAACCGGTAACCACCTGGTCCATAAATCATTAAACTCGTCTGATAACCAATCGGCATCGCGAATGCAGCCGAGGCTCCAAAGGTTATCGCCGCCAGCAAAGACATCGGGTTTATTCCCATCTTGGCTGCGACCGAAATCGTGATTGGCCCAAGGAGGGCCACTGTTCCACTGTTTGACATCAGTTCCGAGACCACCACAGCCAATATGAAGAAGCCGATCAATATGAAGTAAGGACCGGTGGTAGTGGAAATTCCAGCTAACCAGTCGGCTAGCAATGTAGTTATTCCAGTCTTATTGAGTGCCGCACCGAGGGCCAGGGAACCGGCCAGGATAAATACTAGACTCAGATCTATTGCTCGGTAAGCTTCGCTGGGACGCAAACAACCGGTGAGCATCAAAACGGCACAGCCTGCTGTGGCGGCGGTAACTATTGGCAAAAAACCTAACGATACAACAAGCACGACCGCAATCAACGTAACAATAGTTATCACAAGCTTGCCTGGTCGTTCTTCGGGACGAGCCGGAGTCCCCACCACCAGAAAACCTCGCGTTTCGGCCAGAGCCTGAAGCGCGTCGCGCCTGCCCTCCACGAGCAACATATCGCCTGCGTGTAGCGGAGTGATCGACGGCCGTTCGTTTACTTCACCACGGCGTCGTAGCCCCAGGACAACGGTATCGAAACGTTCGGCGAACCGCGCTGCCTTTAGTGTGCGACCAACTAATCCGGATGTCGTCAAAACGACAACCTCAGCGAGTTGCGGACGCGTGTTTTCTTCTTTTGTCTCCGCTGATTTTTCTACTCGCGGTTCCTCAGCATCTTGTTCTTCCGATTCCCGCTGGCCAGAGAACACTTTTGGACGGTGCAAATCCAAACCATTCTGCGACGTGAGTTTTAAAACGTGTTCCAATCGCCCGCGAACGAGAAGCGAATCATACGGTGCAAAGACAAGACCTGGATCGCCCAGGGGAAGAACTTGACCGGCGCGCAGCACGCCAATCAGATCAACGTCGAAATCGCGTTCGAAATGTTCAGCGTTGACTTCTTTTCCGGTCCATGGGCTGTCGGGTTCGATGATCAACTCTGCCAGGTAACGTTCGCCGAGTTGCATTGCCAGCACATCGCCTGGCTGCGTGCGGGGCAAAAATTTTCGTCCGACAAAAAGCATGTACGCGAAGCCCGCGATGAGCATGGGTAATCCCACTTTACCCAACTCGAACATTGAGAAACCACGCAGACCATAACTACGAGCAAACTCGTGCGCGACGAGATTTGTGGAGGTGCCAATGAGCGTGCACATGCCGCCAAAAGTGGCCGCATGCGACATCGGCATGAGGACACGACTCGGACTTGTCCCGGTACGCCGACACACCTCGATTACGACTGGGATAAAAACTGCAACCGCGGCTGTGTTATTTACGAAAGCTGAGATTGAACTGATGATCACCATGATCACGACGGTCAGTGTCAGCTCCGAGTTTCCGAGGGGTGTGAGCAGCCGGCGAGCGATATATGTGAGAGCACCGGTGCGCTCTACGCCTGCAGACAATACCAACACAGCCGCGACGGAAATCGTTGCCGGATGGCTGAATCCCGAGAACGCTTCATATGGCGTCAACACTCCTGTCAGCAGCAAGGCGAGCAGCGCGAGAAGTGCTGTGACGTCGGGCGCGAGTCTCTCACTCACAAACCCGTACATCGCCGCCATTAAAATAAGTAGCGTGACAACGGCCTTGAGAGTTACGGCGTCAAACGAAAGAGCAAACATGTGTAGTGAATTATCTTACCTGAGGTAGTTATTCGACCATACCCAGACTACGATCCGTCTCCGTGATGATGTTCTTTTCTGAAATTGGAGCGTAATAGCTGGGCCACCCAGTGCCCGAATCAAACTTACAACTTTGTCTGGTATGCCTCGCTGCTCCAGCTTTGATTTATGGCAATTACATTCTGTCTGTGCATTACTTAACTTCCTTATTCGTTTGATGAAATCAACGTATTCAGCGGGTATCAAGCTGCGTAGTCTTCGGCCGCGATGCAGCCGCGACAGTGAATTGATACCAATACCGAAGCTTTTATTCCTGCAGAGACTTCCTCACCAGCTGCCGTGTTTCACCTCGACAGCCAGGAATAAACCGGCGCTCGCAGGGACTAGTCGTTTGGACTCCGTAGCGATTACAGCTCGTAGGGAACGCTAGCCAGTCAGCTCGAAGGTATTGCGTGCGTCGTCCACAGGATTTGGACTAGAAGGATAAATAAGAAGGAGGATTCTCATCCGGGGCAATAAAAAATGACTCGCTGTGATTATAAAAATGAGCCAAATGGAGCATTGACCAAAAAAGATATTGGTATCAAGATGCTGCCTCCCATAGGACCAACATTTTCACCTCGCTTAAAGATCAGAACGTTGGCTCTGATGTGGGAGGAACTGCTTTAAGTTTCGTCAACGATTCTGAACAAGCTAACTCCGCGCTGCCGAGCGACAGGTAGGAGCGCCCGTCTGCGGTAATTTTCTCGATACGTAAATGCTCCGGTTTTTTTCTCAGGTACAAGATAAGCCATTCTTCCTCCCCCGGAATTGACGCCAACTCTTTTCGCTTTCAGAAGGGCACCATCTGCTGTTCTGATTCGTGCCCTCTTCGTCTGCTCAATTAAAGCATGCATTTGCTTCTGACGGTCCCCTCGTCGTCTGGATGTTCTCAGCGCGCGCGATCAACTCAGACGCACTTGCCCACCCTGATTGTTCGAACATGTAACGGAGCGAATCATGAAGAAAGAAAAGAAGGATCCGATCACTTTCAGAACTGAGAAGTCGCAAGTAAGCAGAAGAAATTTCGTAAAGGGCGCCGCAACACTGGCAGCGACAGCGGCAACAGTCCCTCTCATCCCCCTCCTGGGCGGTCCGGGATCCAGCGCCGACGCTTCAACAATTCCCTATCAATCCAACACGCGTACAAATGACAGTTTCCTGTATCGGAGACGCGTGGCCCAAGAGAATAAGATCGACGTCGGCCTATTGCCTGATAATGGCGACCGCGCCAGGTACAAAGATTTCAGTGCTCTGCACACTAAAGCCCTGCAACATAATGGCCTCGGCGTGCCGAACCAGGCCTCGATGCAGAGTCTGCTCGATGCCCTCGAGGACGAGTCGTTTACAGCCCTTCAAAACGTAATTGTTGGGACACCGGGCGGGGGACCCAATTCACGGTTGAATGGTCCAGCCACGTCATTTGCTTTCGATCTGGAAGGTCTCGACTCACACGCCTACACCATCCCACCACCAGCGCCGGCTGTGAGGACTGCTCAGACGGCCACCGAACAGGTAGAGCACTATTGGGCCTCTTTGCTTAGAGATGTACCTTTCACCGAATACGGCAGTAACGCGCTGGTGGCTCAAGCGGTGGCCGACTTGAATTCCCGATCTTTCATTCAAGGCGGGGGAGCCAACCAGTGGCCACTCCCGGTAACAGCGCAGAATTTGTTCCGGGCACGAGTATTTGCTAACGACGGCAATGTCAAAGGACCCTATATCTCTCAATTCATGCTTCAGCCGACATTTTTCGGTGCGCAGGAACTCACTCAGAGATATCAAACGTTTCTTCCCAACCAGGCTTTCCTGACTGACGCAGTCAGTTATCAGAACGTGCAGAACGGAGGTGCCTCGGGTGAACCGATCAAGGATGGAACATTTAGGTTCATTCGAAACGGCCGCGACCTAACTGCCTACACGCGTGTGGATGTGCTCTATCAAGCGTACTTCGCCGCTTTTCTCGTTTTGGCAGGACTCGGCGCACGAACCACCGCGGGTAATCCTTATGGCAGGCCAGGCGGTCCAATTCCGCTCTCGAACACGCAAAAGGCTTTTGGCACCCTTGGTGGACCAGACGCTGCGGGGACAATTGCGGAAATGGCTACACGGGCGCTCAAAGCCTCATGGAATCGCAAGTGGATCGTTGACTTGCGTCTCCGACCGGAGGAGTACGGTGCGCTGGTCGAAGCGAGGCGCATAGGTAGTAGCCCCGTTCCCCAAGCTTCCGCGGAGTTGCACTCCGATGTCCTAACTTCAGCGGTCCTCCCCAAGATCCTCACGCAGTTTGGCAGCCACTTATTGCCTCAGGCTTATCCCGAAGGCTCACCGACACACCCCTGTTACACGGGAGGGCATGCAACGGTAGCAGGTGCGTGTTGCACGGCGCTGAAATTCTTCTTCGACGGCAGCCAGAAGATCCGCCCACTGCTTCTCGCAGCCGGATCGGACGTGAAGCAACCCACGCCAGATGGCCTTGCACTAGTGAACTACGCTGGCGCAGACAAAGATCAGCTTGACATCAATGGAGAATTGAGCAAGGTTGCGTTCAATGTTGCCTTCGGACACGGAGTGCATGCCGGCATCCACTTCCGCAGCTCGAATTATTGGGGAGTGCTATTGGGTGAGGCAGTAGCGCTCAGTGTCTTGAAGGATCGTGCCAAGTCGTATAACGAACCGTTCACTATAAACATCACGAAGTTCGACGGCACAACTGCGACTATCACTAATCAGAACGAAGATCTCCTGCTCTTCTCTGAGTCGCCTTGCGCTGAGATTTCATAGACGACGTTGTATTTTGTAACTCTTTCAAGGGCGACCCGCTCAGTGGGCCGCCCTTCTTTCGATAGGAAAACGCCACTCTTTAGTTATGGAGTATATTTACTGACTAAGGTACGCTCCGGCGTGACTGAGCCCGACGGACTCACCTCAATCTCAATTCCCACACTCCAAGCGCTGCCTCGGGTCGAAGTTGTTACTGCTCGCAAAGTGGCGGAATTCGGAAAAGCCCGGGGATGTGTGACAGTGGTCCATGCTTGGCCGTCCCAGTGGAGAATCATTGGACCAGACCCACGTACACCAACTGCCCAGACGTCGTTACTGGCAGCGGCTGCAACTCCAGTGAAATAGGCGTCAGGTCCACCTCCTTCATAGCCCTCAGGTGGGTTCGAACCACTGGCCGCACGACAAACCTTCTCGGTCCAACGAGCACCATCCCAGTGTCGAATCGTCGCGAAAGTCTGGTTAGTGAAAATGCCTTTACCGTCACCCACAGCCCAAACGTCATTGCCGGCACTGCCGGAAACTGCGGTGAGTTTTTCAGTACTCAAGCCGCCGTTCCGTTGCAAGGGAACGATATTCCAGGCACTACCGTTCCAGCGCATCGCGAGCGGCGCTCCCGCCGCAACACCGACTGCCCAGATGTCGTTAGCTCCTATCGCGGTAATGCCGAAGAGTTGATTAGCGCCGCCAGGAATATTCGGACTCGCCACTTGCTGCCAACCAACGCCATCCCAATGAAGAATAAACGTTTCGATCGGTGTTCCTGACTTAGTACCGCCACGGTATCCGACGGCCCATACGTCATTGACTGAAAGTGCCGCCACCGCACGAAGTTCGTTGAATTGACTATCAGGACTCGGGCTCGACACGATACTCCACTGTCCTCCGTCCCAGTGTTGAATTAATGTCCGGCTGGGAAGGCTGCCATTGTGAGAAGACCCAACCGCCCAGACGTCATTCGCGTATGCAGCAGAAACAGAATGCAGTTGACTGTTGACATCGCTGCGTGGGTTTGGGCTTTCCACAATGCTCCAACTACTGCCGTCGAAGTGTTGAATCAACGTGCGTTTCACATACTGCGGTCCACCTGGGTCCTGTGCCCAGCCAACCGCCCAGACGTCGTCGTCGGATACTGCATCTACACCTAGTAGTTGATTGTTATTGGTCGCACTAATGTTAGGACTGCTGACTTGTTGCCAATTCCCGGAGATATTTGGCACCACATCGGGGCAGCTTGAAAAAGTCTCGAAACTACCGGTAGCAGTGGCGCAGCCACGTTTACTACAGCTTGTCACCCTATAGAAATAGATGGTACCTGGCGTCAGTCCCGCCAGCGGAATCTCGTGAGTTGTAACCTGATTTGCCGAATATACCTGCGGCGCCTGGGCTGGAACCGGACTGCTTGTGCTGTACTGCAAAAGAGAATCAGAAGCAGTGCTGGTATTCCAGATTACCTCTGCTGACATGGATGTTTCTGCCGTGGCATAGACTAGTGTAATTCTTGGTGTCTTGGCTGGCGCGGCCGACATCGAGACTCCCATCAAAGATAACGCAAGGATGACAGCAATACATTTGTGAAAGTTTCTCAAGCTGAAAGTTAATATGCGCGGAAGACAATTCCTCTTTCCGATCATTTTCATCATTTCCTCCAGTGGTTCAAAGCCCGCCAACCTATTGATAACTGGGAGCTGGCTTTTTATTCCCGCGCGTTAGAAGATGAAGATGCTCGAGTGGCACAAATGGCTTCTGTCCTCTTATTCATTTGCGGTTAAATTATGCCGGCGGTTTCGGCACGCCTTATTGCTTCGAGGCGAGTGTGAGCACCAAACTTTGTGAGTATGTGTTTAATGTGATTCTTAACCGTAGCAGAGCTGATGTTGAGTTTGTTCGCGATAGTTCGTGTGGTGTTACCCTTTGCTAAACTCTCCAGCACCTCGAACTCACGACGGGTAAGGCGTACATTGACGCTTGATGTGGGCACCGAACAAATCGGTAGTTTGCCGTTCCAACTGCTACTCATGTGTATCCGCACGAATTCGCTTAGCGCCTGCTCGAGTCGGTTGCGAATCTCAATCGGGCGCACGATGTGAATCGCATAACGCCCTCCCGATGTTGGATCGCTCGCAATCAATGTAGACAGATTACACCAGAGCCGGCCCACCTTTGTTTGAAGTCGTAATTCGAAATTCTCCGGTGGACGATTACCTGCCGCCCAATTTTCGACGACGCAATGTTTGGAACAAACCACGCCATCCTCATCAGAGCACTGGAGCAACTCATGACACGAAATGCTCATGACCTCTGCTTCACTGCGGCCAAACAGTTCGGCTGCTGCTCTGTTCCAGGCCCTGATTCGTCCGGCCGCGTCAACTGCGAATGCCGCATCACCAGTTCCCTCAATCATCATGAGAAACTGTCTCGAGGGGGCTTCCCCATGGCGACGCTGTGTTGTCCATTTAACTAGCTTCACGATTCAATCCCTTCAATAGTTCACCTTCGATTCGTGCCGCGTACCCTTCAAGTAACTTGCTCCGCATGCGTGATGTGTTCGTATAGAGATGGTGCCAGTCTGCGTGCTAAGGCGAGGTTCTCTCCCTCTTCCAAATCGGAGACCACGAAGACGCCGTGCTGCGCGGTCCGGAAACAAGAGATCTGAAAACCTCCGGCCGTCGAACAAGCAATGACCTGAGCCGCGGAGTCCTTCGGCAACTCTTCCTTAGGCGTCGCGATTCCGCTTGAATCTTCCAGCCTCGTCAAAAGAAGAGAAACGAGATGTCCGCGATGCCTCACGACGATGTGTCCGAACCACTGACCCCTAAACACACAAGCGTGCGCCATCACCAGTTCGATCGCCTCGTTGAAATCATCGCGGTGTGACATCACCGCCTTCGTTAAATCCAAATAGGCGCGGTCGTACTTACGTGCGGCCTCCTCCAGGAGGATCGGCCTGTCTGGCAGACGATGACCGATTGCGCAATCGCGGTGATCGCCTGACGCAAGTTCAGACAATCTCGCCAGAATCCCATTGGCGTCCACAGCGATCTCAGCCGGACGCGGGTCAATGTCTGGAGGCTTTACTGCGGCATTGTTCTGACGCTGACGGTTGTCTGCTATTTCTGAGTTCGTTTGCACTCGCTGTCGCTGCCACACTGCGATGGCCCCCAACGTCAAAGCCACTATGACACCAGCGGCGATCATCCACGTGCGGGGAAGTATATTCAGCGACATTGCACCAGACGTCGCGGCGGCGCGTAGATCACTGTGAAGGCGAGACGCAAACTCGTGTGGCATTTGCAGTTCTTCTGCTTTGGCAAAGGAGCCTCGCAGGATTGTGCGCAGCTCACGGCGTGCGTTCAATTCGCGCCGGCAGTCGTCACAGGTCTCTAAATGAGCGATAACGTCGTGATTGGTTTCGACCAACAGCTCGTCGCTGAGATATGAGTCGGCTACCTCACGGAAATCACGGCATTGCATCTGCGTCTCTCCTTAGTTGCCCGAGGATGATGCGGAAGCCTGTTCCGCATTCTGCCCTCCGATGCCGCGCGAGTTGGCATAACTTGCGAGCTCCGCACGCATCATCTTCCGTCCGCGATGCAGTCGTGACATCACGGTTCCGATAGGCACACCTAGCGTTTTGGCGATCTCCTTGTACGTCATGTCCTCGATGTCTGACAGCAGGACCACTTCTTCGAATTGCCGCGGCAAACTGTGAAGTGCGCGGAGAACCTCCTCCTCAGTCAGCCCCTGTGGCGTTGGCGGATCGAACGCAATCGTTTCTGCGATACGCTCGTCCGTATCGCTGACTAGCTGAAGGCGAACCTTTGCGCGGCGCCGGTTGCTGTTGATGTGGAACATGACGCGGATGAGCCACGCACGACAATTAGTCCCTTTCTCGAAACGGTGGAATGATTGGAGAGCTTGCATGAAGGTATCCTGCACTAAATCCTCCGCCTCAGCCCGATCTCTCACCAGCCACATGGCGACGCGAAAAAGAGCAGAAAGGTGAGGCAGCGCCTCCGCCTCAAACGCTGTCCACTGGCTCTCTCGACCCATCTGTCGAATGCTCTTGAACATGCTGCCGTTTTCTCAACGGGATGCGACGCCAGGTCGCGTTCAGATCGTTACCACTTTCGATTTACTTTAGGGATCGAAGACGAAACTCCACTCGGAGCGACAGCACCGTGGCGAGGGTGAGTTGCGCAAATCTTACAAAAAAATCCTATACCGTAGACGCCCTTCTCCGTAGCTCTAACCGAACTATGTCGGATATTCCGGTAATCCCACCAGCGCCTTAATCCGGTCATGAAGGGGAGTACACAGTTTGCCCGCACTGAAAAATCGTCGTGCCTTAATGTCAGCAACGCAAAGTGTCGAACCTTCTAATGAGTAATACATGATGAGGGTCTGTTTATTCCCGGTTCTGCGAAATTAGTAAAACATTTTCAGTACTGAGTTCATTGTCTGTAGTTGTTGAAAGTGAAAAGGTTAAGCCGATGCAGAGGGATCGATTTAAAATTAAAACCAGTCCAGCGGCTGCATTCGCAACTTTTGCGAGGGCTGATGAATTCTGGCAAATCGATCTTTGCACAACTGATGGACTTTCTTCTGCCAAGGCTTTTCGACGGTGTGTCAAACGTTACCTGGTCCAATCTATGTCTATGCTGTCAATTCTAGTAATTAGTACGTCGATGCGATAGAGGTGGAAACACCTATAAAATCTAGGTGGTGCTACGGATGTTCCATCAAATCAACTCCCGTATGATGCTAGTGGGCTCAGTGAATCCACTTAGCCAGAGAGGAGAGTACAGATGGGAATCAATCCAAGAAGCTTTATTCGTTCAACATTACCATTGCTGCCTGTTCTTATTCTGGTGGTTTCCATCGCGAATGGACAGACTATATCCAGCGGGTCGGGGCAAGAAGAAGTTGCTGAGATGAATCCATCAGCGAGCAATGCAGCAGCTATTAACCTGCCTGTGTTTACAGATTATCGTGGCGTGACGATCGGGATGACAGTTGAAGAGGTCCGCTCGAAACTGGATGGGCTCAAGAAAGGCGAGGGCCAGGACTTTTTGGTTTTCTCGGATCGTGAATCAGCTCAGATCTATTACAACAGTGAAGGTAAGGTGACCGCTATTTCGATTGATTACTTCGGCGGTAACAGCAATGCGCCCTCCCCCGATGCAGTGCTCGGCGTGGGGCTGGTCGCCAAAGCTGACGGTTCAATGTATCAGCTAAACCGATATCCCGAGGCGGGCTACTGGGTGTCGTACAACCGGACCGCGGGCGACAAGCCGATCGTAACGATAACGATGCAGAAAATGTGAGGTCGCGAGGATCAGATAGAGGCCCTCCTGACTCGTCTGGTAATTCCCGCGACAGCGCCGAGACGCAAAGAGAGTCCGATGACTCCTACTTTGCGTCTTTGCGTTTTTGTGGAAGCTGCTCTGCATAGCAGCAACCGCATTGGGTATACTTGAATCAACTGCAGAGTCGCATCAGGGGGATAGAAGTTTGGGAATTCGCGGCAAATTGTTGCTCATGGCTGCTGTTATAGCTGTGCCGCTCGTTGTGGTTGGCGCGCTTGACCTCAGAAACATGTGGCTGCTGAGTCGCGCTCAATTGAACGACTCCGTGATGCAACAAGCCGATCTTGCATCGGTAGCTCTGGAACTTTGGCTCGACGATCAGAAGAAGGCGCTGGACGCCATTGCCGCGCTGGCTGATGACAAAGACACGCGTACGCCCACCATTCGTGAGAACCTTGAAAATGTCCTGCGAACGAGACCCTTCTGGCTGGACCTGCGTATCACGAATGCTGCGGGTACGACAATTATGTCGCAGCCGAGTCGCAGAGAGATTTTGCCAAACGCTCTCACCGATTATCTGATTTCGGAAATGCGTGAGAGTAATTCGTGGGCCGTCGTTACCGATCGCACTGTGGACGAGGCCCGCCCGATCATGATCATCGCCGTTCCAATTGAAAAGGGTGGTGCTGTCATTGCACGCATCGATGGCGCTGCGATCAATCAATTGTTCGAAACTATTGAACTTTCGCCACAAGTGGTTATTTCTGTGGTCGCCTCAGATGGGCGCGTTCTCTATAGACGTCGCGGCTCCGAAGCAGCATCGGAAGCCGATGTAAGCTGGCCGCCTCTCTCTTCAGCGAATGATCGAACGAATGTTGTGGAGGCGACCAGCCCGATCGATGGAGTAAAGCGCGTATATGGGACGGCGCATATAAGAGAAACCGGCCTGGTCGCAAGGATCGGAATTCCCAGCTCTACGTTGTATGAGCCCGCGCGTCGGGTTCTGATTAGTTATGGCTTCACAGGGCTGATTGCCCTGTTGCTGGCCGTTGGCGCAGCGCTCGTTATTGAGCGAAGTATTGTGCGGCCGGTCCGCAGTTTACGTGCGACGGCGCAGTGCTTGGGTGGTGGTGACCTAACCGCGCGAGCGCCGCGGCTGGGCGGCGGTGAGATCGGCGATCTCGGGGTCGCCTTCAACACCATGGCCTCCCAGATCGCCGAACGCGAGGAACGACTAACGGAATTAGATCGATTGAAGTCAGAATTCGTTAGCAGTGTTTCACACGAATTGAAAACGCCCTTAACGACTATCAAACTGCTGGCCCACCTGTTACAGCAACGGCACGTGACTGAGGAGGAAAGGCTCGATTTCTCAAAAACCATTGCCATCGAATGTGACAGACAAATTGATTTCGTTGGCAATTTGCTCGATCTCTCACGAATTGAATCAGGCGCTTACAAGCTCCGAAAAACGCAGGTTGACGTTCTTAAGTTGATCCGTTCTTGCGGGGACGTTGAACGACACCGGACGGAATCGCTCGGCTTAATGCTAACAACCAACGTCCCTGCTGAGTTACCTGACGTTACTGGTGACTTCGAAGCACTGTGTAGAGTGATTCGCAGCTTGATTGATAACGCAATTAAGTACACTCCTGAAGGTGGTCGCATTACGATTTCCGCTCGCGAGAATGACAAGATGCTGGCAATCAGCGTAAGCGATACCGGTAAAGGAATTCGTGAAACGGATCTGCCACACATCTTCGACAAGTTTTATCGCGCCGGATCTGAAGTGGACGATGGCTCAGTGATGTTACCTGGAACGGCAGCACCGGGAGTTGGCCTGGGCCTTTATTTAGCGCAACACATTGTCTCGCAATTCGACGGCAAAATGAGCGTTGAGAGCAAACAAGGTGTGGGGACGACATTCAGTGTGATCTTACCCTTATGGGTTGAGGATGTCGCCGCCAAAAGCAGTGAGGAGAGTGCCGATGTCAAAGCGCTTGTTGGTAGTTGACGATGAGCCAAACCTCCTGCGCGCCGTGGCTGCATGTCTCAAAACTGAAGACTACGAAGTGAGCACAGCGCGCAGCGGACACGAGGCGTTGATGCAATTGGCGGAGTCAGTCCCCGACCTCATTATCAGCGATATCAGAATGCCCGGCATGGATGGATACAAGCTAGCGAGGCAACTAAGAGGGTCGCCAAGAACCGCACTTGTGCCAATAGTCTTTCTCACTGCGAAAGACGAGACAGCTGATCGTATCGAGGGTTTCCGTGCAGGTATTGATGCTTACCTGACGAAACCTTTTGAGCCTGATGAACTGATCGCCGTAGTCAATGGAATCCTCAATCGAGTGGAACGAACTCACTCTCAAATCGCGCGACTGGTTAGCTCCGCAAATGCTGAAGAAACCATGGTGACTTTTCAGGATGAGGCGTTAACCGATGCTGAGAACCGCGTCGCAATCGCGGTTTCACGCGGTTTGAGTAACAAAGAAATAGCCGGCGAACTCGAGATTAGTGTGCGGACTGTAGAGAATCACATCAGTCACATACTCGATAAGAAGGGTTTTAGCAACCGCGTCGAAATCGCGCGTTACGTTTTTGAACAAAAGGATTGAGTTGAAAATGCGTAGTATCCCCTAGCAGTACTGAGTAATTGTGCTGATGTTTAATCGTACTTACTCGTCTAACCTTCCTTAATATCTTCACCTCACAGGCATACATCGAACTCGCGGCTTGTCTAACAACACGCTGCGATACTGACTGGGAAAGGACGCATTTGATGAACGAGAAGTACGATGTTGTTGCAACAGCAAACCAGGCGGGCAACTTCCGCGTGTTTATTCAAGCGCTTGGAGCGGCTGGCCTCATAGAAACTTTGCAAGAAACGGGGCCTTATACGATCCTCGCTCCTGTAGATGACGCCTTTGTACAACTGCCACAAACCGAACTGGAGCATCTGTTCAAGACAGAGAATAGAGCGTCGCTGCAGGCAGTTCTCAAGAACCACATCATCCCGGGAGAGATCCTTAGCAAAGACTTGAAACGTCGCGACGAAATTAGATCGGTAACAGGGGACGAACTAAGAATCGCGTCGCGCGGCACTGGGTTATGGGTCAACGAGGCGCAGGTGACTATTCCCGATGTCAAAGCCATGAATGGAGTGTTACACGGAATTGATACGGTATTAATTCCGCACTCTCAGGTTGTCGCGGCAGATTAGGTTGCCCCGCTTTGTTGCGGTGACTGCTACGTTGGACCAAAGAAAGATCGCAGCCGCAATCACAAATAAAATAGTGCGCTCTCGCTTATGCATGCGTTCGACCCCGCGGTGACGATGCATCTGGATGACCGCCGGCAGCTCCGGCACTCTACGATGCGTACTTTGAGAAATGCCGCGCGGAGATCAAGCACCGGAACACATTGCGAAGAAATCCCTGAACTCCCTGCCCTCTGTGTCTTACTCTGCGGTAAGACACCCTAGCAAACAACCACCGCAGAACACAGAGCACAGAAGTCAATTGGATTCACCGCGAAACTGCGGCAGCTTTGACCGGCATCAGTAAACGATCGATCCCATGAATCACACCGTTGCACGCGAGAATGTCCATATGAAGTACTTTCGCTCCGTCAACTTTCAGTTCGATGGTGTTGTCAATAGTAAGTTCCAAACCATACACCGTCGGCGTTTTGCGAAGCTCTCTTAATTCACAGCCCATGATCTTCCCGGGGACCACGTGATATCCCAGGACGTCCGACAGGATTCCTTGATTTTCAGCTCTCAGCAAACCATCAAACGTCTGCGCTGAAAGGTACGCGAATGAGATGTCTACCGGAGCGAAGAGTGTGAACGATTCCTGAGTTCTGAGCCGCTGCTCCAAAGGAGAGCCCTCCAGTAAGCGCGTAAAGGTTTGAAAAATTCCGGTCCTTATTGCGGTATCTATAACGTTCAGTGTTTGCACTGGCGACCTCCCGTGGGGCGTTCGAAAAATCGGGTCAACCCTCCAAGCGTAGTGGCATATGCGAACTGTCTTCAACGGCATTTGCACCTACCGCCACTAGGTGATTTCACTCACAACAGAAGGTCTACAATAAAGGTATTCTTTGGCAGCGTTCCAAGTTCGTGATAGGAGCCGTACGAACAATAGAACGGCGCGAGGCGATGGCCAAACAACATATTTCGCAAGATCTCAAGAAATTTATAAAAGAGAAAATCCAAACGGTTCTTAGGTTGGAGGTTCTTCTTCTGTTGCATCATCAGCAAACGAGATCATTTACCGTGGCGGACGTTGCAAATGAATTGGGTTTCGAGAAAGAGGACGTTAACGGTCAATTGACGGCACTTGAGACGATCGGAGTTGTTGTTGAATCAAATCTCGACAAACACAAATACCGATATCAGCCGGTAAATGAAGCACTACGATCTATGGTCGACCAACTAGCGGTGGGTTATTCCAACCAGCGCGTTCCGATATTAAGTGTGATTCTGGCAGAACATACCGATAGGACCCGTCTCTTCGCTGAAGCCTTTAGGATAATCAGAAGAAACGACTGACTAGGAACGACCCAAGAGCCTTAGACAGCTCCTGAGAGAGCCCGACACATTGCTGCGGAAGTAACGATTTGCTTCCAGGGTTACGTCGATTCCTGAGTCGCGTCTCGAGATAGACATAATCAGCGTACGTAGTCGCTTCGATTCCCGGCAACCGCACAGTTGGCGGGGAGTTTGATCGGTCCACAGTCGCGGTAGATCTCCGTTTCGCGTCTTGCAAACCGCGGAGTTCCTTAACTACAAAGCTGCTGTGTCGCAGGTTTATTGCGGGCGGTGAACGAAGGCCGCTCGTATCACACGGGATTCCAGCCCTCCCCCGATCGGTTCAATCGAGAGCTCCAGATCCTCGACTGGAATTGACTAATTCCTGGCGGCAAACTGTGTGGCTCAATGAACCATTAAGCCATCATACCGGAGTCCTAAGCTGCGGCGGGAAAAATCGAAAGCTGTCGCACATTAAGTGCTGCGTTGTGGCGCTAAGTAATTCAATAGTCACGGTGTTCCGCACTTTTAAACTTGAGGGAAAATTCTATTAACTATTTGTGCTGCTAGTGCCGCTTGCACTGCAGTGCGTGGCGAGATTACGGGAGGAATCTCCAGGACGACGATGCATCCCGTATGTTTATTGCCGTTCCCATAGGACCAGGCATAGGCGCGCTTTGCGTGTGGGTGACCATATATTTGAAAAACTGCTACATCACCTTCCCACAATGTGTTCTTCTGAAAACTCGCCAAAGATTCAGAAACAGTAACGCTTTCGACGTATTTCGACTCGCAGTGGTTTAATTGGCGAATGGCATTTTGCAGTCGCGCAATGTAATCAACGTCGGGCGGCGTTTTGTTAGTTTTCGGCATTTATCAATTGCGAGATCACCGCACTCAGAAGCCACACAATCGCACCGAGACAAAGTACTATTATGGTCATGCCTGCTGCGAGTTGAGTGGCGTGCGTAAACGTCCGTCTCTTCCGACCGCCGAACATAATGATGAGTACTGTCAGGCAATATCCAGTTAATGGAACGGTTAGGTTCATAAGTGCGGCTCTAATTGTGCATAAGGCAGGAGATCTGTCGGTATTAAAGGATCCTGGGTCTCCGGGAGTTCCCGTGACGGAAGCTATCAACCGCGTCCCCCGCAATACAATCGTAAGACCACTCATAAGTTTTAGGTATTAACACTCATGTAGGGAGATCTAGCGAAACAGTAAGGATATCGGACAGGAGCGCTCGCTTGGGTGAAATCCGCAATTGCAGACTCATTTGGAGGTCCCATTTCAATATACCTCGATTGCTATAAGAGTCGGCGATATAGCGATTACGGGCGGTAGCGTCTGAGTCAAGCTGTTGAGCTACCTCGAAATCATCGGTCGCCGCATTGTGATTGCCCTTGTTTCGCAAGGCGATGCCGCGCTTTATGTATACCTGCACGCACGCCGGATCTAACTCGATTGCTATCGTTTTTAGTGCGAAGATTTACGTCGCTTATTGAACGAAAACCCAAGCTTGGAAGCAGCCTTTAAGGTTCCCCGAGACATTCATTCTCTTTTGTGGGCGTTGCAAAACAAAGATCAAGGATGGACCAGTAACGCGCGAAAAGGTAAGAGTCATTCAATAAGGCATGAGGCATCGCATATGAAATGTGAACCGGAATTCAGCTTCTTATACTTGTAGGTTATCCTCGGTTCTTATAAGATTCTTGACAAATCCAGATGTCTCCGCAAGTTAGCATTACTGCCTTACTAAACTCGCGCGCCCTTCTTGTTATTGCGGCGCTCATTTGCTTGTGTGTCTCAAGCAATGTTGGGCTCCAGTTTTTCCCGCTGCCTGCTGCTGCGAATCAGGTGGCATTGGACGTTCAACTTGATCAACCGAACAAAGACTTGTATGCACCTCAAGGCGACGCTAAGAGTTTTCGCGTTCCGATGATGGTGCAATCCAAGAAGCGCGCCGACAGGGAACCGCCTCAGTCTGATCCACTTATTCCCTTACCAAGTGCTCGGTTCGATCTTCTTCCAACAGACACACGTTTTGCTATCCAAATCGATCAGGCCGTTTGCTTTTTAACCCCACCTACGATGGCGCCATGTGCTGGGCGCGCACCACCCTTGTTGGTCTGAAAATCTAACCGAATTCAGTTTTCATCTACGCTTAAACCAGATGAGCGTGCAGAGCTATAGGTCCAATCTAATTGGACCAATGGTGCATGGCTCGTCCAGTTAACGAGGAGTGAATCATCATGACGAATACCGCAATTCTAATTCTGATAAGCTTGTTGGCTGTGGGTGCCATTTTCTGGCTTGTCATCTATTCAGGACGGCGTGGGGAGATGCACAGGCAGAAGACCACCATCAAGCCGCCTGAGTCTCGCAGACAGAACAAAGTTGGCTAGATAAACAATCTCAACTCACCACTAGCCGACTCCCCAGCGGATTTAGTTTAGTGAGTTGGGTAAGCAGCTCGCCGTTTCTCCGGCCAGAGCGGCGAGCTGCGATTTTTGCGGAGAACTAAGAGTGGATGTTAATTACTTTACCGCTAGTGTAGCGGGAAGCGAAGCAAGGGTTCTTTTAACCCTATTCGTCATGTTCTTGGCCTGACCTCCTCCCTTAAAACCCTACCACAATAAAATAGAGAAAAGTGACAATTTATGATAGGATGGAGCCTGACGATTGCCATGAAAAAATCCAAGTTCACCGAAGCGCAGATCGCGTTTGCGTTGCTCCAGGCCGAGAGCGGTGTCACGGTGGCGGAAGTGTGCCGGAAGCTGAACGTCCCTATCATGAGTGAAAATAGGATGGCGAAACACACAGCTACGACATGGCCAAAGGGCGCCTCATACTGTGTCTGACTTCGGGCCAAGAATGTGTTGACGATCCCGAGGTGGATGTCGAGGAGACGCCTCGGGACTCGCGGGAAATTGGCACATCAGAAGTGGTGCCCCCGGCGCGATTCCAACGCGCGACCTTCCGCTTAGGAGGCGGACGCTCTATGCAGCTGAGCTACGGGAGCACAAGTGAGGGAATCGTAATAGGTGAATACGCAAAGGTAAAGGACACACTTTGACTCATTGTGCTTCGGCCTTTGTACTTTGCGCTTTGGGGGCAGATACAAAGCACGAAGTACAAAGCACCAATCACCACGTCATGACTGATACTTGATCAAGGACCGCACGTCGTAACCCGTCAGCTTCTCACGGCCCGGAAGAAATTCAAGCTCGACGACGAACACGAGCCCGACGACGACACCCCCGAGTTGCTCGACAAGATCTACAACCGCACGGGCGGTGCCGCCGGTGGCGAGGAGATCGTCTGCGATGATGACGCGATGACCGTCGCCAATCGCGTCGCGATGGATCTGAAGAGTGTCCTGACCGTACTCGAGATCGTAAGAGATAGACGCACACTCAGCCGGTAGTTTGCGTGGCTTGCGCACCGGCACGAACCCTGCCCCGAGGTGATACGCGAGTGCGGGCGCAAAAATAAAACCACGCGCTTCAATGCCGATCACTGAATCAACTTTCTCTCCCTCAAACTGCGACGCGAGCGCGTCAACCGTATTGCGCAGTCCTTCAGGATGCTTGAGCAAAGTCGTGATGTCATAAAAATTGATGCCGGGCTTGGGAAAGTCC
>DATEIS010000333.1:0-4493 GCA_035278765.1 Pyrinomonadaceae bacterium | reverse complement strand
TGAAGCCACAGATGAAACGGATAAGAGCGATCGCAATCCCGTTTGTTGTTTTGGTGCTCGTGCAGTCTGCGCTGGCACAGATGCGGGTTGCGCAGCCTGAGTCAGTCTCAGTTTCGTCGGCTGGATTGGCGCGGATGGATGTGCTGATCGCTGAAGATATTGCCAACAAACGATTGCCGGGGGCGGTAGTACTTGTTGGTCGGAAGGGTCAGGTTGTTTGGCGAAAGGCTTATGGCGAACGTGCGCTTGAGCCGGCGCGTGAAGCGATGACGCCCGACACGATCTTTGATCTCGCGAGTCTCACGAAAGTAGTTGCGACTGCGACCAGCATTATGATTCTCGTCGAGCGCGGAAAACTGCGACTCACAGATCCAGTGTCGCTTCACATTCCAGAGCTGAAAGGGGAGGGGAGAGATCGAATCACGATCGAACAACTGCTGACTCACGTCTCGGGCTACGCTCCTGATTTCGATCTGAAAGAACGTTGGACTGGTTACGATGAGGCAATCAAGCGCTTGATCAAAGAACCGCTCCGCAATCCACCGGGTACACGCTTCAGCTACAGCGACATCGGTTTCATCGCGCTTGGTGAGGTTGTTGCACGCGTTTCCGGAATGCCACTCGATCAGTTCGCGCAAACAAATATTTTCACGCCACTACGCATGACTAACACCGGCTTTCGTCCGAATCCCGCGTTGAAAGCCAGAATTGCGCCGACGGAAAAACGACGCGGTCAAATGAGTTATCTCGGTGACAGCGGTACGAATGCAGGAGCGGAAGGTGAGGTCTGGCTGCGTGGTGAAGTGCACGACCCAACTTCGTATCGCATGAATGGTGTCGCGGGTCACGCCGGATTGTTTTCCACCGCAAATGATCTCGCGATCTACTGCCAGATGATTCTGAATGGAGGAACTTACGGGCGCGTGCGCGTTTTGTCGCCGTTGAGTGTAGCCGAGATGACGCGGCCGCGAGTTGTTTCGACCAGCGGTGGCACACGTGGACTCGGTTGGGATATGAACACGAGTTTCTCAACCAATCGCGGCGATCTGTTTCCGCCGGGTTCGTTTGGTCACACCGGTTTCACAGGCACATCGATGTGGATCGATCCGGCAAGCGAGATGTTCTTGATCTTTCTGAGCAATCGTGTGCATCCGGACGGCAAAGGCGATGTTGGACCACTGCGCGGGCGTGTGGCCACGGTCGTGGCTGGCTCGGTCAGTGATACGGCATTAGTCACACGTGCACGCGAGCAGTCTGCAGAGTTCTACCTTGACACCTTCAAAACGCTGCGAGAGTTTTCGATAAGCGAATCCGGAAACTCGGTCAAGGTCCTGAACGGCATCGACGTGCTCGAACGAGACAACTTCAAACAACTCGCAGGCATGCGCATTGGTTTGATTACGAATCATACCGGTCGAAATCGTGAAGGCCGGCAAACGATTGATGTGCTGAACAAAGCGCCGGGGGTGAAACTCGTCGCACTCTTCTCGCCTGAGCATGGCATTCGCGGCCTCGTCGACGATAAAGTCTCAGACTCTAAGGACGACGCCACCGGCCTTCCAATCTATTCACTTTACGGCGAGAGCCGCAGGCCCAAACCCGAGCAACTCAAGGATCTCGACGCTCTTGTCTACGATATTCAGGATGTCGGCGCGCGCTTCTACACTTACATCTCGACGCTAGGTAACGTGATGGAGGAGGCCGCGAAGGCAAAGCTTCCAGTGTTTGTTTTGGATCGGCCTAATCCGATCGGTGGGCTGGACGTCGAAGGCCCGATCGCAGACAGCGACAAACTTTCTTTCATCGCGTATCACACAATCCCGACGCGACACGGATTAACGATCGGAGAGTTGGGCCAACTTTTTAACAAGCAGCGAAACATCGGTGCGGATCTGCGTGTGATCAAGATGGAAGGCTGGCGGCGTTCGATGTGGTTTGATGAGACGAATCTCACGTGGGTCAATCCTTCGCCAAACATGCGCAGCCTGACTGAAGCAACACTCTATCCGGGCGTCGGTTTGCTCGAGACGACGAATGTTTCCGTCGGCCGCGGCACTGACACGCCATTTGAAGTTGTGGGGGCGCCGTGGATTCAGGGTGATCGACTCGCCGAGTATTTGAACCAGCGTGGCCTCCCGGGTGTGCGTTTTGTGCCTCTGCGATTCACGCCGAACGCTTCGGTCTTCAAAGATCAGCAGTGTGGCGGCGTCAATATCATCATCACCGATCGCACGCTGTTCCGTCCGTTACCGACGGGAATAGAAATGGCGCTGGCGCTGCGGAAGTTGTATCCGAACGATTGGCAAGTGGATAAGTATCTGCGGTTGCTTGTGAATGCGGATTCGCTGGAGCGAGTGAAACGAGGCGAGAGTGCGAAAGTGATTGTTGATTCCTGGAATGCGGGATTGCAGGAGTTTCGAAAAGCCCGCGCGGAAATCCTCTTATATTAGATACGGATCCACTTGCGGACGGAGTTGATCAAATAGAACTCGGGCGCGTTTTGAAATTCTTCGATCGTAATCACGCGCTCTTTGATCTTTCCTTCCGCTAACAGGTGATTTCGAAAGACGCCCGGCAACAGTCCACACTCGATCGGCGGCGTGAAGAGTTCACCGTCAATTCGAACGACAAGATTTGCGATGCTTGATTCTGTAACCTCACCTCGCTCATTCCAGAAGATAAGGTTGTCGCTACCGGGCCGTCGCGTGGTCTTGTGAAATAGAAACCGATCCGACGAATCGACAGGCTCTGGCGCGAGCGTCACTGATCTTATTTCATCCAACAACTCAATCCGTGTCATCTGTGTTTCAATGCGCCCGTCCTTCCATAAGGTCAGTCTCACTTTGAAAGATCCATCCTTGTTTCCAAGCGCCTCGTTGATTTCACGTATTGGATAAGTAAATCCAAAATACTCCGCAGACTCACTCAGCCGCTTCAGATGCTCCGCTAACAGAAAGTACTCCCCATCCTCCAACAGGATCGACTCAAACAACTGAAACTCAACCGGTGTCGAATGCAGAAACCGGCTCTTCACCAAACACTCTTCATACTCGCTTTCCGCCGTCGAATCGATAACTATCCCGCCACCCACACCGAACGTCGCCTGGCTCGATTCCGTATCAATCACAACCGTACGGATCGCCACGTTAAAGACACACTCACCACCCGGCTGCAAGAGACCGATTGCTCCCGTATACACGCCACGCGGAAAACGTTCGAGCTCGCGAATAATCTGCATCGTGCGAATCTTCGGCGCGCCAGTGATCGATCCGCAGGGAAACAATGCCTGCATCAGTTCCGGCAGAGTCGTTCCGCTTCTCAACGTTGATTCGACTGTCGACGTCATCTGCCACACAGTTTCAAAACGCTCGACATCAAACAACGACGACACGTGTACACTCCCGGGGATTGAAACCTTGCCGAGATCGTTACGCAGCAGATCAACGATCATCACATTCTCTGCTCGATCCTTCGTTGAATGTTTGAGCCGGTGCGCAAGCTCCTGATCCTCTTTCGTCCAACGCCCGCGCCGAACAGTGCCCTTCATCGGCTTCGTAACAACGTGATTGCCTCGACGTTTGAAGAACAGTTCCGGCGATAAGCAAAGAACCTTGTAACGACCAAGATCGATGTAAGCGGGATACTCTGCGCCCTGGGCGAGGCCGAGACTGCGAAACCACGCGAAATGATCGCCGCTAAAGTTTGAAGTAACGGGAAACGTATAGTTGACCTGGTAAGTATCGCCTGCCGCAATCAAGTCTCTGATCTGAGTTACAGCGCTGTCGTACTCATCACGCTCGACGCGTGGCGTCCACGAGTTCGACGTGATCGTTCCGCTTTCTAATTCGTCAACATCTGTGTGACCCGAAAACGCCGCGGCCCATGCGAGCGGGAAGTTAGACGCTTCGTGTACCACTAACACCGGATCAAACGCCGGCGCCGCTTCATAACTCAGCATCACCGCCACATAAGATCCAGCAAGCGATTCTCTTTCGGCGAATTCCAGTACGGGTAGAACTTCGTCGATGTGTTTGGCCGTGATCTCAGCGGTTGGAGACGCGAAAGATGCCGAGCCAAATACGAATTTGGGCATGCAGGGAGTCTAGCAGATCAGTGGGACAGGATTTTCAAGATGAAACAGGATGAACATGATAAGTGCGCGTAATCACCAGTCCATTATTCATCAGCCATTCTTATTACAAGGATAAAAATCTTTAGCTACCATTATTCGTAGAAATAAATATAATCCATCCGAAATTTCGTAGCTCAACCCTTCTCCAAACCGAGGACAACATGAGAAAACCAATTCTTGCGTCTTTGCTCTTACTATTCTGTATGGTCGCAGTTGCAAGCGGGCAGGGAACTACCTCCCGTGTAACAGGAACTGTCCATGACGCCAACGGCGGCGCGGTTGCCGGAGCAATGGTGACTCTCACCAATGAAGCTACCGGAGTTTCTTTCAACACCACGACCAGCGATAGCGGCACCTATTC
>DATEIS010000332.1:0-10518 GCA_035278765.1 Pyrinomonadaceae bacterium | reverse complement strand
TCGATGTTGTGCATCAATACGCGTAGAGTTCTTGCACTCTTATCCGACGCTACCGCGTTACGGTACTGACCTCTTCCAAGCCAAACTATTGAGGCAAAGCGCAGGAAAAGAAAAAAGCGCGGCGGTTTTTGCCGTCCGCCGCGCCAACTATACCCACAGGAGGAAAGGGGTATTCAACGCGTGAAGTATAGTGGATCTGGCGGCGGAGTGGCAATGTTCGATACCGGACAAAGAGCCCTCACGCAAGACACAAAGTGGGGCGCACTGAATGATTCGATGTGCTAAGATTTGATTTCTCCCGAGTGAACTAAACACGACCCGCCCGTGCACCCTCGTTGGACGTGTCCCCTGTTAGCTCGTTTTGGATCAGGACCGCTAAGCCGGAGAGCTAATGGCTACGCGCGACACTATAGTTATTGGCGCTTCCGCTGGAGGCGTACAAGCATTATCAAAGCTCGTCAGAGATCTGCCCTCCGACTTACCTGCCGCTGTTTTTATAGTACTTCATATACCGGTTGACGCTACCAGCTTGTTGCCAGACATACTCGCACACCACTCAAGCTTACCTGTGGCGCATGCAGTAGATGGCGAGCCTATAGTGAGAGGAAGAGTCTACGTCGCTCCTCCCGATCGACATTTACTGGTGGAAGGCCAGAAAGTTAAACTGGTGCATGGTCCAAAAGAAAACCTTCATCGTCCTTCAATCGATGCACTCTTCCGTTCGGCTGCACGCTGGATGGGCCCGCGAGCGATCGGTGTCATACTGACTGGAGCGCGAGATGATGGAAAAGTGGGCATGCGCGCGATCAAACAGCGCGGTGGTCTAACAATTATTCAGGATCCTGAGGAAGCCCCGTTCCCAAGTATGCCCCTGAGTGTCACACAGGCGATAAGGGTCGATTACTCCTTAAACCTACAGGAGATCGCGCCGTTGTTGAATGAACTTTCCCAAGAGACATTCGACGATAAAGGAGAGCACCCCGTGCCGGACCAAATTGAGATTGAAGCAAGGATTACACGTCAGGAAATGGAAGCCCATGAACTCATCGCCAGTGTCGAGCGTCTAGGCAAGATATCAACCCTTACATGTCCAGAATGTAACGGCGCGCTTTGGGAGATCGACGACCACGAAATCCTGCGTTATCGCTGTCATGTAGGCCATGCGCTTTCGGCGGAGGCTTTGGGCGATGGCCAAACAGCTATGCTTGAGATAGCCCTGTGGTCGGCAGTTCGTGCTCTTGAAGAGCAGATGATACTGGCAAAGAAGATCCAGGATCGCGCGCGCCGGGGTAACCGGATGGATGTCGTGCAAATTTTCGAGAGACGTGCACATGAAGCTGAGCAGCAAAGCTCAATGATTCGCCAACTATTGCTCGGCGAAAAAGATAAGATAGCCGAACCAGTATTACAGAGGGACAACTGAGTTACTTCCAATCGGTTTTGATGTACTACGACGAATCGTCTCAACTCTTAGATCAAACTAACTAAGTTCCGACGACATAATTATGGCTGATGCTTCTAAAACTGATGAAGACGGAGACCTCGTGGTGGTGGGCTCGTCCGCCGGCGGAGTGGGTGCGCTTTCTACTCTCGTGAGCACGCTTAATAAATCGTTTCCCGCGCCAATTGTCATCGCGCAACACCTCGATCCCCAGCGGCCCAGTCACTTGGGATCTATTCTCGAGCGCCGCAGTCCCTTGCCCGTTGTTGTAGTGAGCGAGCCGACTAAACTCGAAAGCGGCAAGATCTACGTTGTACCCGCCAACAGGCACGTAAGAATCGTTGACGGCCACGTGCACCTCGAAGCGGACGACGATCGACCCAAACCGTCAGTTGATATGTTGTTGTCGAGCGCGGCCAAGTCGTATGGCGAGCATCTGATAGCGGTAATTCTCACCGGCTCAGGATCTGACGGCGCCGCCGGCGCAGTTGAAGTAAAGAATGCCGGTGGCGTGGTTATTATTCAAAACCCGCAAACAGCAGCCTATCCGTCGATGCCGCGTTCGTTACCTCCCACAGCAGTGGATCACATAGTTGAGATGGAGCAGATTGGTCCATTGCTCTTCGACATCTTGAAGGGCGTAAAGCTACCGCCGCCATCGGAGAAGGCGGCTGACCCACTGCGCGACTTGCTTACGCACGTAAGCAACCGGTCCAACATCGATTTCCGAAACTACAAGTCTTCGACCATTCTCCGGCGGATTGGCCGGCGTATGGCCGTTACTCACAATGCCAACATTCCCGATTACGGAGATTACCTGCGCACTCATCCGGATGAGGTCAAGGAATTAGTCAAAGCATTCCTGATAAATGTAACCGGTTTCTTTCGCGATCCTGAAGCCTTTGAATTTCTCAAGACCACCATCATCCCCGAGTTGATTGACCGTGCCAATCACAATGGCCGGACACTGCGAATCTGGTCGGCGGGATGCGCTACCGGTGAAGAGGCTTATTCACTGGCATTGCTCCTTGCGGACCAACTTGGTCCTGATTTTGCCGAATGGAATATCAAGGTCTTTGCAACCGATCTCGCCGCCGATGCAATTTCGTTTGCGCGCCGCGGCCTCTATCCTGAAAACGTGCTGAGTGATTTACCGGACGACTATCGGGATCGTTATTTTGAGCGGGTGGAGCACGGCTTTCGCGTTTCAAAGGCATTGCGTCAGGTAGTTATCTTTGGCGAACAGGACATCAGTCGCGGCGTACCATTTCCCCGCATTGATCTCGTGAGTTGCCGCAACCTGTTGATCTATCTCAAGCCGGATCTTCAGCAAGTAGTGCTCGATCTTTTTGCTTATTCACTGCACCAATCGTACGGATATTTGTTCCTTGGAAAAGCCGAGACCGCACGTCCAACTAAACCCGCGTTCGAGCTCGTAAACAAGAAGTGGAAAATCTATCGCTGCCTCGGTGGTCCACTTGCTTTGTCCATGCACGATAGTTCCACTCAAGCTGGCCACGATACCAATGAGTTGCGCGAATCTCGGCGACAGCCGGCCATATCCGCAAATAAAATTCACGCACAGGATTTAACAGTGGCTGAGACGGAGCTCGTACAATTACGGCGCATCAATGAAACGTTGCTGCGCTACCTGAATGTGGCCATTGTAATCATCGATCGCCTGTACCGAATTCTCACGATCAACGCCGCCGCGCGCCGGTTGTTAGGCGTTCGCGACCTCGCTTCCGATCTCGACTTCCTGCACACGGTCCGCGGTATGCCGTATCAGGAAGTACGACATGGGATCGATCACTGCTTTCGCGAACACACCACCACGATGCTGGATGCGATCGAATTGGACGAGTCGTCGGAAGGCTCGGGCCGGTATCTGAGTCTTACCATTATGTATATGCAGGTCGAGCCGGGTGGTCCCGAACTCGCGGCCATTACCGCGGTGGACGTGACGGACCAGGTGCAAATGAAAAAGCGATTCGAGGCCGTGCAACTGGAGCATGCGGACTTGATAAACGAGCTCAGCAGCGCTAACAAGCGTTTCGGCGCAATGAACGCGGAGCTTCAGGATGCCAACGAAGAGCTTCAGGCTGCCAACGAAGAGCTTATGCTTACTCAGGAGGAATTGCACGCAACTAACGAAGAGTTTGAAGCCACCAATGAAGAGCTACAGGCCACGAACGAAGAGCTCGAAACCAACAATGAAGAACTCCAGGCTACGAACGAGGAGTTGCAGACCACTAACGATGAACTGACAGCACGAACCGGCGAATTACAGGAATTGGCCAGGCAGCACCGGCTCCAGCAACTTCAACTCACCACTGTGCTGGAAAGATATCCATATTACGTCATGGTGCTGAATGCCGACGACCTGACAATCCAGACCATCAATCCCGCTTATAAAGAACTGCTGGGCAACCGCGATGTAGCGGGCCTACCAATGACGGAGGTTTTTGGCGGTAAGGAAGTTGACGAACTGACCAAAATTCTCAAAAGGTCAGTGCGGGAACGACAACCCCTTCAAACTGGTCCAATTCTGGCAAACGTGGACACGGACGAAAAAGGAATTCACTTTGTCCACACTGTGGTCCCTATCGTAGAGGCGAACGGCTCAGTTGCTACTCGTATCTTCGTCTACAGCGAGAAGGCCGAGTAGTCGGGAGGGGGCGACTCAAGGTCACCGCGCATCAGGTTGTAGCATTCGCAAACTGTTCGCTCCAGCACGGGGCGATCCTGGATATGTAACTGACCACGCCGGTAACCAATCGCCTTCATCGACTGCAGTATTCCGGCCGCGACTGTGATGCCCGCGCGACGCGCGCCTACTCTCGAAGCAATCATCTCCTGAGTCAAACTTAGATTACTGCCTCCAACGCGATCGTGAATCATCAAGAGCCAGCAGCAAAGTCGTTCCATAATCGTGTGTCTGCTGTTACAAACAGAACGCTGCGACAGTTGCGTGATCAACAATCGATAGGCCTTCAGCATTGCCTTGAGCGCCACTTCACCTTCCAAAAGAGTCTTCTCGATAAATCTTGATTCCAACTGAATCGCGCTTCCGCCGACAGTGACCCAGACCCATTGTCTTGAACATCCACTGCCTAGAAGTGAAGAGATTCCGACTAAACCTTCCCGACCCGTCATGGAAGTTTCCATCGTGGTCCCATCCTCCATGATCGCAAGTCCTGACGTTACGGAGTCGAGAGGAAAGTAAACGACTTCCATCTTGTCGCCCTGTTCGTAGAGAACCTGGTTCACGGTGAGCGAAACGACTTTCAATTCCGGAAGCAATTCGCGGGCAACAGCTGGAACGGTGAAAAGCTCTCGCAACAATTCATTGCGTGAGGTAATACCGGAACGAAGCAGTTCGGGGTGGTCGAGTATTGGCGATTGAGTACTTGAATTCATTATCCCTCAGACTCCCGCACGAGAACTTGGGGCATTATTAATTTACAGGGAAAGTAAAAGAGCTCTTTAAGAGGGACGTGTGCATTCTACGCTTATTGTTCGACGCCGTACAGGTAAACTCACACCGTTTTCGCCGTTGTTAGACAAGATTTTACATGCGGCGGGTTCAGGAAATTCCTGAAGTGAAATTGTGCGGCATCGTACCGACACCGACACTCTATGGGCATACAGTGGCCCCCACACAACAAGCAGGGTGGCCGTGGCTGGCATATCCTTCCCGACTGACCTTGAGAAATATATGTCGGCCCCGGCTTTTTCACGAACAACGCGCCCATTCAATTCCCGAAGAACAGAGCGGCAACATTTCATAGCGGGTTTAGTAGCTATGGCAAAAATAAATACCCCCCGTGTCCTTTATATCGAGGATCACGAAGATACGCGCGAGTTGGTGACACTTGTGCTTGAGCAGAAGAGTTATGAAGTCGTGACTGGATCGACGATTAAGAATGGAGTCGATCTGGCAGGCACACAGGATTTTGATCTTTACTTGTTGGACTCGTGGTTGCCGGATGGATCGGGATTGGATCTGTGCCGGCAGATACGTCAGTTCGATAAAGCGACACCGATTGTTTTTTACTCTGCCGCAGCGTATGAGATTGATCGTGATGAAGCGCTAAGTTCAGGCGCACAGGCGTACCTTGTGAAGCCGTCACCGCCATCCGATCTCTGCAATCTCGTCACCTCGCTGATCGAATCACATTGAACCTACTGTAGGGGCGGCCCTCCGTGGCCGCCCGTGGCTTTGATCATGTTCGCCAAACCCGAGGGCGTGGCTTCGCGAACACGTGTCAAAACCACGGGCGGCCACGGAGGGCCGCCCCTACAGTACGTTCTGTATTTCTTTGTATTTCTCGGAGGGCCAGATGCTCCAGAGGAGGAGGCCGGAGAGCCAGAGGGTGAGAATCGTCGCGGCGGTTAGAACCAGCCAGAACGACCAGTACGACTGAAACGTCCGGTCCCAACCCGGTTGCACCGCATGCGCGAGATTCACGTTCAACGCGGGCGACGTAAAAAACCGCGATAACAGTTGCACAACCAGATACCATCCGAACGCCCAGCGCCACGACGTTCGATCCATCCCCACCTGCCTCAACGCAATCAACGCCACCGCCAGCCCGCCAACGTGCGCGAGTGTCGAAGACAAAAACACACCCCAGGCCAGCACCACGTAAAGTATCCAAACAAACAATCCGGGAATCATCCAGATCGCAGCGAGCCTGATCACGAGTGGCTTCTCGAGAAAGAGCCCGAGCGCCAATATCAGGTTGCCGACGTTGCACATCCAAAACAGGTTTCCGAGCTCGTTGATCGGCCAGTAATGCACTGCCTGGGCGAGAAAAAAGATGACCGGGAAGATGCCGAGCAGGCGCAGTTTTGTGCGGGGGGAGATGTTCATTGGCGCGTTTTAGCATAACAGCTATCGGAAAAAAACACTGCGTGTGCTTTTGTGCCGGCGCGGCTTTGTGATAAGAAATCCCCGCAGAGTTTTTCGAAGTGTTATGACTTCTCTGGAAGACCTCCTCAAAAAATCGATCCCGGAATTGAGTGACCTGTTTGTGCGGCGTCGACGACGCGTACCTAAAGGTTTACTTGAAGCTCTGGACGTCGATCGCCGTCAGGGTGCGCACCAACTCGCAAAGCGCATTCGTGAAAGATATCGTGAGAATCGTTCTGAAGGTCAGCGACTACATTTTCTATTGCGCTTTGAAATCGATCTCTGGTCGCAGGGCTACGGGATGGTTGCAGGCTGTGACGAAGCAGGCATGGCGCCACTTGCCGGACCGGTCGTCGCGGGCGCGGTGATACTGCCGCAGAATTACAAGCTGCGCGGTCTCAACGATTCCAAAAAGATCCTCGACCCTGAGAAACGAGATGAACTCGCACAACAGATCAAACAGGATGCAGTGTGCTGGTCTGTAGGAGTCGCTGAGGTCGAAGAGATCGACAAGATAAACATCTATCACGCCGGTCTGCTTGCGATGCAGCGTGCGGTTCAGGGTTTAAGCTCACAACCGGATTTCATTCTCGTCGACGCGCGTAAAATTCCGAATTGCCAGACGCCGCAACGAGGCATCATCCGGGGCGACGCACTCTCGGCCAGCATCGCCGCAGCCTCGATCATCGCGAAGACCACCCGCGACGCCCACATGCGCGAAATGGACCAGATTTATTCCGGCTACGGTCTCGCCGTTCACAAAGGCTACCCCACCCCTGAGCACTGTCGCGCGCTGAAAGAGCTCGGCGCGTTGCCGATCCATCGCCGCAGCTTCGCGCGCGTGAGAGAAGCGCTGGGCCTCGATCCGATTCAGGCTGAACTATTCGGCGTCGAAGAAGAGGGCGCCGTTCAGGAAATGGCCGCCGGCTCGAACTAAGACCTATTCTCAAGATTTCTTTCACACTTAAAGAATCACTTTAGCGTTACACTTCCCTCCATGGCATCACTAGCCGAGTATAAGAAGAAGCGGAAGTTTGACAAGACTCCCGAGCCCGGTCCAAAAAAGAAAAAGACACGCACCGGTCGCATGTTTGTGATCCAGAAACATCGGGCGACGCAACTTCATTACGACTTTCGTCTCGAAGTTGACGGCGTGCTGAAGTCCTGGGCCGTTCCGAAAGGACCATCACTCGATCCGAGCGTGAAGCGATTCGCTATGCAGGTGGAGGATCATCCGGTGGACTACGCGAAGTTTGAAGGCGTCATACCGGAAGGCGAGTACGGCGGCGGCACCGTGATGGTTTGGGATTACGGGACTTACAAGCCTGAAACGACTGATGACGTTGAAGCCGCGTTACGCAAAGGCGATTTCAAATTCACGCTCGACGGTGAGAAGTTAAAAGGTTCGTGGGTGCTGGTACGCACGCGTGAGCGACAGTGGCTGCTGATCAAACATCGCGATTACTACACGACCGAAGAAGACGTCACCGAGATCGCGCCCGTCTCGATTCTGACGCGACGTTCACTTGCTGAGATCGCAGAAGACGAGGGTGGCGATGTTAAGAAAGCTTCGACCGGCGATCCGAAAAAGATCCCACGCCGCACCGGCGTGAAGCGCCGCAAGAAGGGCGCGAAAGCGAAAGTCTGGCACAGCAACCGGTAACACACTGTCTAAATGATGTGAATGACGTTGTGACCTGCGAGTTTCACATAATCGGCGATTAGTTTGCGATGACAATGCTTCCAAAGTGCTTCCGCACACATAATCGCAGTACGAGACTTCTCTGCGACCTCAAGTAAATCCTCAACACCCTTTCTGAACGCTTCACTATCAATGCTTGGCTTTGGGTGCCCACCCAGTCTCGGCTCGTGCTTGTATTCAATTCCCACCTGCTTCAACGACTCCGCAAGCGCTGCTCGATTGAACTGCGGATAACGTCTCGACCCCGGAAAGCTGCGCACGTCAACCAACACCTGAACTTCGTGCGCGAGTAGAAGCTGCGCGAACTCTTCAGCGCTGCGAGTCGAATGTCCCACTGTCCAAATCGTGATCATGATGCTTAAGTTTAAGTGTAGGCGGGCCGACTGTTAAAGATAAGCCTCAAGTCGAAAGCGACCCTTTGCTTCCGTGAGCGGCTTCCACAAGTCGCCGAGTTTGCGAACACGCGCTGGGACATTGTCAATCCGGAAGTCTTCAATCGAGATTCCGCGCTCGAGTTCTTTCCAGGTGACGGGTGTCGATACCGACGGCAGTCTGTTTGGTCTGACGGAATAGACCGAAGCGAGCGTGCGTCCCCAGGCGTTCTGGTTGTAGTCAACCAGCACCCTTCCCTTCGGACGTTTCGAGACTTGATAGACCGCTGTCAAAAGCTTCGGCGCCTGCGACGCAACCGCGTGAGCAAACTCTTTCGCAAACATCCACACCTGTTTTTGAGTTGGGCCATGTTTGATGGGAATGTAAATGTGAATGCCTTTCGACCCGGTCGTTTTCACAAAGCTCGGGATCTTGATTGAGTCGAGAGCGAGCTTGAGAAAAAGCGCGGCTTCACAGACTTTTGCAAACGAAGCATTGGGAACCGGATCGAGATCGAAGTGCACATAATCCGGGCGATCGACGTCGTCGCAGCGCGCATACCATTGGTTAAGATCGATGCAGCCAAGGTTTATCACCCACATCAACGATGCGACGTCCTGAATCATCGGAAAGTTGATGATGTTTCCTGACTCATGCTCGATGTTGCAGATGTCAATCCAATCAGGTCGCGGCGATGGCGCACGCTTCATGAAAAAGAATTCACTTCCGGCGCCATTCGGGTAGCGCTTCATCACCATTGCGCGCTCAGTGAGGTGAGGGAGCAACACCGGAGCTACATCGAGGTAGTACTGGATAAGGTCGCGCTTCGTAACACCGAGCTTCGGCCAGAAGGGTTTGTTGAGATTCGTGAGTTTTACTACCCGGTCGCCGATCTCGACGTCGAGAGTGTTCTTGTCTTTCGGGAGCTTGATCTTTGGGATGGAAGATTTGCGACGTTTAGTTGAGCTTCGCTGGACAGTGGCAGGGTGAAAGTCAGTCGTTGGGAACACGGATATTAGTTAAAGTAAAACTTTAGACAGGACTTACAAGATGTCTCAGGATTAACATGAACTATTTTGAAAAATCTTATAAATCCTGTGAAGCAAACCGTCAGATAACTGTCCCGTCAGCTATCACCGCGTTCTTCGGTACGATGATGATGCTGTCACGAATAAAGTACGAGCCGCCCGGTCCATCAGCCTCGGTCAGGCCGGCTTCATTCAACAATCTCGCATTCTTTCCGATGCGCGCATTCTTGTCGATGATCGCGTGCCTGATGGTGCTTCCCTCCCCTATCCCGACGCGCGGCATGCCCTTACCGACATCGCTGCGCATCTCCTCGAACGTCTGATAGAAGTCGGCGCCCATCAGGAACGACGACTCGATCTGAACTCCCTTTGAGATCCTGCTGCGCAAACCCACGACCGAGTTCGTGACCTTCGCGCCATTAATGATGCAGCCATCACTGATAATCGAATCGTTGATCTCCGTCTCTTCGATCTTCGAAGGAGGCAGATAACGCGCGCGGGTGAACACCGGCGCTTCGGCGTCGAACAAATTGAACTTCGGAATCTTCGTCGTCAGATCGAGATTCGCGCGATAGAAAGCGCCAATCGTTCCGATGTCTTCCCAATAACCGTCGAACATGTACGCCTGCACTTTGCGCGAATTGATAGCCGCGGGAATGATGTGCTTGCCAAAATCGACGCCCGTGGGATCCTCAGCCAATAACTGCTCCAGCTGTTCATACTTGAAAACGTAAATCCCCATCGACGCGAGAAACGGACGTCGTTGTGCTTCGTTCGCATCGAGCCCGAGCGTCGTGGTATCGACCTGCATTGAGAGCAGATCGTCGCCCTTAGGTTTCTCTTTAAACTCGACAATGCGTCCGGTTTCGTCAGTCTTCAACAAACCAAACTCACTCGCCGCTCGCGCCTCACACGGAATTACAGACACCGTGACATCCGCATTCGTTTGATGATGTCGCTCGAGAAACTCGCGATAGTCCATGCGATACAGATGGTCGCCGGAGAGAATCAGGAGAGTGTCGATGCCCCAGGTGCGAACATGCGGCAGGACCTGTCGCAC
>DATEIS010000331.1:0-4269 GCA_035278765.1 Pyrinomonadaceae bacterium | reverse complement strand
GATCGAGTTTGGTTGTCTGAAAAGTCCCACGACGATAGAGCGAGAGACGAGTGCGAGTGACCGCACCGTACAAAAGACTCAATGGAGGAAGAACGATCGATTTCATGAAGATGTACAAAACCCGGCAATGAGCTGCATTGTCCTGTCAGCGGCACCCTGGTTATCCGTCACCAGTTGTTTGGCGCGACGTCCCAACGCGGCTCGCTCCTCTGGGTTTGCAAGAAGTTTAGCGAAGGCATGTGCGAGTTCATGGCTGGCGTCACAGCCTTCGAGCGGTGGTAACTGAACTATCGCGTTCGCTTCGTTCATTAGTTCGACGATTGTCTGGAAGTTATGCGTGTGTGCGCCGGTTACGATCGCTACGCCGCTCGCTGCCGGCTCGAGCACGTTGTGGCCTCCTTTATCGACGATACTCCCACCAACAAAAACGATCTGGGCGAGTTCGTAAGTCGCGGGTAGTTCACCGATCGTATCGAGAAGAATGACGGTGGCGTTGGTGTCATTTGGATCCGGCGGATTTGTTCTCTTAGTCCAGCTCAATCCGGATTGTTGAATCAGAGCAGCGACCTCTTTGAATCTTTCCGGATGCCTGGGCGCGATCATCAATCTCACTGGATGCTGCCTGATACTCTCGAGAATTATCTCTTCCTCGTTGGAATGTGTGCTGGCAGCGAGGATCAGCGGCGCACCAACGTCCAACCCAAAGCGCGTTCTGATTTCCTCAGTCTTGTTTGCCAAACCACCTGCAACTTCAGCGTCAAATTTGAGATTACCGGCCGTGAAGAGTTTGTCCTTCGGCATGCCGAGCGCTCCGAGGCGCTCAGCGTCCATTTCAGACTGCATCACAGCGATGCTCAATGACGAAAGCACCCGACGAAGAAAGAATGTGATCAGATTGTAACGTCGAAAAGACTGTCGCGAGATTCGTCCATTAACGAGTGCAACCGGAATTTGCCTCGCTTTACATTCGCGCAGGAAGTTTGGCCAAAGCTCAGTTTCCATGATGAGCACCGCGTCAGGATTGATCGCCCTCAACGCTCGTCTAGCCGTCCAGCGCCAGTCGAACGGAAAGTAGAAGACGCTTGCGGCCTGTGTGCGAAAGACGTCGCGCGCGAGATTCTGACCCGTGCGAGTGATTGTTGAGACAACGAGGGCATGATGCGGAAACTGCTGTTGCAGACGCTTCGCTAACGGTCGTGCCGCCTGAGTTTCACCGACAGAAACACAATGCAGCCAGATAACAGGTTTACCGTTGACCGGGGGAATCGAGCCGAGACGCTGGCGCAATCCGGCAATGTATTTTCCGTGCGCCAGCGCCTTAAAAAGGAAGTGAGGAATCAGAACCAGCAGGCCGAGCGATAGCAAAAGGCTGTAAGCCAGATACATAATTCTTGATCTTTGTACTTTGAACAAAGAACCAATTACAAAGCACTAAGCGCTATTTAGCCCGCTCGATGTACCGTCCTTCCGTGGGATCGACGCGTATTTTGTCGCCTTCATTGATGAACGGCGGGACGGTGATTGTTACACCGTTTTCGAGAGTCGCCGGCTTATTAACATTCGAGACTGTGGCGCTCTTGAGTGTCGGCTCGGTTGAAGTGACGATCAGCTCCATGGAGGGTGGCAGATCGATTCCGATTGGGGAGCCTTCATAAAACTCTGCCTGGATCCTCATACCCGGCATCAGCCACTGTGCCGCATCGCCGAGATCTTCTTCACTCAGCGCCGTTTGTTCATAATTCTCAGTATTCATGAAGTGGTGATGAGAGCCGTCCGAGTAGAGGAACTCCATCTCGTGTTGTTCCATTGACGCTCGTTCGATAGTGTCAGCCGAGCGAAAACGATGTTCAAATGATGCACCGGTACGAATGTTACGCAGCTTAGTTTGGATCATCGCCCGCAGGTTACCGGGCGTGTGATGTCGAAACTCAAGAACTTTGCACGGCTGGCCCTCGAAAACGATAACCATACCGCGGCGAATCTGTGTTGCTGGAATAGCCATATAACTGAATTCTCCGTCTAAAAAGGTAGGATCTTAGCAAAACGCGTAGTCTAGCGAGGCGCTGCGGGGTTGTCTAGTAGCCAAAATTAAAAGGGCGGCCTCCTGAAAACTGGTTCCAGAGAGACCGCCCTTTTTGAGGAGCCCACCTACCTCGATTGTAGTAACGCTAACACTACGAAATAGTTCCAAGAGTTAAGCCGCGCGCGCTCGCGGTACTCTTCGCAGACGCGCGAGGCGCTCCAGCCACTTCTGCGCCTGCTCATAGTGTGGAAACTTACGTTCGTCGAGCCGGAAAGCACTAGTGTGATAATAACGCCGGCCGTTGATCAGACGTGCCGGATGTTTAATGTGCAGCATCTCGTGATAGAGAATGTACTCAACAAACCACTCCGGAATCTCACTTGAATCCAACGTCTTGCTGATCGTGATGCTGTCGTAAATATGGTCGTGATGACCGAGGATGCTCTTAGTCCGGCGTTGTGACCACGTGATCGTCGGCTTCGGAATCGCTCCATCGAAATAACGTCGATTCAACTTTGCAAACATCCGATCAAGATCATAAACCTCGCCCTGTGCAGTCGAGATCATCTTTCGTCCGCGTCCACGACGAGCCAGATCAGATGAACGCATTACTGAAGGTGTGAGCGAGTAATCCCGATAAACGCGATCGTGAATCGTGGGAATTCGCTTGCCCAGCAGCCGCGCTACAAGAATAAAAGCCAGCGCCCGCAAGGCATCCGGTGGCGCGTCTTTACAAATATCGGAGAGGCGTACGTAAACTCGTCCCTGTCGCAAACGAATCGTATGTCGCAGCCCTGCATACGGATAAAAACGCACCTCGATCGCAGGCACACCGCGGTTACCGCCCATATGTCGAAATGCGTCGGCGAAATATTTACTAACTTCATTCATTACGGTAGCTCGTGGCGGCAAACAGCGGTTCGGGGAACTAATCTTAAGGACGGCGGTGGCGAGCAGTCAACCTTTACCGGGAAGCGACAATAAGTCATACTAAGTCAATAGTTTAGAGACACACTTAGATCCTCAAAACGACACCGTTCCGGCCTAATCTGTGCAATCTGGGGATAAGTTTGTATACTGCGAGCCAATGCCCCGGCGAGCCACAAATCTTCAAACCACTGAGAAAGCCGGCCTGGACTCCCGCGCGGAGGTGCTGCTCGCGGCTTTGATCAAGGAACACCTCGTTACTGGCGAGGCTGTCGGCTCTCGTGTGCTCTCAGACCGTTTCTCACACGGTTATGGGTGGAGTCCGGCGACGATTCGCAACGTAATGGCCGACCTCGAGGAGGCCGGACTCGTTGAACAGCCACATACTTCGGCCGGTCGCGTGCCCACAGATAAAGGTTACCGCTACTACGTCGACAACATGCTTGGCGAAGCACGGCTGTCGCGCACGGATCTAAAAGCCATCGACCACATTTTTTCCACCAGCGACATCGACGCGGGTTCGTCGCCGGATCGTCTGATGGAGACTGCGTCGCACGTTCTCTCAGCGCTCTCGCAGAACGTCGGCATCGTGATTTCGCCTTCGCTCGCTGACAACCGGCTCAATCACATCGAGTTTATGCTGCTGCCGGACAAGCGAATTCTGGTGGTTCTGGTTTCAACGGCAAACATCATCCACAACAAAGTGATCAGAGTCGCAGATGATTTGACTCAGGATGACCTCGATCGCACGGCTCGCTATTTGAATACGGAATTCAGCGGCAAAAGTCTGCTCGCGATCCGTGCGGCGATTGTTGAGTTGATGAAGGAAGAGAAGGCGCTGTACGACAAGATGCTGCAGAATGCGATTCTGTTATGTGAACGGAGTCTTGAGGGTGAGGAAACCTCGGGCGATGTTTATGTAGACGGTGCTTCAAACATTCTTACGAAGCCCGACTTCGTTGACTTCGAGCGCATGCGCGACCTGTTTCGAACCTTCGAAGAGAAGTCACGTTTGATCAAGATACTCAACGAATGTGTTCACGATGCGGCAAATTACCCGGGAGATGTGCACGTCGTGATCGGACGTGAGCACCCGGTGAGTTCAATGCGTAATTGCGCTTTGATCACGGCGCCGTATCGCGTCGGATCTAACGATAATGTCGGCACTCTCGGCGTTATTGGCCCGACGAGAATTGAATATGCACGGATAATGGCTATGGTAAACTACATGGCGCGGTTAATTGAGCATCGACTGAGCGAGCAGACTGCTCGTTGAGTCAGTAGAGTTTCGATCCTTCCTAATGACATCAGACAGAGGC
>DATEIS010000330.1:0-5577 GCA_035278765.1 Pyrinomonadaceae bacterium | reverse complement strand
ACGCCGTCGCGCAATAACGCCAGATATGATGGTTCAATTGTGCTCACTGGCCTTATAATCAGCGGAATTTTGAAGTCCTGTCAAACTCATCCACAGATTACGCAGATATGCGACTATGGATCTCAAAAAACAGTGAAGTTCCCATTCGCGAACAGCTAGTTACACAAATCGTTCTCGGAATTGTCAGCAACGATTTGAAAGTTGCCGAGCGTTTGCCAAGCACGCGTGACCTCGCGCGCCGTTACGACATCCACGCCAATACGGTGAGCTCAGCATATCGCGAACTCGCGCGACGAGGCTGGGTTGAGTTTCGCAAAGGCAGCGGCGTTTATGTGCGCGCGCGCAATGATGAGGTGCTCGAGGATGGGATTGCACTCGATCAAGTCATCGCACGCTTCTTCAGAAATCTGCGTGAAGAGGGATATTCGCTCGCCGAGATACAGGCAGGTGTGCAGCGATCTTTCTCGATGCAACGGCCCGATCATTTTCTGTTACTCGAACCGGATCCTGAGCTTCGCGAGATCCTCGTGGCTGAAGTCGCGCAGGCGACGAAGGTTAAAGTGAAGGGAGCTGGTCTTGCAGAATGCGATGTGACTGGCGCCGCTCCGCTCGTTTTGTATGGGCACATGGACGCGTTTGCAGATCGCGTACAGCCCAAGACCGATGTGCTCGTGCTGCACTCGGCTTCAGTGGTTGAGCGGATGCGAGGTCAGACAAGGCCCTCGCCCGATTCGCTGGTCGCGATCGTTTCACGTTGGCCTGAGTTTTTGCGTTGGGCCAGGACGATGTTGGTGGCTGCGGGACTGGACGCCGATGCGTTGAGTTTTCGTGACGCGCGGGAACGCAACTGGGAGAAAGGTTTGCGTTCCGCGGCGTTTGTGATTACTGATTCGCTGATGGCGCCGCGGATACCCGCGGGCTGCGAAGTTAAGGTCTTCAGAGTGCTCGCGGAATCTTCGTTGCAGGAGATCCGGGAGTACGAGGAACGGTTCTTCTAAATCCATCCACAGATTACGCAGAATCTGTGTAATCTGTGGATAGGTCTTACTGCTTTTCCTTCGCGAGCGTGCGCACGTAATTCACCACATCCCAACGCTCTGCTTCGTTCATCCTTCTCTCACCGGCCGGCATGATCCCCGTGATGCCTTTCGTGATCTTCCAGTAGACCTCGCCGTCGGTCATCGCCGTCATGCGTTCTTTGTTTGTGAGATCGGCGGGTTTGCGACGCAGTCTCGGGAGACTAGCTTCGTTGCCCGCGCCGGTTTCGCCGTGACAAAAGATGCAGTTGCCCTTGGTGCGCTCCAGATAGAGCGTCTTTCCTCTTTCGATCGATTCCGCGGTTGCCGGTGTCGGGTTCTTTGTCTTATCCGCGTCCTCGGGAAGTTCCCAGGTGTTCTTCGAAAAATCCTGTTGCGGCGCGCCTCCCGGAGCGGGAGCGATCGACCGGCTGTCGTTCTGATTCCGGTTGGTAGTAGTGGAACTATTCGCGTTTTGTGCAGACGAAGTTACGGCAATGTCGAATGAAGTGACAAACAGTATTGCGACTGCGAGCAACAGTGAAAACGCCAATAAGGGCATGATTGACTTTCGCATCGATTCGATTTTCTCCTTGAAGTTATTGCTTCGTTCGCTTTCTTCTCACAGTGCGCTTGGGTGTTGGTTTTGTTGCGGCCGGCGCCGACGTCGCTGCTGGTTCTTGCTTTGGTTTCAGATAGTCAGCGACGACTTTCTCCGGAATGTCGGCTTCCCAAACGACCTCATTGTCACGCGCCGACATTTTCAGCCCCTGCAAAATCGTCTGCGCATTCTTGTCAGGGACAGCGCTGATACCCTGCTGCATCAGTCCCGAAAGCAGGCTGTTGATGATCTTTGCCGTGTCGGGATTGTCGGCATTCATTGCGCCCCGCAAAACGAAATTGGTTCCGGTCATTGTAACGGCAGCGTAGAAGTTGCCAAAACGCGTATCGCAACGCGACTCGCGCGAAGTGTTCTCCAGCCCGAGCAGGCCAATGCTCTTCGCGAACGCGGCGAGTGGCGCGCCTGAAGCGGCCATGAGCACGTTTGGATCTCTGAACAATGATTCTAGTGTCGCCGGATTAATCCTTCCGTTTCCATCAGCCGCATCGATTGCCGATCTGAGATAAGGAAGCGTGCCTATCGCGATTGAGTTTGCACTCAGCGGCACAGCGCCAATCTCGACAAACGGTTTTAGGATCGGGTTCTTCTCTGCTTCAGCCGCCAACGGATCGATCTTCATCACCGACATCGATTTGGATCCGTGCTTCTCGACGCGCACTTTGTCCTGGAGATAAACCTGGCCAAGTGTCAGGAGTGAATCAGAGCTGAAGTCTCCGCCAGCCACAATCATCACATCGGGAGCGTTAAAGCTCAGGTTACTCGCGGGCTTATTAAAGCGGACTGCGATCACGAGATACTCGATCCTTGCAGGATCGACGCCGGCTGCTGACTTTATGTCCGCGAATGCGGAGCGCATCTTCGTCACCTCTGCGGGCGGCATGACACGCGGGGCTGCTTCGTTGAGAACGCGTTGCGGGCTAACGTAGATCAACGCGTCGGCTTCGGGCAGGTTGGCCAGTGCTGCGGAAGGGGATTGAGCAACCGCGCGTTGCGTCAAAGAGAAAACAGCAAGAACGGCAAGTAAGAACAATTTCGAATGGGTCTGTCGCAAGTCGAACCTCCAGGGGACGAAAAGTTGAAGCATAATCTCTCACGCAAAGGCGCTGCGGTGCAAAGAAAAAGTTCGTTACTTTCCGACCTGACGATAACGAAAGCAGTTCGAATCGTGATCGTTGACCATTCCCACAGCCTGCATGAACGAATAACAGATAGTCGAGCCAACAAACTTGAAACCACGCTTGAGTAGATCTTTGCTGAGCGCGTCGGAGATTTCCGTGCGAGCCGCGAGTGGTGCGTCGGGTTTGCGTTTCAGAGGCTTGCCGTTGACGAATCGCCAGACGTATTCATCAAAACTGCCAAATTCGCGTTGCACTTCGAGAAAAGCGACGGCGTTTCCGATTGCGGAGTTGATCTTGAGTTTATTGCGGATGATGCCGTCGTTCTCAAGTAGCGCGGCGATTTTGCGCTGATCGTATTTCGCGACTTTCTTTGGATTGAAGCGATCGAATGCGGCGCGATAGTTGTCACGTTTTCTGAGGATGGTTTCCCAACTGAGCCCGGCCTGGGCTCCTTCGAGAATCAGAAACTCGAAGAGAAGGTTGTCGTCGTGAACGGGTACGCCCCACTCTTCGTCGTGATAGGCGATTGATAAGGGCGTCCTGGCCCAAAAGCAACGTTGCATAATTAGCGCCTTGCATTTTTTGTAGGGGCGGCCCTCCGTGGCCGCCCGTGGTTTGGGCATGGAATTCAAGAATCTACAGTCTCGGATTTCGCTAACACCATTCCAAACCACGGGCGGCCACGGAGGGCCGCCCCTACAGTACGTTCCGAATGGTCACCGGCCTCTGAGAGCGCACGGATTCGTAGACCGCGTTTGCGAGTTCGACCGACATAAGACCGTCAAAGGCTGTGACTAAAGGAGGTGATTGGTTGACAATCGCGTCGATGAAAGCGCGATCCTCTTGCAGGTAACCCCACTTCTCTTCGCGAGGTAACTGCTGCATCGTCTGTTCAGTCAGATGCCCTTCGAGGTTGCTGCTACAGGTAAGACTCTCCATCTCGCGCGTCACGAGCGTTGCATGATGGCAAAAGACCTCCACGCGCTCGAACGGAAATAACCAACTCGCGTCCGCCGCCGTTGCCAGCGTCGCATGCATTCCACTCTCAAACTTCAACAACACTGAGAAGTCGTCAACTTCCTTGTACTCGTGCCTCGATCCAATCGCATGCAGACTCTCAACCTCACCAAACAGAAAACGCATCATGTCGAACATGTGGATCGGCGTCTCGTAAAGAAAGCCACCCGTGACCTCAGGATCGCCGGTCCATTCCGGTTTGAGTAGTTCGCCACGATTCATCTTTACGTGTGCTGAATGCGGCTCGTGCGTCTCGGTAATCATCCGTTTCAGGGTTGCATAAACAGGTGCGAAGCGGCGATTGTGACCGACTTGAAAAACGGTGCTCGCATTTGATGCTTTCTTAAAAACTTTTTGCGCGTCGTCGATATTCGTCGCGAGCGGCTTTTCACAAAACACGTGTTTGCCGGCTTCGATCGCAGCGATTGCGAGCGAGACGTGCTGCGTATTCGGAGTGGTCACGTAAACAGCGTCTGCTCGTTCGAGCACTTCCAGCGGCGACGCAACGGCTATTGCGTTGTGCGCGACGGCGAGTTTTTCAGCAACTGTTGGAACCACATCGTGTACAGCAGTGACCTGGACGCGTTCGTCGCCTGCGAGGACACCCGCGTGGACGCCGGCAATATAGCCTGCGCCGATGATGCCGATTTTGATCTTGTTCATTCTGCCTCCGCGAGGACTCGTCTGGTGGCCGCGTGGGCGTCACGCGCAAGCGCAAACGGGTCTCGCTCCCAATACTCAGGACGGAATATCTCAACACTCGCGACTTTGTCGTAACCGATCCTCCGGAACGCCGAAATCATTTGCCGTAGTGGAAGTATCCCGAGACCCGGCAACAGTCTGTGCCGATCTTCCAACTCATCGCGCGGTCGATCTTCAGCGTCGTTGATGTGAAAGATTTGAATTAGTTTCGGGTCGAGAGCTTCGATCATCTCCAACGTCGAATTGCCTGCGTAAAAATGAAAACTGTCGATTACGATTCCCAGATCCTTTCGGTTAGCTTCGCGCACGATTTCGGCGGCAAGATCCAGTGTGGGAACGCTGCAGTCAGTTTGTCCCAGGAATTCAAAAGCGAGCGAAACGCCGTGCGCCGCTGAGATGTCGCACAGCTCGTTCAATACACTGACTGACTCCGAGATCACGCTATCCCGAGATGCTCCGCCTTCCGGCAATGGTCCGGGCACGACAACAATGCACGGACAGCCAACAGCCGCCGCAATGCCGCTCAGTTCCTCGCATTCCTTTTTGATTGACTCGTACGCGCGGTCGTCACGAAACGTAATGTGCTCGATGGAATTTATGCTCAAGGGCTCAAGGCCCGACTGCCCAAACAAATCGCTGAGCTCTGAGGTTGATTTTTCTTTTAGGAAGTATCTGAGTTTTGCGGCCCAGATTTCCAGATAATCGAACCCCGCTGCTTTGGCCGCGTGCAAGTCCGTGGCCAGATCAGCCCTCATGGTGGTGGCGCCGTTAAGTGCAAGTTTCATATCGGTCGTATCGGCCCTATTGGCCGTAATTGCGAGCAGGATAACACGGCGCCCGGGCCGGTTTGACTTGGCGCGGGCATTAGTTTAAAAGTGGCCCCCTAAGACAACTTAATCCGCATCCCTACTCCCGGTCCGATGACCGGGAATCGGTTTTTCCGAAAGAAGGAGATACAAATGGCCCTACGACTTGGCGATATAGCACCCGATTTCACAGCAGACACAACTGAAGGCCCCATTAATTTCCACGAGTGGATTGGAGATAGCTGGGCAGTCTTGTTCTCGCACCCGAAAGATTTCACCCCGGTTTGCACTACCGA
>DATEIS010000329.1:0-4958 GCA_035278765.1 Pyrinomonadaceae bacterium | reverse complement strand
GGCGAACCGTGTCCACGTTGCGGCAGCAAGATTCAGCGCATTCGTTACGGATCGAACGAAACCAATTACTGTCCCACCTGCCAAACGGGCGGCAAACTCCTCGCCGACCGAGCGCTTTCACGCCTGCTGAAAGACGACTGGCCACGCACACCCGAAGAGCTCGAAAATTTGACCAAATCATGAAAACAAATAGTATAGTTCGCTGATGCGTTTTGAATGGGACGAAAGGAAAGCCTCACAAAATCTTGTAAAGCACAACGTTTCATTCGAAGAGGCCGTCAGTGTTTTTGGCGATCCACTTTCGAAAACATTTCCTGACCCTGACCATTCCCAAGACGAGGAACGGTTTATTATCATAGGAGCATCTGAGTCGGGTACGATTCTCGTCATCGCGCATACTGATGACGAGAGAACCGTGCGAATTATCAGTGCTCGTGAAGCGACATATGGAGAAAGAAGATCTTATGAAGAAACCTGACGAGGAGGACGATGACCTGAGACAGGAGTATGACTTTTCTCAGATGAAAGGTGTCCGCGGTAAATACGTCTCACGATATCGCGAAGGCACAAATCTTGTTCTTCTCGATCCTGATATAGCAGCAGCCTTTCCGGACGCGAAAGCGGTTAACGACGCGCTCCGTTCGCTGCTTGAAGACCCCCAGAGCCCACATTCAAGTTGAACTGAGCCTCTCTTTTGTGCCTTTTGTGCTTTTTTGTGGCTTGTTTTTCTTCCTAGCTCGTTTGCTGTGGCTTGTACAACTCGTCGCTACCGACATCAAACACGCGATTCAATCGGGCGCGGTAGTTTTCGAAGGCGAGTTGGCCGCCGAGTTGGAGTAGTTGCTCTTCGGAAAACTTCTCACGGAGTCGAGCGTAGAGTTCGTCGGAGATGTTCGAAGGCGTGTCGGCCATTGCGTCGGCCAGTTCGATCACTAATCGCTCGTCTTTCGAGAACACCGAGAGGTCATTCTTCACAACGGCCAGCAACTTCTCATCACTCAGCCCGGCTTTTCTGCCGACGGCAGAATTAATATCAACTCAAAACGGACACCCGACACGCGCCGCCGTTCGCACTTTCCCAAGCTGAATAAATCGCAGCGACACTTTCCGTTTTCTTCCGAGCCCTGCTTCCATCGCGATACTGCCCCAGACCATTCCGGGCACACGCATCTGCTGTTTCACCGGCGTCAGGTCTTTGCCAAACATCTTGCGCATCGTGGTGTAGAACCAGCGCAAGTGCCACGGCGCCTGACTCTTTTCTAAACCCGCAATCCTGTTCATTACTTGATCTTCCGTTCTTTGCTTTCCAGATGTCGGGTAGTTTGATCGGTGACGCTAAAGTTTGTCGGAATAAACTCGCTCGTATCCGCTGCGCGCAAACCTCGGGCAGGCTTTCCTTCTCCCAGCGGGATGTTTTTCTCCTGCTCGCGTTCTATCACCTGGGCCATCTTCTTGCTCACGACCACACCATTAATGATCAGCGCGAGTCCGACCATGAATGGAATAACTCCTGCAATCCAGATACGTGACAGCAACTCCGCATCGCGAGGCTCCTGATTCGCAAGCGCGCCCATTAGGAAATAAAGAAAGATCGAGACTCCGATACCAACGGCGCTAACGATCACGCCGGCTTTGATTTCGTTATACCGCTTTACTTCCGGCGTGATGCCAAGACGACGCTCCATCTCCAGCTGGCGCGCCTGGGCGGCCTGGCCCGACATAAACATCTCGGCCACCCAGGTGTTACCCCAGTCAAACTTCTTTCCGTCCGGAGTCTCGAGTGCCTCGCGAACCGCCTGGAGGTTAGCTCCGCAAGACGTACAAAACTTGATGTCGTCAACCTGATTTGAAGCACAACGCGGACAGATCATGGGTAGCTCCTTTTATTTGGCCGGTTGAAGATACGACAATTTTACGATCCCGGTTCTAATTAGGGAATTAAGATTGTTACAATTGCGCGGCCCCCAATCATGAAGCCCCTGCCAGTCAAGACCATTGCTCACTACCGGATCGTCGAGAAGATCGGCGCGGGCGGTATGGGCGCGGTCTACAAAGCTTACGACAACAAACTCCAGCGCGTCGTCGCCATCAAGCTGCTTCCTTCAGAATACGTTTCGCAACAGGATCGCCGCCGCCGTTTCTTCCAGGAAGCTCGCGCTGCGTCTGCACTGAATCATCCGCACATCCTCACGATCTACGAAGTCGGCGAAGACGACGGCAAGCCGTACATCGCGATGGAATACGTCGAAGGCGAAACGCTGCGCCAGAAGATCAAAAACAACGGTCTGCAACTCAGACAAACTTTAGACATCGCGATTCAGATCGCCACCGGCCTCGCGCGCGCACACGAACTCGGCATCATTCATCGCGATCTCAAACCCGAGAACCTGATGCTCAGTCGCGACGGCTTCGCAAAGATCCTCGACTTCGGACTCGCAAAGCTCGTCGCCGAAAGAGACCGTGCTCTCGTTGCCGACAGCGAGCAGAAGACGCTCATGCGGGGTGTCCAAACTGAATCAGGTATGTTGATGGGTACAGTCAACTACATGGCGCCCGAACAGTTGCTGGGCCAGAAAGTCGATCGTCGCTGCGATGTGTTCTCGTTCGGCGTAGTGCTGACGGAGATGCTCACCGGAACAGCGCCGTTTGTTCACGACAATCGCATCGACACGATGCACGCGATCCTCCACCGCGATCCGCGTTTTCCTTCAGATGGACGATCGGATCTGCCGTTTGAGGTCCAACAAATCCTGACTAAAGCGCTCGCCAAGACGCCGAAGGATCGTTATCAAACGATCACAGATCTTGCAGAGGAGCTGAAGACGCTCAAACGCGAACTCGATCTGGGTAAAACTCTGCCAATGACGTCCAGAACGAAGCTCGTGTTGAAACGCATGAGCACCGGCGCGCGTGCGATCGATTACGAGAAGGAGCTTAACGAAGCGCAATTCAAAGCCGTAACAACCACGGAAGGCCCACTGCTGATCGTCGCGGGCGCGGGGACAGGAAAAACACGCACACTCGTTTATCGCGTGGCTCGCCTGGTTGAGATCGGCGCGAAGCCTGAGTCAATCCTGTTACTGACTTTCACGCGCCGTGCTGCCGCAAGCATGCTCACACGCGCCGCGGCTCTGGCTGACGCGCGCTGCCAACGAGTCTCCGGTGGCACTTTTCACTCGCTCGGCCATTCAGTGTTACGCAAGTTTGCCGATCACGCAGGCGTGCAGAAAAATTTCACGGTGTTGGACCAGAGTGACACTGAGGACCTGATCGATCTGCTGCGCCGACAGATCCGCCTCACGAAATCGCAGCACTTCCCGCGCAAGCGAACGATCGCCGCAATCTTCAGCATGATGGTCAACAAGGTTCAGACGCTGAAACAGGTGCTCAACCAGACCTATCCGCAGTTCGTCGATGAACGCCGCAATCTCGAAACGCTGTTCAATACGTTTGAGGAATTCAAGCGTAGCCGTCACATGCTGACGTACGACGATCTCCTCGTGCGATTTCGCGAAGCGCTCGAAAACAGCGCCGAAATGCGCGAACAGATCTCGGACCAGTATCGCTACATCATGGTCGACGAGTATCAGGACACAAACAAGCTCCAGGCCCAGATTGTGAAACTGATGACCGCGCAACATGACAACGTGGCGGTCGTCGGCGATGAGTTTCAATCGATTTATTCTTTTCGTGGCGCGAGCCACCGCAACATGCTCGAGTTTCCGAAACTCTTCCCGTCGACACAAATAATCAAACTCGAAGAGAACTTTCGCAGCACGCAGCCGATTCTCGACGTCGCGAATGCGATCATTTCGGACGTAAAAGAGAGTTATAAGAAACGTCTCTACTCACGCATCGAAGGCGGCGAAGCCCCGGTCGTGGTGAGCGCGAGAGATGAGAACGAGCAATCGCGGTTTGTCGCGCAGCGGATCGCGGAGCTTCGAGAAGAAGGCGTGCCACTCAGTGAAATCGCGGTGCTTTTTCGTTCCAGTTCACATTCGTTCGATCTGGAAATCGAACTCGGTAAACAAGGCGTTCCGTTTCGGAAATTTGGCGGGATCAGGTTTGCGGAGTCGGCGCACATCAAAGACGCGCTCGCGTTTTTGCGAGTCATTGTGAAACCTTCAGACACGCTTTCGTGGTTTCGTGCGCTGAAACTCATCGATCATATCGGCGACGCAACCGTCTACCAGATCCTCGAACATCTCGGCGTCGAACAGAGAGAGGTTCGCTCGGCACGAACGAAAGCCGGACTATTCAAGAAACTTCTTCGCTTCCCTGCTCGCGCTGCTTACAAAGCGCAACTGCTGCGTGTCGCGCGTGTGTTCTGCACGATGCTCGAAGGCAAAACTCCGGGTGAACAATTGTCCGCCGTTCTTCGTTTTTACAAACCACTGTTGAAGAACAAGTACGACGATGTGCAGCGACGCGGACGCGATCTTGAACACCTGCAAACTATTGCGAAACGTTATAAAACTGCGGCCAAGTTGCTCGACGACGTTGCACTCGATCCGACCGAAGTAGTGCAGGGTGATGCGCCGCGTCGGAGCAGTGGTTTTGTGACCCTCTCGACAGTGCACTCGGCGAAAGGGCTCGAGTGGGACAACTTGTTTGTGATCTGGATGACTGATGGCTGGTTTCCGTCGAGCAGGTTTCAGGACGAGTTTGACGATTACGATGAGGAGCGCCGTCTGCTTTACGTCGCGACCACGCGAGCGAAGAAGGAATTGCATTTCGTGTATCCGGCGGTGGACGTTTACAGGGGTCCGGAGACCGACGGCACACCAACGCTCTCGCGCTTCCTCGAACCGATACCACCCTCAATTCTTCCCCACGCATCATTAGATTAATCTGTATAATCTGCGTAATCTGTGTTCTAAACTATGACCCTAGGAACTGAATGGCTCATCGATGCGAGCGGGTGCGACGCGGCTGCGCTTGCAGATCTCGATCGCCTG
>DATEIS010000328.1:0-3309 GCA_035278765.1 Pyrinomonadaceae bacterium | reverse complement strand
GTTGCTGGTCCGGCGATATCGTCACGTAGTGGATTAACGTTGAAGCGTACATTTGTATTGACGGCCGGATACTGTTCGGCCAGTCGTGTGGCAATGGTGTTGAGTTCATTCTGAGCCTGCGCCACCGTTGCATCGGGTTTGAGACGCGCAACAGCAGCGTGCATAAATCCTGTTCGAGTTTGGAAATCGGCAGGATTGACTGTTAGCGGAGTCCATAGTTGTGTCTCACGTGTCGGATAACGAAATGTGGGACTCATTACACCAACAACGGTGTACGGTACGTTCTCCAGTCGAATTGTTTTCCCAATTATATTGACGTCGCCGCCGTAACGACGTTTCCAGAGGGCGTGGCTCAGTACTACGACATGATCTTGTCCGGGTTGATTTTCCTCAGCAGTGAAGCCCCGTCCCAGTGCTGGTTCGACTCGTAGTAAAGAGAACAGGTTGGACGGAATGCCGGCGCCCTGTAGCCACTCCGGATCGCCGTCGCCAGTCAGATTGTAATTCGCAGTCGCACGTAAGATGGCAACGTCTTCAAAAACCGTATTTTGATCTTTAATGTCGCGATAGTTAGCGGCGGCCATTGGAAGCCGATCTACCTGTGGCGTCTGTGTCCAGATCGCGACCAGACGTTCCGGATCAGCAAAGGGAAGTGGGCGCAATACAACGCCGTAAACGACACTGAAGATAATGGTTGTCGCAGCGATGCCTAACGCGAGCGTGAGTATTACGACGACACAAAATCCCGGACTCTTTTTAAGCGTGCGCAAACCAAATCGCAGCGCCTGACCTAAACGCTCCAGCGACGACCACCTCCACATGCTGCGCGTTACCTCTTTTACAAGCAACACGTTGCCGAAGTCATTGAGGACACTTAATCGTGCTTCGTCGGGCGACTCGCCACGCTCGATCCTGTCTCGAATTGCCTGATCGATGTGACTGCGAATCTCCGCGTCAAGCTCGCTGTCTTTGTCCCGAAACTTATTCATGACCGTGATCCGCGGGATGAAGGACGCCCGCCATTGCCGCAGCCAGCTTGTCCCAATTGGAACGTTCTTTAAGAAGCTGTTTCTTTCCGGCGGCTGTTAATTGATATGTCCTGACCTGTTGATTGTTGTCTGAAGTCGTCCATTCAGCCTTGATCCACTTTTTGCGTTCCAGACGATGAAGCGCGGGATAAAGAGAGCCAGTATCAACGTGAAGCACCTCCCCGGAGCCGGTCCGAATACCCTGACTGATCCCGTACCCGTGGCGTGGTCCCCATTGCAGGGTTTGTAGTATTAACAGGTCGAGAGTGCCCTGAAGTAGCTCGATCCTGTTTTCATAACCTCTCTTAGTTTTCACGTACTGCTCCTGAATAAAGTATAGGGTGTAGGCAATCTACAGCATGGCTGTGTAGGTTGTCTACACCCTCGATGTAAAATTTTTTGATTCTGGACTTTTGTTATTGACCGTTTTAGGTCAAGATTACGCGTATCAGATATGAAGGCAGCGACTTGGATAAAACGACTCGGTTTCTGGGGCTTCATGTTCTTCCTCGTGAAGGGGTTGCTCTGGCTGATCATCCCGGCGCTGGCGGTCTATCTGGCAAACTAATCCACAGATTACGCAGATTCCTGATGAAACGCGTCAACAAAGCCGGCGCTGTTGTTCTTCTCTGTTTATTTGTTTCTACCGCTGCATGGGCGCAGAAGTCTGCGTCGCTTCCACGCAGCAGCCCCGAGCAACAGGGAATCTCTTCCACTGACCTCCTGGCGTTTATCGAAGCCGCCGACAAAGATATCGACACGATGAATAGCTTCATGCTCGTTCGTCACGGGCACGTGGTGGCTGAAGGCTGGTGGGTTCCGTACGATCGCGACACGCCTCACGTTCTGTATTCGCTGAGCAAGAGTTTTACTTCGACCGCCGTCGGCCTTGCAGTCGCCGAGGGAAAACTGAACCTCGACGATCAAGTAATCAAGTTTTTTCCTGACGAAGCACCGGCTGATCCATCGGTTAACCTGCGCGCGATGCGTGTGCGCGATCTATTGCGCATGAACACCGGCAACCAGCTCGAGGCGCCGATCCGTGCAGATGATCCAAGCAAACAAACCGACACGTGGGTAAAAACTTTCCTCAAGCACTCGATTCCATTCAAGCCCGGCACGCACTTTCTCTACAACTCGCCTGCGACTTACATGCTCTCGGCCATTGTTCAGAAAGTCACAGGCATGACCGTACTCGATTATCTGCGTCCGCGACTCTTCGATCCGCTCGGTTTCAAAGATCCAGTTTGGGTCAGCAGTCCGCAGGGAATAACTGCCGGCGCATATGGTCTATCGATACGCACGGAAGAGATCGCACGCTTTGGCGAACTCTATCTTCACAAAGGAAGGTGGAACGGCAAACAGTTAATACCGGCCGCGTGGGTTGAACAGGCGACGGCGATACAAACCTCGACCGGCTCCGCGCCGGCGAGTGATTGGGACCAGGGTTATGGTTATCAATTCTGGCGTTCGCGTCACAACTCGTTCCGCGGCGACGGAGCGTTTGGTCAGTACTGTATGGTGATTCCCGAACTCGAGGCTGTGGTTGCGATCACCAGCGGCGTTCGCAATATGCAACAAGTCATGAATCTTGTTTGGGACAAGCTTTTGCCGGCAATGAAGCCGGGACGTCTGCCTGAGAATTCGGCCGCTCGACGCCGCCTTGAAGCGCGACTCTCCTCACTGAAAGTTAAATTCCCGAGCGGTGCTCCGTCGTCGTCAATGTCTGCCGGCGTTTCCGGCAAGTGGTTTGAGTTTTCAGAAAACGATCGCGGTATTAAGGCAATCTCTTTCGACTTTGACTCAACCTCTCCTGCACTCATCGTGCGAACCTCCACCGGCGAAACACGCATGACGATCGGCCGAGACACCTGGACCAACAGTCGCGGCCTGTTTGCCAACGGACTCGATCGCGCCCTCAGTGTTCCTGCTAATCCCCTGGTCGCCGCCAGCGGCGCATGGACGGCCGAGAACACCTTTACCGTAAAAATAGTTCTCTCTGAAACGCCTTACTATTCCACGCTAAATTTCAAATTCGACGGCGATCGGTTGCTCTTTGACGCCGAACACAACGTCAACTTCGGACCAACAAAACTCCCGCAACTCGTCGGCACCGTCCGCGCGACAGAATAACCTGTCATACAATCTCCTCGCTCAAGCGACTAATACTCAGAAACCGGTTCGCGCGGATGGAGATCACGGAACTCAAAGCGGAACTTGAAAGACTTCACCCGGCCAGTTTTGGCTGGGCGCTGAGCTGTTGTCGCCAGAACCGCAGCGA
>DATEIS010000327.1:0-15510 GCA_035278765.1 Pyrinomonadaceae bacterium | reverse complement strand
GTAGCGCCCGCATCTGTCGATTTGTAAATCGCACTCTCCGGACCACCGTTGATGAGCGTCCACATATGACGCCGTCGTTGATACGAAGCACAGTAGATCGTGTTTGGATCATTAGGATCGATGACGACGTCAGTCACGCCTGTGTTCTCACTGATGTTGAGAATGTTCTTCCAGGTCTTGCCGCCGTCAGTGGTTTTGAATAGACCACGCTCACCGCCCGGCCCCCACAGTGGCCCCTGCGATGCAACGTAGACGATGTTTGAGTCTTTCGGATCGAGCGCGATCCGGCCGATGTGCTCAGAAGTTCTGAGACCAACATTTCTCCAACTTCTGCCGCCGTCTTCCGATTTATAAAGGCCGTTACCGTACGAGACACTTCGCTGGCTGTTGTTCTCACCGGTGCCGACCCAAACCGTAAGAGGGTTCTTCGGATCGAGCGCAATGGCCCCGATCGAGTAAGAGCCTTCGTTGTCAAAAATCGGCGTCCACGTGATACCGGCATTAATCGTCTTCCAAACTCCGCCGGACGCAACTGCGACGTAGTAACGCGCTGGATTCGCCGGATCGACTGCAAAGCCACTGATACGGCCCGACGTAAACGCTGGTCCAATCGAGCGCATTCGCAGCCCGTTGAATGTCGGCGTCGACATCGGATCACGCGGTGTCGGTGATGCTTCGGGCGTGGGTGTCGGACTCGGACTCGCCGCCGTCGTTGGCGTTGGCGTTGGCGATGGCGATGGTCGCGGTGGTTCCTGAGCAACTACGCTAAGCGGCAGTAGCACAAACAACGAGATCACGGTCAATGCGCACGAAGACAGTTTCATACACTATTCCTCTTGACTGTAATAGAGATGGAGCTTGTAGAGTCGGCGTTTAGATTACACGCCACAGATTAACACGGATTATGCGACCACGTGCTGGCGCAGGAACGCAATTGTGCGCTGCCAGGCGTCAGTCGCAGCTTCCGCTTTATAGACTTCCGGACGCGTGTCGTTAAAGAAAGCGTGATCCGCGCCCGGGTATATCTTCATTTCGACTTGCTTGCCGAGATCTTTTATCTGACGTTCCAGATTGTGAACCGCGTCAGGCGGAACAGAGCCGTCTTTTTCACCAAAAATACCGAGCACTGGCGCATTCAGGTTCGGCAGATCGGGTTTGACCTTCGGATGTATTCCATAGAACACGACGCAGGCGCCGATGTTCTGATTCTTAGTCGCCGCGAACAAAGCGAGTGCGCCACCCATGCAGAAGCCAACGACACCGATCTTCTTACTCGTCATCGAGTCCTGAGTCGCTAAGTATTGAACAGCAGCGCGGAGATCTTTTTCAGCCTGGTCGATGTTGAGGGCCATCATGAGCTTGCCCGCTTCATCCGGCGACTTCGTGGTTTTGCCGTGATACATATCCGGCGCGAGCGCAACGAATCCTTCGTCTGCAAACCTGTCACAAACATCTTTGATGTGATCGACGAGTCCCCACCACTCTTGAATAACAATCACGCCCGGACCAGTCCCCTGCTTTGGTGTCGCGAGATATCCGCCAGTGTTTCCGCCGTCAAACGGGAATTCGACCATTTCACCCATTGTTCTGCTCCTACTCTGTTTCCGCCGATTTTTTTCGATCGAGCAACACGCCGTCCCAACGATTCATTACGTCGAGATGAATATCAAACTGATCGATCACGCGCATCGTGATGTGATTTATCATGTCGTCGAGGTTTTGGGGGTTGTTATAGAACGCCGGCACTGGCGGAAGAATCACGACGCCCATGCGCGCCAGTTTCAACATATTTTCGAGATGGATCTCGCTGAATGGCGACTCGCGTACGACAAGCACCAGCTTACGACGCTCTTTCAAAACCACATCGGCGGCGCGGTGAATGAGATTATCGCCAATGCCGTGCGCGATCGCCGCAAGCGTGCGCATGCTGCACGGCGCGATCACCATTCCCATCGTCACAAAAGAACCACTCGAGATCGCGGCTCCCTGTGCCCCGATGCCATAACTCTGCGTCGCAAGGTTTTGTACGTATTGCAATGAATGCGGAGTTTCGTGAGCAAGCGTGCGTGCCGCCCACTTGCTTACGACGAGATGAGTCTCAACTCCGGAACCGTGCAGCATCTGTAATAGACGCACACCGAAGATGGTTCCAGTCGCACCGGTAATACCGACGATGAGACGCGCGGGCTTAGTGTGTTCCATGCCGCTTCATTTTAGCCACAAAGAGGCACAAAAAGCACACAAAGCGCTTACACATTCGATTCATCTTTTTGAGGATTGATTAACTTGAATATACGGCGGCGTCGCGGCTTTATCGGTGTCCGTGCAGCCATCAGTTCAGGGTGACGGTTTTGGAGAATGAAATTCAAACTCTGGTGACCAGGCAGTCCAAGCAGATGGGCAGCTTTTGTAACCGAGCCGCCGGCGTCTTCCAACGCCATCTGAATGAATCGTCCCTCGTGACGACGCAGTGTTTCAGTCAGCGAGAAGGTGGTCCAATCGGGGCGCGCCGTATGAATGATTGAGAGAACACGACACGCACACTTGCTCATGCGATTCAATACCAACGGATCCTGCGTGTCCTGAAGATAAGTGCGAGCACGCTCCATCACGGCACACATCTCATCCTCAGACATCAATTCAGCTAACTCTTCAATAAACGAGAGCGCTGCGAGACCTGCGTTTTGCAAGTCTTCGATTTGCTCGGCCGTGCTTATTGCGCGCTCGAAATCACTGCGAGCTTCTTCGTGCCGGTTGAGACGCGCGAGCGCCACGCCATGAGTGGTCAATGCTTCTGCAAGTTTTGAGAAATGGTCGCCTTTTTCGAATGTCGCGATCGCGGTTGAGGCACACTGCTCCGCTTTTGCAGCCGCTCCTTCAGCCAACAACACTCGCGCGCGTGAGTCGTCGATACTGGCAAGGTGCGGGGCATCGCCCAGTCGCGTGAAGATCGCCTGAGCGCGATCCAGATGTTCGTGAGCATCGTCGCATCTGTTCAGTTGTAAGAACAGCATCGAAAAATTGTTTTCGACACAAGCCTGGTAGCGAGAGTGACCGGCTTTTTCAAAGTGGGAAATCGACGCCTGGTATTCGCGCAAACTTTGGTCAATGTATTCGGGTCGATTAGTTCCAGCTCCGAGGTTACGAAGGACGCGAGCAAACTCATTATGAAATGCGCCTCTGAGTACGTGACTGGTGCTTGCTTCGAAGAGTTCGGCGCCGGTGTTGAGAATGTCAAAAGACGTCTTCAGGCGATTCATCAACATTTCGACCATCGCAAGACGCAAGATGCCAAGTGCCTTCAGATCCCCGTCACGATCGTCAAGCTGCGAGAGGGCTTCAACGTATAGCGCTCGAGCGGTATCAAGCGCGCCGTCGCGCGAACAACAAAGTGCGGCTTCGATTTGCGCTTCGGCCATTTTCTTTGGATCGGGTAACGACTCGAAGATGGCAATGCTGTCGCCGATCAGATTCCGGGCGAGTTGTTGCGAACCTTTGATGAGCTTGATGTTGCCTATCCAGCCAGTGAGGACGCCGATGCGCAGCAACACTTCGGCTGCTGTTGCTTCGTCGAGCAGATCGAGTTTGGGATAGTCATCGAAGTCGGGCCACAGATCTTCCAAAGCTCCCCGCGCTGCTTCGTAGTTGCCTGTCTTTTCTAACTGTTTGGCCAGCTGGCAGCGGAGCTTTACGCGCTCGTTGAGCGACAGATTTGGATCGGGAATCTGAGTCAAAAGTTCCCTGATCGCGGTCATTGGGAGTCTAACCTCTTTTCGTCAGTTGTCGGGCCGGGGAGTCAACCGCGGTGTGGCGCACGCAAGATTACGCCGCTCTTTGAATCAATGGCAACAGGATTTTAAAGAATTTCTCAGGGGCGGATGTTGAAACTAAAGGACTTAGTTAAGCTTGCAACTCCAGTAGCAGTTTCAAACCAACTTCAACGTGCTGCGGCGACGAGGCTTGATTGGCCGTCGGGCATTGAGCAGTTCCGGGTGCCGGCGGTGAAGAATGAAATTCAAACTCTGATGACCTGCCAGACCCAGCAGAGCGGCGGCTTTTGTAACGGAACCACCGGTGTCTTCGAGAGCCATCTGAATGAATCGAGCCTCGTGGCGACGCAGTGTTTCGTTGAGCGAAAAGGTGGTCCAGTCCGGACGCGCGGTATGGATGGTCGAAAGAGCCCGCCAGGCACACTCGGTTAACCGTCGCAGGGTCGTCGTGCTCTGCGTATGTTTCAGAAAGGCGCGAGCATTCTCAACCAGAGAACATAGCTCGTCTTCAGTGAGATGTTCCGGTAACTCTTCAATCAAAGCCATCGCGGCGAGACCTGCTTTCTCCAGATCGCCCGCCTGCTCAGCAGTATCGATGGCTCGTGTGAAAGTTGCGCGCGCTTCTTCGGTTCGTTTTAGTCTGGCGAGGACAACAGCTCGAGTTGTAAGTGCCTCGGCAAGGGCCGGTTTTTGATCGCCTTTCTCGAGGATGCGGATAGCAGCGTCAATGACCCTCTCTGCTTTCAGGATTGCTCCCTCACCCAGCAGAACTCGGGCGCGAGAATCTTCAAGCTCTGCGTGATGGATGCGGTCGTTGATTCTCGTGTAAAGCGCCTGCGCGCGATCCAGATGCTCGTGAGCTTCAGTGAATCTTCCGAGCTCCAAACAGAACATCGCGATATTATTTTCTACCACACCGAGATAACGTGTGTGCCCGAGCTGTGACAAGTGGAAACGTGAAGCCGAATATTCTCTTAAGACACTATCAACGTAATCTTCTCGACTCCCGCTCGCTCCCAATCTCTTGAGTGCTATCGCGACCTCGTTATGAAATGGGCCTCTGAGATACGAACTCGCTTCGAACACCGAAGCCGACTGAGTCAAAAGTTTCAGCGCATCTTTCGGACGGCTGTAATGCATCTCGATCATGGCGCTGCGCAAGACCGCAAGAGCTTTTAGATCTCCATCACTGTCGTCGAGTTGGGCCAGGGCTTCGATCAGAAGGGTGTTAGCAGTGTCAAAGGAGCCCTCGCGTATCCAACAGAGTGCCATCTCTATTTGCGCTTCCGCCACTTTCTTAATATCGCCGAGTGTTTGAAAAATCGCGATGCTTTCAGTCAGCAGACTTCGGGCACTTTCCTGCGAGCCTTTGATCACTCTTATGTTGCCAATCCAACCCGTCAGCACACCGACTCGCAGCAGCACCTCCGCAGTTGTGGAGTGGTCCAACATGTCGAGGTTCGGACGGATGCCGACACCCAGCCACAAATTGTCCATGGCGCCACAAGCTGCGTCGAAGTTGCCGGTCTTCTCGAACTCCCTGGCGAGACTACAACGCAGTCGCACGCGCTCATTGGTCGAAAGACCCGGATCGGGAATCTTTTGAATCAGGGCTTTGACCGCGAGCATAGGACGAGTTCTTTCTGAAAATTTTTAGTGCCTTGGGGAGCCGCCAGGCGCTGAAGTGCCGCAAGATTACGTGGTGAGTCAGGTAGATGGCAAGAGCGATTTTGCAGAGTTAACCAAAATCTCGTATTGAGACGAAAGGATTTAGCTCTGTTGCAACTGGGATGGCAACTAAGCAGGAAATCGGGGTCGTGAGCCTTTCACAATCCCGCCCACGGCAGTGGGCGGATTATTCAAGTCCTTTCTACAACCCCGCACATTCCTCATGAGACTCAAATCCCGCCCACAGCAGTGGGCGGATCGTTCAAGTCCGACCTATTCATGGGGAAGTTTTGGATAAATAGTGAGGACCTGAACAATCCGCCCACTCCCGTGGGCGGGATTGAGTCGTGAGGAATATGCGGTTATAGAAAGGACCTGAACAATCCGCCCACTCCCGTGGGCGGGATTGAGTCTTGTGAGGAATGTGCGGGGTTGTAGAAAGGACTTGAAGTATCCGCCCACTCCCGTGGGCGGGATTGAGTCTTGTGAGGAATGTGCGGTTATAGAAAGGACTTGAAGTATCCGCCCACTCCCGTGGGCCGGGATTAAAAACAACAAGGCCGGACCCGAGGGTCCGGCCTTCGACAATCAATTACGCTTAACTCTAAGCTCTGATGGCCACGTACTTCTCGATCATTCTCGTGATCGATTCTTTACTGGTTGCACCCACTACGCGTTCGACTTCTTTACCGTCGCGGAAAAGAATCAACGTCGGAATGCCCTTAATTCCGTAGCGTTGTGCGGTTGAAGGGTTGTCGTCCACGTTCAATTTCACCACGCTCGCATTGTCGCCATAATGTTCCGCAACCGCTGCAACAGTCGGCGCCAGCATACGACAAGGGGCACACCATTCCGCCCAGAAATCAACCAGCACCGGCTTGGCGGAACTCAGCACATCTTTTTCAAACGAGCTATCGCTCACTTCCTTCACATGTTCACTCATTATTAGTCGCTCCTAAATTTACTAATCTTTAAAGTTATTGCCCCTCGCCTTCGAGGAAATTCTTGAGTAATCGGGCCCGCGACGGATGACGCAGTTTGCGCAACGCCTTCGCTTCAATTTGTCGAATGCGCTCGCGCGTCACGTTGAAGTTTTGCCCAACTTCTTCCAGCGTCCGCTCGTGACCGCCGTTGTCGAGACCGAACCGCAGACGAATCACACGTTCTTCACGCGGGCTCAAAGTCTGCAACACGTCGCCGGCGATCTCACGCAGATTCGAAGTGATGACGCGCGCCGCCGGGCTCTCGCTCGATTTGTCTTCGATCAAGTCACCCAGTTGCGAATCACCATTCTCACCAATCGGCGTCTCCAGCGAAATCGGATCCTGCATCAACTTGCGCGCCTTGCGAACCTTGTCTACCGAAGTATCCATCTTCTTCGCGATCTCTTCAGTCGTCGGTTCGCGGCCAAGTTCGCGCACCAACTCGCGCGAAGTATTCTTGAGCTTATTGATGACTTCGATCATGTGCACCGGAATACGAATGGTGCGTGCCTGATCGGCAATCGCGCGCGTGATGGCCTGACGAATCCACCAGGTCGCGTAAGTTGAAAACTTATAACCACGCCGCCAGTCGAACTTATCAACGCCCTTCATCAAACCGAGATTGCCTTCCTGAATCAAATCGAGGAACTGCAAACCACGGTTCTGATACTTCTTCGCAATCGACACCACCAGACGCAGGTTCGCTTCGGTCAACTCGTGCTTCGCCTGTGCTGTTTGCGCTTCGCTAATCGCAATCATCTGGTGCGAACGTTTGATTTCGAGCGGTGACAAATGATGCTCAGCTTCGATCTCCTTCAAACGCTTGCGGGCATTCGCGATGTGCTTTCGATATTCCTTTGCCTTGTCGGCCTTCACACCCTTGCGCTTCAGCTTTTCGTTATTTGCGTCGATCTCACGTTCGAGAGTACGTGTTTCCTTGTGCACAACCCCGATCGCAGAAATGAGTCGCTGTCGCGCTGCTTCCTTCAGGTGCAGACTTCTAATCTCCGTGGCAATCTCCAAACGCGTGCGCGCCAGCTTGCGCCGGTAGCGCAGCAGTTTCTTGGAACGCTTGCCTCGCGAGATTTTCAGTTCATCTGCAAACTTCTCAAACTCTTTCAAGCCTCGCTTGTAGAGTAGTCGAATGTTGTTCAGTCCTTCGATGGTCCACTGCAAATACTCTTCACTACGATCTTCGTGTTCCTCGGTTTCCATCTGATCCGAGAAAGCGACCACGTCGCGAATGTTGAGAGCGCCCGCAGCCAGCTCATCACCAATCCTGAAGAGTTCGACTACGGCGATCGGCGAACGTGCAATTGCCTTTTCAGCGCGCTTCTGGCCGCGCTCGATGCGTTTTGCGATCGAAACTTCCTGTTCGCGCGTGAGCAACGGCACTACACCCATCTCGCGCATGTAAACGCGAATCGGGTCCGACGTCTTATCCATCTCGCCGGCTGAGAGGTCGAGCTCGACCTCTTCGTTCATACCTTCCTCAGACTCGACGACAGACGAGGATTCCTCGATCAAAGGCTCCTCGATCTCGGTTTCACTACTGGTCGCTCGTTCGAGCGTTTGCAGTACTTCGTCGATATCTTCAATCGACACGGCATCGTCTGTCAGTTCCTCACTGAGGTTGACGAACTCGCCTTTTACCGAATTCATGAGCTCGATACCGCTTTGATCTTTTTCAAGCCTGGACAAATTGATATTCCTTTCTCGCGGTTATTTACGCAATTCCGAGGAGCCGTTACCCCGGTTCTTTGCTCGCAGCGGCGGCAAATTTATCTGCTTTTCGTTGAACGGTTTTGCCTTTCCATTCTTGCCGTTCTTCCCCACTGTCTTCGATGCTATTGCGCTGCCGCAGGGTTTCAATCGGCGCACGACATCGTGGATAGTTATGTTTTGCAACACTCTCTCAACCGCAGAATCAACTTCCAGCAACACATCGCCGAGAACAGTCTCGATATTCACGCCAACGGGACAGTCTCGACTGGGAGGTTGCCGGTGTAACGAAAACACACCGCTGTATTCGAGTGCCTGATACACGTCCAGCAAGGTCGTTTTGGCGGGGTCATTTGCCAACCTCGAACCGCCGAGCGAACCAGTTTGAGACACAACCAACCCCGCTTCGGCCAATTCCTTCAAAATGCGCCGGATGACGACCGGATTTGTGTTGACGCTTTCTGCAACCTGTTCGGATTTAAGGGGTTCTTCGCCTGACCAGGCCATCAAACTCAAAACATGAACCGCAACCGCAAACCTGCTATTTGTCGACATATCAAACTATTCGGGGAACTCGGACCGCCGTTTTTGTAACCATTATAGTTACAATTGCGATTTTGTCAACTGTAATACAGAGCGGGGTTTAGGCGCAGATTAAGACGGATTTGGGGACGGATTTGGTTGCGGACTGCGCTGCTTTTCCAGGGTCTCAATTAACAAGAGGATTTCGACGACCATTCCATAGTCCAAGTCAGGCGCATCGGCGAGGGCGCGATCGCGACTACCATCAACAATAGCCTGGAGGGCGCGGATGTAGGCGCTGGCGCTAATTGACAAGTTAGAGCCGGTGGCCTGTTGCTCGAGAAACGACGCAGCCGCACCTGGATTTCCCGCAAGAAGGTACTCAGTTACAGCACGGCTAATACGGCCCGTGCCTTCGTGATTCTCGCCGCCATCGCGGCGGTATGCGAGATAGCAAGCGATGGCCTTGTCTTTCGCGTCCGCAGCGGCGACGGGGTTACCGGTATCCTTCTCAATAGCACTGAGAAGGTGCCACGTCGTCCATGGTTCCGTCGCGTGACCAAACTGCGCCTTACGTTCGATCGCTCGAGAAATTTCTTGCCGAGCTTCGTCTAAGCGGCGCAACCTATACAACGTGACTGCAAGATTGTGTCTCACCACGCTTTCCTTTGCTACATCTCCGCCTTCGGCACATCTATCCGCCGCTTGCCGATAGAACGTCACCGATTCTTCAGGCCGGTTAAAAGAGTCGTCATACAAGGTGCCTAGCTGAGTGAGCGTGTCCACCTGCCCACGGACATCTCCGAGTCGCACCGTGATCGCCAGCGATTTCTGGTACGCATCTTCGGCCGCGTCCCGCTCATCCGCGTCGTGATACAACATGCCGATCTTATGCCAGACAAGAGCGACACTTCCTGGTTCATCTAACTCTGTAAACCGCTCTCGTGCTTCAGTAAGTGCCGATAGCGCCTCCCTAAAGCGGCGCTGGTTCTTGCGGATCGATCCAATCTGAGCCCTGCCGACAGCGACACCTCGATGATCGCCGAGTCGCTCGTCGCGACGGATTCCTTCCTCATAGGCCGCTGCCGCTTCGTCGAGCCGCCCCAAATACCAAAGACACTCACCTTTTTCCGAGAAACAGGCGGACACCATCGTTTCAACGCTGCGGCTGGGACGCTCGGCACCGATGGCCTCGAAACGCTTTTGGGCCTCATCCAAAAAGGGCAAAGCATGTTCCGATAGGCGTCCCGTATTCAATACACGAGCTAAAAGGATACAAGCCATCCCCAGATCGTAATCGGCACCTGAATACGCCTGTTCGCCCGCCAGCCGGGCACAGCGTAACAAATGCTCTGCTCGTTTGAGCGCTTCCCGTAATTGTCCGGCGCCAAGCTGCTGCTCGATGCGGTTTCGCATTGCTTGGAATTGCGCATGATTCCAAGCGTCCCCTAGAGCTTTCGCCGCCTCGTCACGTACCTGCCAGATTCGTTCCAGGAGTCGTGGCTTGCCGAGTGCCTGCAGCAATTGGTAAAGCGAACTGGCTAGAGCGACCGTCGCTTCAGCGTTCCCCGTTCGCTGCATCGCATTGAGCAGCGCGAAGAGGTTTGGCAACTCTAGAAGTGTGAGAGTCGTTGCGAGTTGGATATTCTCGCTGTGTTGCTGCTGAAGGAAGTCCGAGTACATACGCATCGCATCGAACCAGCGTGCCGTCAGGGATTCGCGCTCCTCCACGTTCATTCGTCCACGCAAGTAAGGGCAAAGCGCGGGATTCAGAGTCAGATGTCCGTAACGATCTGGTGTCGCGAGCCCTGTTTCAACCAAATCAAGCGCTAGCGAGGACACCGCGCCCTCTTCCCATTGCATCATGTGGCGTAGCGCATCCAAATCAACCCCGCCATAAAACACCCCTAAGACGTGTGCACGATCTTGGTTTGCCCCAGACATGCGACGAAGGGAAAGCTCTACGCTAGCGAAGACCGATTTCTCACGACTGCCAGGAAAGTTCTTCTCCATGTCCTCCATTAACTCAACGAGTGATTCGCGGGTGGCCTCTACACCGCGCTCCAGTAACGAAGGAGCCAGCAAGGCCAGTGTGCGGGCATGGCAGTGGACGGCATCAACGAGTTGCTCGATCTCCTCTCGCGCAGCATCGCCGGAATTTCCGGCGATGCCGCCGGCAGCGTTCAGGACACGCTCGACCAGCTTCACTGCATCCTCACGATCCAGTTGGTGAAGTTCGCGCCGATTGCGCTTAACGTCGAAAGGCGTCGGCAGCACCTCGCGACTTGTGAAGATGAGACGCGTGTCGCCGGCTTTCAGCAGCCGCTCGCACAGCACGAGAATCGCTTTCAAATCCTCGGCTGCATCCTCGGACAGAGCTTCCGGCGTCTCATCCTTCATGAAGGGTGGCAGAAGCACACTCTCCATGTTGTCAATAAGCAAGAGTGCTGGCTGCTCTCGCAGTGCACGTTCGACATGCTTAATTGCTTCCTTGAGATCACCTGCCGCTGAGAAATCTTTGTTGACCAACTGCTTGCCCAGTGCGTCAACCACGGCGCGCTCGTTGCCGTGCGTCTCAACAGAAACAAACGCGGCACGATGGATCTGTTGTGAGCGAACCACCCAACGAGCAAACTCCGCCGCAAGCGCGGTCTTCCCTTCACCGCCTTGGCCGCGCACCACAGCGTAGCGTTCTTCGCGCAGCAGTCGCTGAAGTGCGAGCAATTCGCGGCTGCGGCCAATGAAGCCGGTCTCGGGGGCACGGGGCAAAGCACCGAGGCGCGCAGCCAACGCAAGTCGGAAGTCTTCTTGTGTCTGCTTCGTCGGTGTGACCCAGAAGAGCTGTGGATCGTCCTTCTCCTGATAAAGCACGGGGACGAACCAATCATCGAGCCGCAGTTCTCCCACGCCGAAGATGCGTCCGCGAGAGGTGTTGTTTTTGAGGTCGCGCTGACCGGCGAGCATGGCGTCACCAACGCGTTTGCCATCGGCGAGTGCTTCGTAGAAAGCCTCGACGAAGCGACGGGCAGTCTCGACCAGCACATTGTGGCTCATTGCCACTACTGACGCGACACCAACTTTAAGCAACTCCGAGGCGACTGACTCTGACGCCTTTTCGGCCAGCGCAGTTTGGCACGCTTCCAGGAAAACAAGAGGAATGCGATGATTGTGCAGCAATGGGCCGAGTTCATTGGTGTAGACGGTCAAGTGACGGCGTTTCTCCAGCCGGTCCGTATCGTCAGGATGCTCGAAACACAAACCACCTAGTCCAACTTCACTGCTAAAAACACCATGGCCATCGAAGTGGACCACGTGATAGGGCTTACTTTCAGCGGCTGCCCGTTCGAGTTCCGCGCTTAAGGCAGGTAGTGTCGGTGGGCTAAGAACGTGGATCTTAACCAGCCCTGGCAAAGATTCCATTGCTTCTACCAACGCCAACGCACTCGCGCGATGATCAATATAACCACACGCATCATCCTCCGGTCGGGCAGTCACGAGCAGAATCCGGATCGGGGTGGCCACGACAGGTACATCGAGTGCCTCTGTCCCCGGGAGCCGGCGTCGGACACGAACAGGCCTTCCACCCTGGAAGAGAAAGCTCCTGCTGTCGTGAAGCAACTCCCAAGGCAACGCAAGCAAGAGGGTCGCCGCTTCCTTAGCCATCTTGACGTCAGAGTCATCAGCTCCGTCTTCGAGAGTCGCATCCACATGCACAGAAAAGCGACGGCCAACACGATTGCCAATCTTGGCCCAGGCACTCATGACGTTCGCCGTATGGACCATAGGCATCGCCACCTCGTACAGTAGCTGTCCCCACTTAACAAGATTCTCTTCAACCTTCCGCGCGCGATCTCGAAAGTAGTGGCTGGGCCAGATCGCATATTTCTCCAGATACCACCTTAATTCCTCCGCCTCAATTGGCCCGATCGGTGCGACGAGTCGCCAACCTTTCACACTGTGTACATCCGGTTGGCCCGGAGTCGCAGGCTCATATACCAACCGCGCGTGAGCGGACGGTCGGAGCATTCCATCTTTCTCGTGGAATTTCAGATCGGTAAGTTCAAGAACCAATTCCTCGAGCGGCTCAGCCTTCGGCTGCGCGGCTGCCGGAACATCTGCGGGCAATCGTTTCCCCAAAGCGACCAAGATTGCATTCATCGCTGCTTCGACTCCGCCTGCCTCGCTGCTCACGTCGACGTGAACAGGTTCCTCGCCGATGAGCTTTTTGAAAACACCGAGCTTCGTGCCGTCAAGAGCCAACGGAATGACCGGATAACTGGCTCGCCCCAGGTCCTTTTGCACCTTCAATGCAATGGCTAACTCATCACCAACCCAATCTGATTGAAACGCAGCGGGACTAACCACGACAGCGAATGCCGAAGCTGTCTCTATCGCCTTTTGGATCTCCGTCCAAAGCGGATCGCCGCCGCGCAACTCGCGTGAATCAATCCATCCTTCCTGTCCGTGATCGGCGAGGGCCGCACGAATATCGCGCACAAACGCATCGTCTGCTGAGCTGTGGGAGATGAAGAGTTTGGTCATAGCTAGTGAGTCAGACTCCACGAGGATTGAGGTGGTGGCTATTCTACACTAGCAGTAAGTTGAGCGGAATGATTACACGGCCTGGGCTTTGAGGTCGTGGATGAGGGTGAAGAGGGCTTCGACGTCGATGGGTTTGGGCACTAAAGCGAGATAGCCGGCGGCGAGGGCGCGCTCGCGGTCTTCCTCGCTCGCGTAGCCGGAAATGGCGATGGCGGGGACGTCGCCGAGACCTGGGAGGATGCGAAGTTGTTCGAGAAGTTGGTAGCCATCGACGTCCGGCATGCCGATGTCGGACACGATAATGTGCGGGCGTTTGTCGACGGCACGCGTAAGAGCTTCGCTCGCTGAGGCGGCGGTGGTAACGCTCGCACCTTCACGCCGGAAGATTGTACTCAGAAGCGTCAGGGTATCCGGTGAATCTTCGACGATCAGAACGTCGAGTCCTTCGAGCGAATGACGTTTATTGTCCACCGTTTCAATCGCAACTTTTCCTGTCGGCGCCAAATCGAGTCGGAAAATGAAGGTTGCTCCATACCCGACTCCTTCGGACTGCGCTTGCAGTCGGCCGCTGTGCATCTTCGCGAGCGCATCGGCGATCGCAAGCCCGAGCCCCAAACCTCCGTGCCTTCTGGACGTGGATCCGTCGGCCTGACGAAAACGATCAAACACGTGCGGTAGAAACTCTGGTTCGATCCCGACACCCGTATCAACCACCTCGAGTTCTGCCTGATCGCCCTCGAATCGTGTTGTTATCCTGACCTTGCCCCCAGGATCAGTAAACTTGATAGCATTTGAAATAAGGTTCCAGGCGATCTGCTGCAATCGAACCGGTTCGCCCATCACTATCAAACTTGCCGGCCACAAAGATACGTTCAACTCGATGTTGCGTGCGGCGGCCGAGGTTCGAACAGTATCAACCGCAGCTTTCACCGTCGAATTGAAATCCGTTGCCTTTGGCTCGAAATGAAGTTTTCCAGTGGCGATGCGTGACGTGTCGAGCAGATCGTCGATTAACCTTGATTGCAGCCAGGCATTACGCTCGATCGCATCCAGCGCCTGCAAAACGCTTTTCTCATCAAGAGTTCCGCTGCGCAGAAGTTTTATCCAGCCCACAACAGGTGTTAGCGGGGTTCGCAACTCGTGAGAGAGGGTCGCGAGGAAAACGTCTTTCGCACGGTTCGCGTCCGCAAGCTCGGCATTCAAGCGTCTAAGTTCCGCTGTGCGCTCCTCGATTCTCTGCTCCAAATCCTGATTCAACTGTCGCAGATCCGCGCGTGCCTTCTGCTCCGCCAGCATCAGTCGCCGGTGTTCGACGCCCCGACGAATCGTGTGCTTCATGCTTTCGATGTCGCAGGGCTTGACGAGGTAGTCGTATGCACCTTCCTGCAACGCCGCGATCGCCGATTCGACTGAGGCAAAACCGGTCAGCACAACTGAAATCGTGAGGGGAGCCTGACGGCGGATACTGTTGAGGACTGAAAGACCGTCGCCTCCTTCCATGTGCAGGTCAGTGAGCACGAGGTCGTAGTCTTTTTGGCTGAGCAACCCGATCGCTTCGTCGCCGCTCGAGGCAGTGTCGACAACGTAGCCTTCATTTTCGAAGATCGCGGCAGTCGTGATGCGCAGACTCTCTTCGTCGTCCACGACAAGGAGTCTGGGTTCCTGGAAAAGCGGAACAAAAGTCCCCGGCTCATCCATGGGAGCATCATTTCCTGATTGATCGAATGATTGACTCATTACGTCGCCACCTTAGATTCGCTTACGTGTGTTTCAAGGATAGGCGATTCAACCTGAAGTACTATGCTGAAAACTGTTCCCCGGCCAACTTCACTACTCACTTCGATGCGGCCGCCGTGCTGCCTGACGATGTCCTGTGTGACCCACAAACCCAAGCCCGTACCTTTCTTGCCGGTTGAAAAGAACGGATCGAAGATGCGCGCCAGATCGTCTTCTGCGATACCGATGCCACTATCGCTCAGTTGCACCACAATTGACGGTTGCAGCGCCTGTTCGTAACGGGAAGTTGAGATCGCGATCTCACCCTCACCCTCGATTGCCTGCTGTGCGTTGATAATCAGGTTGAGAAAAACCTGCCGCAACTGATCGGCGCGGGCTCTGATGTGTGGCAATTGCTCGTCGAATTGTCGCGAGATGCGAATCCGCAACTGGCGCATCTTCTTTTCCATCAAGACGAGGGTTTCTTCGAGCAACTGGTTGATGTCGACCCAGTCAACTTCGCCCGGCCGGCGCGCAAAACCAAGCATCTGGCGAATGATGTGCGAAACTCGCTCGGTCTCTTTCCT
>DATEIS010000326.1:0-18745 GCA_035278765.1 Pyrinomonadaceae bacterium | reverse complement strand
TGTTGAGTCGCTTTATTAGACGCATCAGCGTCGCGTGAACCGTCGCTGTTGAGTCGCTTTATTAGACGCATCAGCGTCGCGTGAACCGTCGCGGTGCCCTTCATGTCAGTTGCGCCACGCCCGTAGATGAAACCGTCGCGTATTTCGCCGCTGAAAGGAGGCACGGTCCAACGTTGTGGTTCAGCCATCACGACGTCAGTGTGACTGAGCAGGATCAGCGGACGGCGACTGCCGTCGCCCTTGATGCGTGCGTAGAGATTCGCACGTCCCGGAGTTACGTCGAGCACTCGAGTCTCAATTCCATCTGACTCGAGAAGCTTTTGCAGGTGCAAAGCCGCGGCCCGTTCGTTCCCCGGCGGGTTGGTAGTGTCGATCTTGATTAGATCTTGCAGCAGCTGAACGGCTTCAGCGCGCGCTTTGGTCCAATCAACATCGGCAGCGTGACAGTTAGGACCAGCCAGAAGAAACACAGCAAGCAATAAAAATCGAATGTACATATCCACAGATTAATATAATCTGTGTAATCTGTGGATGAACAAACCAAAATTATGGCGATGAACGAAGCCGTCCGCCGGTTTGTGCATGACGGCGATGTAATCGTCATTGAGGGTTTCACCCATCTCATCTGTTTTGCTGCCGCGCACGAAATCATCCGTCAACGACGGCGCGATCTAACCGTTTGTCGCCTCACGCCCGATCTTATTTACGATCAACTAATCGGAGCCGGTTGCGTGCGACGACTGGTGTTTAGTTGGGCCGGAAATCCGGGTGCCGGTCCACTTTATGCTCTCCGCAGAGCAGTCGAGCAGGGCATTCCCAATTCAATCGAACTCGAAGAGTACTCGCACTATGGCATGGTCGCGCGCTTGACTGCAGGCGCAGCAAAGTTACCTTTCTATCCGCTACGAAACTACATGGGCAGCGATCTTCCCCGCGTCAATCCCTTGATTAAGACAGTCGCGTGTCCGTTCACTGGAGAAGAATTGGCCGCAGTGCCGGCACTGAATCCTGACACAGCGATCATTCATGCTCAACGCGCTGACGAGAATGGCAACGCGCAAATCTGGGGCTTAATCGGAGTGCAGAAAGAAGCTGCATTCGCTTCACGAAATACGATCGTGGTCGCTGAAGAGATTGTTTCGGAAAGTGTTATTCGCTCGGATCCAAACCGAACGTTAATTCCGGGAATGATCGTCAGCGCCGTGGTCCATGAACCTTTTGGCTGCCACCCTTCCTTCGCGCAGGGCTTTTACGATCGCGACAACGACTTTTATGTTCGGTGGCGCGAGATTTCGCAAAATGAAGCGTTGTTCAATAGATACCTGGAAGAGTGGGTATACGGGGTGAGCAATCGCAGTGAGTATGTCAGACGCATGGGCGCGGATTTAGATCGCTTGAAAGCGCGACCGCATTACTGTGAGCCGGTCAACTATGGGTATTGATGGACCACATTTCAGCCCGCAGGAGTTGATGGTCTGCCAGGCAGCACGGCAGCTTCGTGATGGTGAGGTAGTTTTTGTTGGCATTGGACTGCCCAACCTTGCATGTAACCTCGCTCGCCGTCTGCATGCACCGAAACTTGTTCTCATCTACGAATCAGGCGCGGTTGGCGCCGACCCGCAACGTCTGCCGATTTCAATCGGTGATCCGTCGCTCGTTACCAACTCGCTTGGTGTGTTTTCGATGTTTGATGTGTTCAGTTTCTACCTGCAAGGAGGACTCATCGACGTTGGGTTTCTGCAGGGCGTCCAGATCGATCGGTTTGGAAATCTCAACACCACCGTCATCGGAGACTATCAACATCCGAAAGTGCGCTTGCCGGGTAGTGGCGGCGCCTGCGAGATTGCGATCCTGGCAAAGCGAGTATTCGTCATCGCGCCGCAAAGCAAACGCTCCTTTCCCGAACGCGTCGACTTCATCACGTCTCCCGGATTTGTTGACGGACCTGAATCTCGCCGCAAGCTCGGCCTGCCTGGAGGTGGTCCAGCAATGGTCATCACGAACCTGGGCTGCTACGAATTTTCTGACGGCGAGATGGTGCTCACCTCACTGCATCCCGGCCGCACGGTGGAACAAGTAAAAGAAAACACCGGCTGGGACATTCCCGTTTCCCCGCAACTAACCACCACCGCAGCGCCCAACGACGAAGAGTTGCGCATCATCCGCGAGGACCTGGACCCTTCACACTTGTTTATTAGCGCCTGAATTGTCAATAAAAACCCTATGGAACGTACTGTAGGGGCGGCTCTCCGTGGCCGCCCGTGGTTTTGATCAGACCTCTTGCCAGCAGATCCATCCAAACCACGGGCGGCCACGGAGGGCCGCTCCTACAGTACGTTCCATAATCTTCGATGGTCTCAAGTTTGCAGTTAATCAGAAAAATTGTTTGAGGGGATGGATGCAACCATGACTGATAGTCAACAATCAACGAAGACTGCACGATCAGAAGGCAACGAGGAGATGTCGAGTGACAATAGATCGTCCATGTCGCCAATCGAAAACGGAACAGCCCGAGTAACGCGAGACGAGACAGAGCCAATCGACGACCAGGGAACTTCTCAAGAAGAAGCTGCGGAAATCTTACAAATACTTCGCGACGAAGCTTTCGAATCAAGTGATGAAGCGTTCGCACTCGCACTCGGACGCACGCCTGAGGAAGTGAAAGGCTGGTTCAGTGGCGACGAACCCATCGATGCCGATGTACTTTTGAAGGCGAGGGCACTCGCAATGGAGCGAGGGGTCGAAGTGGAATTTGACGATGAGCAGGACGCATGATCCGGCGTGGCATTTTCTTTGCTCATCGATCAAACACGGTTGCAACTATGTCTTGAATAAGTGCAGCCAACTCAGATCGAACTAGGGGGGGGAAATATGGCAAACGATCGTAAAAGCAATCAAGGTGGTGGTGGTAAACAAGGTGGCGGCCAGCAGGGAGGCGGCGGCCAGGGAAATAAAGGCGGCGGACAAGGTGGTCAAAAAGGCGGCAAGCAAGGTAAAGGCGACCGCTAAACTTACCAATTAAAGAAGCGTGTGATTAGCTCGCCGAGCTGATCACACGCTTTCATTTTTCAAATAAAACTCAAGTCTGGATTCAGCAAACAAATAAACTAAGAACCCGCCTTCGCGTGTTGCCGGTCGTAAGCAGCGAAGTCGATCTCGGTTGAAGGTCTGGTGTCTGCCTTCAGCACCTGGCTCATTTGCTGCAATGCATTTTCATTGTCGGCTGTCGTGTTTGAAGCGATGCAGTCAGCGGGAACAATCAATTTGTAATCTCGCATGTAAGCATCGTTGGCGGTGAAGAGGACGCAGTTGTTGCCAGCAAATCCGGCAACAATCAGCGTCCGCACACCGAGATACTCGAGCAGCAGATCGAGTGTAGTACTGAAGAAGCCCGAGTGTTTTGGCTTCAGCACAAAGTAGTCATCCTCGTCAGGAACCAACAACTCCGCAATAGGGCGTCCACGCACGTCACTGTGAAGACAGCGATCGACGATCTTCTTGAAGTCTGAACGCCAGCGACCGAAGTTGTCGTTGACGTAAATTATCGGGACCTTAGCCTCGCGTGCACGTTTTTTGAGACGTGCAATATTTTGGGCTGCGGGCAGTGCAGTCTCCAGAAGTTGGTCGCCTTCCTCGAACTCAAGATCGTTGATGACATCAATCAGAACGATCGCAATGTCAGACTTATCGGGCGCATTTCCGTCTAAGTTGTTAGACTCAGCCACTTAGCTAGTTCAACTCCTTTCGGGTTTTAGACACGTTTAGAGTTCAGCAATCAGAATGCCAGTGGCGGAAAATCTGAGCTAAACTGGATCGTTAACATCTTTTCACGGAGCCTCATCAATGCGCCGAGAAATCGCCGATGTTCTGGAAACTGTCAAACGCGCCAAGGATCGCGATAAGGGTTGCACCTTATTAATCGGCGCCGGTTGTTCCGTTAAAGCCGGCATTCCTACGGCAACTCAGTTCGTCGAAATCATCCGCAAGGACTATCCGCGCGCATACGACCGCGCCCGTGAGAAGACCTATCCGCATGTGATGGCGGAACTGCTGATGGCGGAACGGCGCGACCTGATTAGCCAGTACATCAATAACGCCAAACTGAACTGGGCACATCTCGCAATAGCCCAGTTGCTGAAGCATGGTTTTGTTGACCGGGTTCTGACAGTTAACTTCGATCCACTGGTGATGCGTGCATGTGCGCTCGTCGGCATTTTCCCCGCTGTTTACGACTTTGCTGCATCGCAAAATTTCAATCCGGATTTTATTGCTCGGCAATCAGTCTTCTATCTTCACGGGCAACATACGGGATTCGTGGCACTGAACACGGAATCGGAAGTTGAGCGATTGTCTCAACACCTGGACCCTGTATTTACCGACTCCACTCGTGGTCGAGTGTGGATCGTGGCCGGTTACAGTGGCGAAAACGATCCGGTGTTTGACCATCTCGCGAAAATAAGACGATATGACAATGGGCTTTATTGGATTTGCTACAAGGACAATCCGCCTCAAACACACGTTCAGGACGAACTATTAGTGGCAGGCAAAGATTGTTTTTGCATTCAGGGATTCGATGCAGACGATTTCTTTGTTACGCTGGCCCAGGGACTCGGCTGCTTCCCGCCAGATTTCGTTCAAACCCCCTTCACGCATCTCGAAAATCTGTTGGAGCCTGTGCTGCCTTACTCTCAACCGGGGAACAACTCGAGCCTCGAGGCGATTCCGAAAAAACTTCTTCGGGACGCAATCGAGAAAATTGAAAAGCCCGGAGCTCTGGCTTTGCGAGCCCGCGATCTGCTCATGGCCGGGGACTTCAATGCCGTCATCGAAATGGAAAGCGAGCTTGCAAAAACACCATCGAGCGAATTAGCTGATTTAATTGCCTGGGGGTACGTGACGGCCGGAAATGCATTTGATTCCGAGGCTCGGAGCAAGGGTGGCGAAGAAGCACAGGCGCTATGGGTACTCGCGGGTGAGAATTATGAGGCGGCTCTTAAGATTGATCCTGCTAAGCACGAGGCACTTTACAACTGGGGCAATGTGCTAGCCCTCCTGGCCGAAACCAAAAGTGAGAAAGAAGCGGGTCAGTTATGGGCGCGGGCTGCTGAGAAGTATGAAGAAGCACTGAAAATTAAGCCGGAGAAAGAGCTTGCACTCTACAACTGGGGTCTTATGCTAGTTTATCTGGCTCAAACCAAGAGTGGGGAAGAAGCGAATCAGTTATTGACGCAGGCTGCTGAAAAGTTCGAAGACGCGCTGAAAATCAACCCCAATAACGAGGATGCACTGTACAACTGTGGCAGTGTGCTAGATGATCAGGCTCGAACCAGGAGGGGAGAAGATGCGGATGAGCTATATATGCATTCGGGCGAGAAGTACGAAGCACTGCTAAGAATTAACGCGAGTCATCACAAAGCCCTAAACAATTGGGCCGCCGCTTTATGTGCACAGGCACAAACGAAGAGTGGAGAAGAAGCAGATCGCCTCTGGCGGTTGGCTGGTGAAAAATATGAAGCAGCGCTGGGAATTAAGTCGGATTATCATCAAGCGCTTTCGAATTGGAGCCGCGCATTAATGATTCAAGCCGGATCGAAGAGCGAGAAAGAGGCTAAGCCACTGCTTGAACTTGCTAACGAGAAACTATCCGCCGCTCGGGTTCTGGCGCCGGATTTGTACCCAACCAACGACAAACCTTCGGAAGTTAAGCCCGAAAAACGAAAGACTGTTCCACGAAAAAAGAAGAAGTCAGTAAAAAGTTCCTGATCGGTGCGTCAGTGGGTGACGATCTCAGTCTTCAGCAACCACTTCAACAGTAACCGATCGTTGGCCGTGATCTTTCCCAGCACGCGATATTTTGACGCTGTCAGGATCTTTGATTCAATCGCCTTTTCGCGGACAACTGCGTAGGGTTCAACATACGACGAGTGAATGAAATATACCTCGTCGCCGGTGTTAACTATGAAACCGGTATGTATGTCCAGACCCACTACATAGATCCCCGTTCCCCAGTTCTTCACCGCGTCAACAAATTCCCGGATCGCTACCCGCCGGAATCGTTTTACGTAAGCATTAGTGGTCAAACTCAAGATGATATTTTCTGACGCCTGCTGGGCCAGTCGAGCTCGTTGCACTCTCCACCCGGCATCCCGGAGCACTGTCGATACAAAATATCCGCAAGCGATCTTGCCCTGCTGCGGCGCTTCTGTAGTGCCATTGAAATCCCAGGCAGTCCCATACCAGGAAGGAAAGATCTCAGTGTAGATAGATCGAGTAACAAAGGTGCGAGCTTGATCAATGACGTTGGCCTGTTCGATAGAGGAAGCAGCCTGCAGGTACCGGACACTCAGGGCAACTCTCTCATTTTCGAGCCTCGCGGTAACGTTCTTATAATCACGAGCGTCATTCGGAGTTGGATCGGGTGACGCCCACGCCTGGGGTGCAGAGAGTGTCTTTACGGCTTTCGTTTCAGGATTCTGTTTTCGACTGGCGAAGACGAAAGCAACAGTTACTATTACACAAAGCAAAATGAGGATTAAGATTCGGCTTCGGTTCAACGCCATGGTGGTTTATTTTAAGCTCCTCAGGCTAACTTTGGACCGGCAAGGAGGCGCCTGTGTTTTGTCCTCAATGTGGTCATCAGCAAGTCTCTGACGATACGAGCTTTTGTTCGCGCTGCGGTGTATCGTTTGGACTTGTCACTAACCTGGTCTCCAATAGTAGCAATCAACTCCAACGTGAAAAGCGTGAGCTCACGGGCGTCGCGTTGATGATGGCCACAGTCCTGTTGCTGTTGAACTTTCTGCTTGTCTTTGGTGTAGTCACGTTACCGCATTTGGCTAACCCGGTGTTTCTCTGGATATGGTTGTTTTTTATGGTCAGTTCGTTGGCTGTGGGTGGATTGGGATTGGTAAATCTGATCAGAGGCGATTTCTTCAAGAGATTGAAGCAGAGAGAAGCACGGTTCGTTTTAATGAAAGCTGAACAGGACCGTAAGAAACTGAGCACTGAATCCGAAACAACGCCGCTTCTAAACGCGCCGGTGAGTGTTACTGAAACCACGACGCGCGAATTAGAGCCAGTTTCCAAGCGCCAAAGGCGCGGGATAGATCCTCAATGATTGGAGTCGGCCATGAAAGTTTTTATTAGTTGGTCCGGTGATAGCAGCCAGACGCTGGCAACGGTTCTTCATGAATGGCTCGAGCAGGTGTTCCCCGACGTAAATTTCTGGGTATCGACTCGTGACATTCACGCAGGTGAGCGCTGGGCGGACGAGTTGGACCGTGAACTTGAAGAAACGCAGTTTGGAATTCTATGCCTCGTGCCAACAAATCTTGTCGCGCCGTGGCTCCTTTATGAAGCGGGTGCTATTTCGAAGTCTGTCACAGCCGGCCGTGTTGTTCCTTACTGCCTCGGTCTCCACCCTGACGAAGTTCAGGGGCCGCTGTCGAGATTTAACGGTGTGTCAGCCGATGAAGCCGGAACTCGACGACTGGTTGAGAGCATCAACTCGCTGCTGGAGACCAAAAGGACTGAGACAAATCTCGCGAAGAGCTTCGACAAATGGTGGCCGGACCTTAAGCTCCTCCTGGACAAAATTCCAGCCACGACAATCCGTGGTCCCAGTCTGGTGACGGTCCAACATGTCCTATGCGGTGCTACGACAACGTTTGAACAGTACGGTGCTGAAAAGGACATGGAAATTCTCGAAAAGAACTATCCGAACGCCGTCACGAGAATCCACAACATGAAGTTGTCAGATTTGTGCGATGCTCTCGCACTGAACCGTTTCGAGATCGTTCACTTATTGGGGTACGTCGATCCGCGCACTGGCGACTTCATGTTCAACCAGGACGAGCGCCTGTCGGCAACTGGTCTCCTTAAACTTCTGGAGAAAGCAGGCACCTCATTGCTGTTCCTTGCGAGCTGCGATTGCTTAACACTCGGAGCCATTCTGTCTCGTGCGGTCAACGTCATCGCCGCCTCCGAAGATGTTGAGGCGGAGAAAATGATCGCCTGGGAGCGGTACTTCTACAGTTTGCTCGCTAAAGGAACAAGCCTCGCCGTATCGTATGATCTTGCTCAAGCGACGACGGATCTGCCTATGAGACTGCTGGTAAGGAACGATGCCTTGTTCATTCCAGCGTCGCCTAACAAGGCCGGCTAAACACGTAGTAATCACGGGTGATGAATTCCAAATACTGACCACTACTGTTGGAGCAGTACTTGGAGGCCATGACACCCGATGATCAGAAGATTTCTGTTTGCCGACGATATTTTCATCTCTTACTCACGTAAAGACGGAGCGAAATATGCCGCGGCCCTCGCGAATGAACTCTCAAAACGCGGCCATGATTATTCGTGCTTCCTCGATCAATGGGGCGCTTCGGCCGATAACAAATTGTCCGCGCCCGTGCTGCGCGCGCTCAAACACAGTTACATGCTCGTGCTCATCGGGACGGCGAGTGCGGCTGAGTCGCCCCTCGTTCGCCAGGAAGTGCAGTTGTTTTCAACACGACGCTGGTTTCAACCGCGTCGACCAGTGCTCCCAATCAATATTGATGGAGCGTTGAGTACTTTAAACTGGTCCGAACTCACGGGCCTGTACCGGGTTCCCGAGACCAACGACGCGCGCCAGGAAGGTCTCCCGTCCGAGGCCGTCGTCAGACTCATCGCCAATTCGAACTCTTACACAAAGCGATTTCAGCGAATGCGACTCCTGTCGCTGGTCGCAATGTTTCTGCTGGCCGCTTCCGTCGCTACCAGCGTGTTTGCTGTGTTCATGGCGAAGCAGGCACGAGCCGCGACGCTGCGCGCAACTATCGAATCAGAACGCGCAAACAAAGAGTCACGCAATGCACAGATCCAGACAGAAGCGGCACTCCAAAACAAACGCGACGCCGAGCGAGAAGCCGAAAGAGCGAAAGAGAACGCAAGCCTGGCCCAACAGCAACAGAAGATTGCTGATGAGAAGTCTCGAGAAGCTCAGCAGCAAACGGCGATCGCACAGGAGAACATCCGCACCGCCCGGTCGCAGGAACTCTCTGCGCACGCAAAAGCGATCTCTCCAGTTGATCCACGAGCGGGGGTGTTGGCGGCAATGGAAGCTGTTCGAATCAAGCCGACCGAAGAAGCGCAGGACGCACTCAGGACAACTCTACTTCGTTTCCCGGAACACGAAATCCTGAGCGGAGCAAAGCAGGAAATTCGAACTGCTGAGTTCAGTGCAGATGACGCTCATGTAATCACGACCAGCTTTGACGGAAAAGCACGCTTGTACGAGGTGAGCAGCAGTAAGTTGGTGACGACTTTCGAAGGTCCTCGCGCGCCAATTCTCAGTGCCGCGTTTAGTCCGAACGGAAAATACATCGTGTTATCGGGAATGAATTTCGGCGAATCCGCTGTCGAAGCAAATCCATTTACCGAAGTCGTCTCTCTCGACACTCGAAAGACCGTTCACAAACGCTCTGACGTATCCGGCGGGCAAATAAACTTCAGCCTCGACAGTCGTTTCGCAATCATTTCCGACGCGCCGATCACGAGAGCGAACCTCGCAACCTGGTTGTCAACTCCAACTGCCATTTTGGAGTTAGAGACAGGTCGAGTGGTCCATCTTCTCAATGACGCTGTCGCCGGTCCGGGAGTCTTTACGGCAGATAACCGGATTCTGTTTGTCGGTGGAGTAGATGAGACTGCGGAAATTCAAGTCGTCGATCCGGCGCTCAACAAAGCAATATCAACCTCAGTAGCGAGGATCAAATCGGGTGGACCAGTGCGGCTCGTTACGTCGCCAACAAATGAGATGGTCGTCGCTATGTTTGACTTTGATTTGTTACTGATCGAGTCACGTTCAGGGAAAGTGGTCAAGGGGATTTCGAAACAAGCGACGGCTGCGGAGTTCAGTCGTGACGGCAATTTGATTGCGGTGGGGGAAAATAACGGACTGGTCAGCGTGTACAAGTCAGAGACGGGTGAATTGCTGGGCTCATTTAACGGGCATCCCGCGCAGGTTAGAAGCGTGTCTTTTTCGCGAGATGCGCAGCACATCATCGTGGCGGGCAACGACAATGTGCTGCGTATCTGGAGAATGCGAGCGCCTCTGATGTTTGAACAGGTGGGTGAGTTAACCGGTCACGTCGCGGAAATTGTAAGTGTAAAGGTGAATCACAAAGGCGATTTGATTCTCACGGCTGGTGTCGATGGTACTTCGCGGATTTGGACCACGTCGGTCTTTGACTCCAAACAGAATCAAATCGATAGCGCCGGCCGTCTATCTTTTCGAGAGGTTGCGTTTAGCCCGTTCGGTGATCAACTGGCGGCGACGGCGAGTCGCTCCGCATACCTTTGGAAACCCCAATCGGGTCATCCAGTGGAGCTTCTCAGTAATCAGCGCCGGAGTGCTTCGGGTTCCCGTGCGCTGGTAGGGAGTCCGATCTTTAGTCCTGATGGGAAATTCTTGCTGCTTCAGGTAGAGGACGCGGTCAATAATCAAAAAGTGGTCGAACTTTACGATTCGGAAGGGACGTTTTTGACAAGTCTGCCGGGAGATCTGAATCCTGCTCCGTTCGCTGCTATTAGTGCTGACAGCAGGCTAGTGGCGTTCACGAACGAGGAGTCCGGACTTGTCTGGAGCATCACGGAAAAGAAGATCATTAAGACGATTGGTTCTACGAAGATTGTAAGTATTGCGTTTAGCCCGGACGGAAAATCAATAGCAACGTGCTCCAAAGATGGCGTGGTCCACCTATGGTCATTTCCCGAAGGAAGGCAACTTGCGAAGACACGCATCGATTCTGCCGAGCTCTATCAACTGGGATTCAGTCCGAATGGAAAATATGTCTTAGTGAGGGAGGAGGCGGCTGCGCAGTGGTTATGGCAACCGTTCACTCATCACATAATTCCGCTCGCCCGGCATGAGCAAGCGGTCATGAAATGGACCTTCAGCGAAGACAGCACACTCGTCTTCAGTTACGACCTGGCGGATAAGACCGTGATCGAGCAAACAAAAGACGGCAAATTAGTATCTACAATTTCCGGCGAGATACTTGCCAGTGGTGTTAATAACAAGTATCTAATCGATTCGAACCTGTCGTTTTGGGAAACATATCGAGGTAAGCTGTCCTGGAAGACGATCGTTCCTTCTGATTATCGCGCAATCGGTCTCAAGCTTTCAGGTGGACAGCTAACAGCATTCAGCAGTGATGGAAGACTGATGACGCGTCCGCTCGATGAGTTTCGTCCACTCGATGAAGTCATCGCCGTTGCCGCGAAGAGAACAAGATTAAATTAACGATCGATTGGAACGCTTCCTCAAACAACTGCACTGGTTTTGAGACGATTCACATTCGAAACGCGAAAGCGATCGATTCTCCGACTATCCAGGCAAGGACGATGCTTCCGATCAAGGCAAACAATGGCACCAGGCCCCTCACTCCCCGTGTTTTGAACAAGTGATAAGGAATGATGATGAACCACCCTGCTGCAACCAACATACCTTGACAATAGACTGACGTGACGGCGGAGCGTTTAGCCTCTGCTCTAAGCCACCAAACCACACCAGTGACGAAAGCTACCTCATAGAGAAAGTCGAAAGCCGGCAACGGCTCCAAGCCCAGCCCAGAATAGATCGCTGCGCCGACGTGGTAGATAAAAATGAGGATGATCAGTAGGACCAGCATGGTCGAGTAGGTGGACCAGTTGTAACACGGATTTACGCAGATCGAAACGATTTCAATCCGCTAACAATCCGTGTTAATCCGTGGCAAGTCTCACGATTGTTGCCCCGAGTCCGCCGGCCTCTGGTGGAGCGTCGGTCCAGTCAATGACGAATTCGGCGCGCGCGAGGATGGAGCGGACCATTTCACGTTGCACGCCGATTCCTTTGCCGTGAATTATCCGCACAACCTTGAATCCTTCTTCATTCGCAAGACGCAGGTACTCTTCGACCACTGCTTTAACATCGCGTGGCGGAATAGTATGTAGATCGAAGACGTCGGTGATCTCGATCTCGACCGGTTCCGGAAACGGATTATCGAAGTCCTCTTCGTTCATACCCCTGATTTGACACCCCTGTGGCGCACTTGTAAACTCGCCCTCTTCAAAAACTACAATTAAATCAAAGGAATCAAACGAAATGGGTGCGCGAAAGAAGATTACTGTTGTGGGCGCGGGCAATGTCGGTGCGACTGCGGCGCATTGGCTCGCCGCGAAGGAACTTGGCGACGTGGTGCTGGTTGATATCGTCGAAGGAGTGCCGCAGGGCAAGGCGTTGGATCTGGCGCAGGCCGCACCTGTCGAGGGTTTCGACGTGCGCATGATTGGGGCAAACACGTACGACGAAACCGATAATTCTGATGTTGTAATTATCACTGCCGGTCTCGCACGTAAGCCTGGAATGAGTCGCGATGATCTGCTGAAGACGAATGCCGGCATCGTGTCGAACGTCGTGGATGAAGTTGTCCGGCGTTCACCAAACACGATCTTGATCATTGTCTCGAATCCGCTTGATGCAATGTGCCAGGTTGCGTTGCGACGCTCCGGATTTCCTAAGCATCGTGTGATCGGAATGGCAGGCGTGCTCGACTCCGCTCGCATGCGCTGTTTCCTGGCAGAAGCATTGGACGTTTCAGTTGAGAACGTCACGGCGTTCGTTCTCGGCGGACACGGCGACACGATGGTGCCGCTGCCGCGTTTCTCGACTTGCGCGGGTATCCCGATCACGGAGCTGCTTCCGAAGGACAAGATCGACGCGATTGTGAAACGCACGGCAGGTGGTGGTGCTGAGATCGTGAGCTTGTTGAAGACTGGATCGGCTTACTATGCGCCGTCGGCGGCGGCAGTCGAGATGACTGAGTCGATTTTGAAAGATAAGAAGAAGATTCTTCCGTGCGCGGCGTACCTCGAAGGTGAGTATGGGATCAACGGGCTCTATGTTGGTGTTCCGTGCAAGCTTGGCGCACGTGGGTTAGAGCAGATTATCGAGATCAATCTGACCGCGGAAGAGAGAATCGCGCTGCAGAAGAGTGCGTCAGCGGTGCAGGAATTGGTCGACGTGCTCGGCGTTTAATCGTCAGTTTTTGCCGCGGATGTACGCGGATAAACGCGGATTAGCCTTTGAGCCAGCCGAGTAGGCCGTGGAGAACGGTTTCGCGATTTTCCTCGTAGATCGCGCGCGTGAGTGGAATGTTCATCGGACAAGCCTTCACGCAGTTCTGTGCGTTGCCGCAGTTGGTGATTCCGTCCTCACCCATGATTCCTTCGAGTCGCTCATTGCGATTCATCTTGCCGCTTGGGTGCATGTTGAATAAACGCACCTGCGCGATCGCCTGTGGTCCGATGTAATTGTCCCCCTCATACTGCGGACACGCTTCCAAACAACAACCACACGTCATACAACGTGAATATGCGTAACGCTCCTGCACGTCATCCTGGTCCATGCGTGGACCCGGTCCGAGATCGTACGTCCCGTCCAGCTCGATCCACGCGTTAACACGACGAAGATGATCGAACATCTGCGAGCGATCGACGATCAGATCGCGAACGTTCGGAAACTTCGACATCGGCTCAAGCTTGATCGGTTGTTCGAGATTGTCGACGAGTGCCGAGCACGACTGCCGCGCGCGACCATTGATAACCATCGTACAAATGCCGCACACCTGTTCCAGACAGTTCATGTGCCAGACCGGCGGCGTGGTGCGCTCGCCCGCCTTGTTCACGGGATTCTTCTGGATCTCCATTAAACAGGAAATGATGTTGAGATTCGGTCGATAGGGAATCTCAAACTGCTCCCAGTACTGCGGCGAGTCAGGATTGGCGCGGCGACGAATGTGAATTTCAACTGTCTTTGATGGATGTGATGACATAGCGCTGTTAAGCCTTCGCGGTTTCCTTCTTACCTTTGCTGTAGTCGCGCTTGCGCGGCGCAATCAAAGAGATATCGACCGGATCGTAAGAAAAGACCGGGCCTTCGCCGGAGTACTCGGCAATTGTCGTCTTTAAAAAGTTTTCATCGTCGCGGTCCGGAAACTCCGGTTTGAAGTGTGCTCCACGCGACTCATTACGATTCAACGCACCGAGCGTGATCACGCGCGCAAGCTCAAGCATGTTGGCGAGATGACGTGCATGTGGCAGTGCCATCGTGGCCCAGAGATTCGAGTCGTTGATCGACATTCGTTTATATCGATCCATCAACTCTAACAACTTATTGTCGGTTGCTTTGAGCTTGTCGTTGTAACGAACCACGGTGACGTTATCAGTCATCCACTTGCCCATTTCATCATGCAGCCGATACTGATTCTCATCACCGCTCTGTTTGATCAGTTTGTCGTTGATCTCCTGCTGAAGTTTCAACTCCTGATCGTAAATACGCGAGCCATCGGCGCCGTTGCGTTCAACGTTCTTCGCATACTCGATGGCAGCCGGTGCGGCAACGAAGCCACCGAAGACGCAACTGACAAGCGAGTTTGCTCCAAGACGATTCGCGCCGTGAATTGAATAGTCACATTCACCGGCAGCGAGCAGTCCCGGAATATTTGTGTGCTGTTTGAAGTCAACCCAGAGACCGCCCATCGAGTAATGCACGCCCGGGAAGATTCGCATCGGCACGTGCCGCGGATCGTCGCCGACGAACATCTCGTAAATCTCGAGAATAGCGCCTAACTTTCGATCGAGAGTTTCGGCGGGAATGTGTGTCAGGTCGAGATAAACCTGGTTCTGACTGCCGATGCCCATCCCGTCGATGCACACCTGAAAGATCTCGCGCGTGGCGATGTCGCGCGGCACCAGATTGCCGTAAGCAGGATACTTTTCTTCGAGGAAATACCAGCGTTCACTTTCCGGAATCGAAGATGGCGAACTAACATCGCCTTTCTTGCGTGGCACCCAAACGCGCCCGCCTTCACCGCGCGCTGACTCCGACATCAGTCGCAGTTTGTCCTCGCCCGGTATCGAAGTCGGATGAACCTGGATGAACTCGCCATTCGCATACTTCGCACCCTGCTGGTAACACGCAGAGACTGCGCTGCCGGTACAGACCATCGAGTTCGTCGATTTACCGAAGATGAGACCTGGACCACCAGTTGCGATGATTACAGCGTCAGCGGGAAAAGCCTTGAGTTCGAGTGTCTGCAAGTCCATCGCGATCAATCCACGACAGACCTGATGATCGTCGAGCACGAGCGACATCATTTCCCAGTGTTCAAACTTTTTGACTTTTCCGGCTACTTCGTACCGTCTGACTTGTTCGTCGAGCGCGTAGAGGAGTTGTTGGCCCGTCGAGGCGCCGGCAAACGCGGTGCGATGATGTTTAGTGCCGCCGAAGCGACGAAAGTCGAGCAAACCTTCAGGCGTACGAGAGAAGGGAACACCCATGCGATCGAACAGGTAAATGATCGACGGCGCCATTTCGCACATTTGTTTAGCAGGCGGTTGATTTGCGAGAAAGTCGCCGCCGTAAACCGTGTCGTCGAAATGTTCCCAGGTGGAATCGCCTTCGCCTTTGGTGTTGACCGCGCCGTTAATGCCCCCCTGCGCGCAAACCGAGTGCGAACGCTTCACGGGTACGACGGAAAACAGATCGACAGCATGGCCGCCTTCCGCGATCTTCATGGCGGCGGCAAGTCCTGCCAGCCCGCCTCCGACAATCGCGATTTTCATTCCGTTACTGGCCATTAATAGATAATTCCTCCTAACAATCCGCCGGGACGGATGAAAGCGACGGCGGCGTTGATGCCGACCAAAAGCAACAGTACGCCAAAAGCGATACATGCATAACCGGTCAAACGTTGTGCTCGTTCGCCAATCGTGATGCCCCAATCGACCATGAACAACCAGATTCCATTAGCTAAGTGCCAGACAGTCGCGGTGATACCGATCATGTAAATAATAAAAATCGGAACTATGCGAAACTCATTGGCGACGATGTCGAAGGCCTTATCAGGATGGTGGGCCACGGACATCGTGTTGAGTCCGGGAATCAATCCAAACCGGAAGTTAAGCAGGTGGAACGTGATAAAGAAGAACAGAATCACACCGGTGATTCGCTGAATCAGGTAAAACCAGTTTCGCGAATACGGGTACGCAAGGTTGTTGGGCCGCGCTTCCATCGTAATCACCAGGCCGTACACGGCGTGGTAGATTAGCGGAATGAAGATCCCCCCGATCTCGACAAATAGAATGTAGGGAATCGACTGCAGGTCTGTGACCGCTTTATTGAAATCGTGCGCGCCGGTCAACGACTTTGAGTTCGTGTAAAAGTGTTCTAAAAGAAAGAGTCCAAGAGGAACGATACCGGAAAGCTGATGCAGCTTGCGCAAGACGAACGTCCTGCTCAAACGAATAGCCAAGAATCCACTCCTTTGCCGATAAGCTGGTCAGGCAGGTTGTTAATGAGTCTCAAGAGCAAGTTGAATTATGCCACAAAAAGGCACATAAGGCACAAACTATGGGTGAACTCGTAGAGCAGTCTCTAAGTGCGATGAGTAGAATGATTCGGCAGCGTGAGGTGTCGCCGGTTGAGGTTGCGGAAGCGCATTTGGAAAGAATTGCGCGTTTGAATCCGGCGTTGAATGCGATCGTAACGATTTCGCCGGACGTTGTTGAGCGTGCCAGGGATGCGGAAGCGGCGTTGCTGCGAGGCGATCAGGTTGGGGCGTTGCACGGAGTGCCGGTCACAGTCAAAGACACGATTGACACGGCGGGTTTGCGAACTACGAGCGGTTCAAAGATACGTGCTGACTATGTGCCGGAGATCGATGCGCCTGCGGTAGCGCGTCTGAAAGCTGCGGGTGCGATTGTGCTTGGAAAGACGAACGCGGCTGAGATGGCGATGGACTACAACGCTGACAATCTCGTCTTTGGTCGCACTAATCATCCCCTTGATCCGAATTTAACTCCAGGAGGTTCGAGCGGCGGAGAAGCTGTTGCGATCGCGACGTGCATGTCTCCCGGTGGTATCGGAAGCGATCTTGCAGGCTCGGTTCGCATCCCGGCACATTTCTGTGGAATCTGTGGATTGAAGCCGACGACCGGTCGAATTCCTGGTGAGATGCAGTTTCCTCCGAGTATTGGTCCATATTCGCTCGGGGCGGTGATTGGACCAATGGCGCGCACTGTCGGCGACTTGCGTCTGTTGCTTGGTGCTCTTAGTAAAGATCCTTTTGAGCGAGGTTTATTTGATCTGCGTGGGACGCGCGTCGCATGGTACACGGATGACGGAGTTGCACCTGTCACGGAAGAGACTGCCAGGGCTGTTGCAGCGGCAGCCGCGGCGTTGCGCGACGCCGGGTTGGTAGTTGAGGAGCGCAGGCCGCCACATGTCGATCGCGGCAATGAGATGTGGCTGAAGGTATTTTCACGGGCGTCGGTTGTTCAGCTAAGGACTCATTACAAGGGACGCGAAAGCGAAGGTGGTTCATTTGTACGCTGGCGTCTCGGGACTGCGGACGATTTTCCTGCGCCGACGTTGGATGAGTACATCGCCGGCTGGATGGAACGCGATCGTCTTCGTGAAGAGTTACTCCAGTGGATGGAGACGACGCCGATCATCGTCGCGCCGGTTGGCGCCACGCCTGCTTATCCGCACGACACACTCAAAGTCACCGTCCGTGGGTCAACTTTCGGTACGTTTCGAGCATTCAGCTACGCACAAACTTTCAGCGTCTTTGATTTACCCGTGGTCACAGTTCCAGCCGGAAAATCGAACGAAGGTCTGCCGATTGGCGTACAAATCGCCGGAACTCCGTTTGCGGAGGAGAAAATTCTGGCCGCTGCTGAGATCGTAGAAAAAGCTTTGGATATATAATCTGTGGAATCTGTGGATTGATTGGAGGTCTCGACAATGGACCCACTCGCTACACTTCTAGCATTTCTGTTCTTCGGATTCATCGCGATCGTTTTGCTCGTAATTGCGGTCAAGACGATCCGAATCGTGCCTCAGGCTGCGGCCATGATCGTTGAGCGTCTCGGCAAATTCGACAAAGTCGCCAACGGAGGACTTAACATCCTGGTACCGTTTCTCGATAAACCACGTGCGGTCTATTGGACCAACATGCGTCCCGGGCTGACATTGATCGACAAACGCGAGCAGTACATCGACCTGCCGCCGCAACCGGTCATCACGCGTGACAACGTCACGATTCACGTCGATTCAGTGGTCTACTGGCAGATCACCGACCCGATCAAAGCTGTTTACGAGATCAACGACCTGGTCGGCGGCATCGTCCAGTTGACGATCACTGGTATGCGCGCGGTGATGGGAGAGATGGACCTGGACCACACGCTTTCGAACCGCGATCAGATCAATGCGAAGCTGCGTGTGATTCTTGATGAGGCGACTGATAAGTGGGGCGTTAAGGTTACACGTGTCGACGTGAAGAACATCAATCCACCGGAAGATGTGCGGATCACGATGGAGAAGCAGATGACGGCGGAACGCAACCGCCGCGCGCTCGTGTTGCAGGCTGAGGGCGATCGACAGGCTGCAATTACGCGTGCTGAGGGCGAGAAACAGGCGGCTGTCACGCGGGCTGAAGGTGAGAAGCAGTCGGCGATCCTCGCGGCTGAAGGCGCAGCGCAGGCACGTTTGCGCAATGCTGAAGCTGAGTCGGAAGCGTTGAGTCGAATTGCACAGGCGATTCCGGAGGGAAACGCGGAGCAGTATCTAATCACAGTGCGTTACATTGAGAGCTTGCGAGACATGACGCGGACGAACAATTCGAAAGTGATATTCATGCCGGTTGAAACTTCGGCG
>DATEIS010000325.1:0-5946 GCA_035278765.1 Pyrinomonadaceae bacterium | reverse complement strand
CAAACCACCTTCGACGCGAAGGAAGTATCTCGAAGTTGAGCAGCAACTGGTTCGCTTTGCTCGCGACGTCCGCATAGATTTTGACGAGCTCGATCTGGTTCTCTGGTCCATGAAGACGGGAGAAGTCTTAAAGTAACAGTTCGAGCTCAGAGCTGGCCATTGATCGAGGGCACTCAGAAGGTGTGAATCATGCAAAGTAATAAGATGAAGTCTCTTTTACGGATGGCGGCCTTCTGTATGGCCGCCTTTGTGTTTTGCGTGGCCCTCACCGGTGCGACTCACAACGTTGCCGGCGCCGCCGACAAAAAGGCTTACACCAAGGGCTACAAGGCCGTTCGCAAAGGAGACTACGAACACGCTGAGAAGATCTTCCGCGAGCTCGTCAACAAAGATGCGCACGACGTCGAGGCGCGTCTGGGTTTGAGTTTTGCGCAACTCAAGCAGAGGAATCTGCAGGGCGCTTACGACAATGCCGCGCGTGTGATCATGCTCGATCCGCTTTCAGCCCGCGGTCATGCGTTGCTCGGCACTGCGATTCTGGGCGCGGGTGAGTTTCGTTTGTCGGTCGAAGAGTTTCGCACCGCGCTGGCACTTAATGAGAACGAAGCCCTCGCGATAGCTGGACTGGCGATGGTTGATCTCTACGAGAATCGACTGCCGCTTGCACTGCCCGCGTTGCGTAGGGCAGCGAGTATCGATCCTGACGAGCCGGACTACGTGTTTTCACTGGGCCAGGCGGCCGCTCGAAGTGAGAAATACAGGGAGGCTGCCGACGCCTACGAGCGATTTCTAATGATCGCGCCCAAGACTGATTATGATCGGCGCGCACGTATTGCCGGTCTGATCGATTTTCTGCGCTATCTCGGCAGACAGGGCTCACTTTACGTTCCATCCGGTGAGTATCGTTCATCAATTTCGTTCGAAGCGACTGATAACCGTCCCATTCTTCTGCTTCGAATTAATGGACAGAAAGACCCGATGCGTTTTGTACTCGATACCGGATCCGGCATGTCTGTAATCTCGGAACAAACTGCCAAGCGTCTTAACCTGAAGCCTATTGCGAAGGGTGGCCAGGCTCGTGCTGTTGGCGGCGGCGGAAAGTTTGAGATCGTATACGGCTTTGTTGAATCGATTGAGATTGGCACGGCCAGGATTGAAAACGTTCCGGTGTATATTCGTAAGTTTTTCGACAGCCATATTCCTGTCGATGGGTATCTGGGGTTGTCTGTAGTCTCGAAGTTTCTTACCTTGATCGATTACGGAACCAGAAGAATGTCGCTGTTGCGGCAGAATCAGACAGACCAGTCCGAGAGTTGGACCACCGTGCGACGTCCTGATACGTATCAAATGCTGATTCCTGTGGCGCCGAATGACGGCTCGGTGGAAGTTCCGTTACGAACGACCTCGAGTGGGTTTCTGAGTGGTGAAGTCGGGCTCGAAGGATTCGACAAGAATGTTAATTTTATTATCGATACGGCAGCCAGCATTACGGTGATTTCAGAAAAGCTTTCGCAACAGGAACAACTTCTGACACTACTGCAGCCTTCCAAGATGCGTGTGTTTGGAGCCGCAGGTGTGGCAGAAGATGTGAAGCTGTTGCAACTGCCGCGACTGAATCTCGGTTTGACCAGGCTCGAGAAGATCAATGCCGCAGTGCTCGATCTGGAACCGGTTAACGAGACCGCGGGATTCACGCAGAGTGGAATTCTTGGCGGTAATTTCCTGCGGCACTTCCGCATCTATTTTGATTTTGCAAGGGGGGCAATGCGTTTGGAGCCTTTAAATCAGAAACCCAGAAGCGTCGAGAACGTCAATCCGGAAGTTGTAGTAACTCCATGAAACAAGCGCTTTATCTCGAAACATCGGTGATTGGCGCTTACCTCGATAACGGTGAGCCTTTTCGACGCGATTTGACGATCAGGTGGTGGGAACATGAGATGCCTGACTATCGCGCGGTGGTTTCGCCGCTCGTGGCGTCGGAATTGAAACGCTTGAAAGAGCCGCATCGCAGTTCTTATCTGAAATTGATCAGCAATCTTGAGCAGGTGGATCTCACAGAAGAAGCCGCGATTCTCGCGGATGGCTACATCTCGCGTGGGATCTTTCATCGCAAGTACATTGCCGACGCGTTGCACGTGGCTATTGCGTCGGTTCACAAGATCGATTATTTGGTGACGTGGAATTTCGGCCATCTTGCTAACGTGCGCCGGCAAGCGCGCATTCGTTTGTTCAATACGGCCGCAGGTTTTTATGTACCAATGATCGTGACGCCGGAGTTTTTGGTGTCCGAAGCAACCGAGCAGGTAATATAGGTTTTGCTCCGGAGACAAAAAGTTTTAGGGGTTTGCTCCGGAGAGCCGAGGTTTAGGTTTGCTCCAGAGGAGCAGGATGTCTAGGTTTTGCTCCGGAGGAGCAAGATGTTTATAGCTATCGACCAATCAGGTATCGGCGCTCCGTAGGAGCGCTATGTACCGATGAACATGTCGCTCCTACAGAGCGAGAATTTAAATTAGAAATCGAAGCTATAAACATGCTGCTCCTCCGGAGCAAAAACAAAGCAGTCCAGAACAAATCAATCAATAACAAAGCAATCAAGAACGATGTATCGTCGCCCAAAATTTTTAGAAGTCCTGCACGCGATTCGTGAAGAGATGTCGCGTGAAGCAGACTATGATGTCGATCTGTTTACTGAGATGGTACGGTCGGGTACACAGCCGGCACATGGTCCACAACGCGTCATTCGTGGTTTCAGAACTCGTGCGCCGCGCGCTGAAAACACCAACGGCAAGCCCGCGAAGCATAGACAGCGAAAGCGTAGCGCGTAATAATGTGCGCACAGTGAGCTTTGTGCTTTGTAGTTTGTTCTTTGTTAGTGACCTGAATCTACAAAGCACAAAGAACAAAGTACCAAGCACCAGATAATCATGAATCCTACTTTTGAAACGATCGGGTTGGAAGTTTCCAGCGAGAAGGCTTTCAACTATCTAGCGGAGCGAGCGGGTGACCAGGGCGAGGCCACACAGCTCACCAGACGTGGCGCTGTATTGCACGGGCGTTGTTGGAAACTCGGAGAAGGTCTCGAAGTATGGACCGTGCTTTACGAGTCAGGCAGCGGGGATCTTTTCTACGCGGACTGCCGTCCCGGATTTCGTGCCCGTTACATTCAGACGATCGCGCCGTGGGCATTGACGGAGTACGACGAAGAAGGCGAAGCCGTGATCCACGGTTATCGCGAAGGAACTGACTGCGAAGTTCTTTTCGAGTTACAGAATTTGACTGAGGTTGGTCCAACAGGATTCGGTGCGCAGGAATTGCACATCGGGCTTTGCGGTCTCGCTTACCGCGCGCGCGTGCGTCGTAACAACGGCAAGACGCGCTGGGTGCCGCTCGAAAAAGCCGCGCCCGCTCGAGCCGCACACGAGAACGACTGGAGCCTGTCAGGTCGAATCATCGCCTTCAAGCCTTTGCGGAATCCTCTTTCGGGAGGCGAGCTTTTTTGGATTCATCTCGATCTGGAACGCATCAAACTCGAAGTGCTGGTTAATCGTCGCGCGCTGCGAGGATCGCTGGAGGTTGGCGCCACTCTCGACGCCGAAGTCTGGCTTCAGGGTCACGTGCTCGACGAACACGCTCTGCGCTCACGTTACGAAGGCATCGACTACACCGTATCGCGCGCGACCTTTTGGTCAGGACTGAGAAGAAGAAATTAATCGACAGCTGATGAAGCGTGTTGTTGCCGTTATCCTCCTGATCCTCATACTGCTGCTTGCCGCCTACGCTATCAATAATTATTGGACCCACCGTTTCGACGCCCTAATCGCACGGCAAGCATCCATCTACCGCGTCGATCCCGATCTCGTTTGGAGCATCATCTACGAAGAGACGTACTTCAGCCCGTGGAAAATCGGTAAAGACGGTGAAATCGGTCTGATGCAAGTGACACCGACTGTCGGTCGTGAATGGGCCAACGAAACCGGCATGCGTGAATTTCAAGCTCAGATGGCGAGCGATCCACAGGCCGTGCTGCGCGATCCGGAACGTAACATTCAAATCGGTTGCTGGTACCTCGAAAAGATCTACGAACAGTTTCAGGACAAGCCCGAAGCGGAAACACGGATGGTGGCCGCATACAACGCGGGGCCGAGTCGTGCTGTCGAGTGGAGTCGCACCCAGGAGCCGGGAGCTAATCAGTCGGGAGCGGAATTCATCAACCGGATCGACATTCCCTCAACCCGTGCGTATGTGATTTCGATCATGCAACGTTATCGACAGCTCAAGAGCGCAAAGAGTTCGAGCGCCGCGCTGCAGGAGCCTTCAACCGCAAAATGAGCACAGTCTATTCGGCGCGTTGGGTCGTTCCCGGTTCGGCTGCACCGATCGAGAATGGCGCCGTCGCTGTTTCGGGCGATCTGATCGCCGGCGTAGGTAGTCAGGCTGAAATTGTCGAAAGGTTCCCTGAGTTTAAGGTTGAATCGCTCGGCGAAGCGATCATCCTGCCCGGGCTCGTTAACGCTCATACACATCTCGAACTGACCGCGATGCGTGGCTACCTCGAAAATGAGGAGCGCGACTTCTTTGCGTGGCTCAGGAAGCTAACTATCGCGCGACTCGAACGTCTGACACCGGATGACATTCGTGTTTCGGCAACATGGGGTGCGTGCGAAGCAGTGCGCGCGGGAATTACGTCTGTTGACGACGCGAGCGATTCGGCGACCATGAGCATGCGTGCGTTGCAGGACGTCGGGCTGCGTGGTGTTGTTTATCAGGAATCGTTTGGACCAGATCCGCGATTAGTTACTGAGAACTTCGAGAAGCTCAAGCTCAAAGTGCAAGAGCTTCGGTCGACTCAAAACGCGCTTGTGCGTGCCGGTGTTTCGCCGCATGCGCCCTACACAGTCTGCGGGCCGCAACTGGAATTGATCGCCGATCTCGCCAACTCCGAAAGCTTGCCACTGATGATGCATGCCGCTGAATCAGAAACGGAAGATCTATTCGTGCGTGAAGGCTGTGGCGTATTTGCCGACGGTTTAGCGCAGCGCGAGATCGAGTGGAAAGCGCCTGGTATCTCGACGATTCAATATCTGAAGCAGGTCGGCATTCTTGGAACTCGTCCGCTGCTGGCGCACTGCATTCGAGTTGACGACGAAGATGTCGAGACACTTCGAAGTTCCAGTGCCAAGGTTGCGCACTGTCCGAAGTCGAACGCAAAGTTAGGTCACGGACGTGCGCCGTTCGCGAAGTTTATTGCGGCTGGAGTTACGGTTGGTTTAGGAAGCGATTCAGTCGCGAGTAACAATACGTGTGACATTCTCGAAGAGGCGCGATTCGCGACGCTGATATCACGCGCCGCGGGAGCACACGTGAGCGCCAGCGAGGCTTTAAAGACAGCAACGTTTAGTGGGGAACTCGCCGAAGGAGCTGAAGCGGATCTCACAGCCGTGGTGTTGACAGGTACGCATCAGTTACCGAGCTACGATCCTGTCGCGACCCTCGTTTTCGCGTCATCAGGACGAGATGTGATCTTAACTGTAGTCGCAGGTCGTGAGGTTTATCGCAACGGGCGCGTAAGCAATGTCGATGAAGACCGCTTACGCGCCCGCATGTTTGAAATCGCAGAAAAACTAAGCCACGGATGATACTGATCCTTAAAAAGATCCGTGTTATCCGTGGCCGATATTAGATTGACGCGGATATGGCGTCGTCGAAGATCTCGAGTGCGACGTCGACATTCTCCCTGGTGAGTATCAACGGCGGCGACCAGCGAATCGTGCTTGTCCCGGCGCCGAGTATGATCAGTCCACGTTCGAAACAAGCAATCTCGATTCGATCACGCAACTCCGGATCGGCCTTCAACGACGCTTTGTCAGTGACAAATTCCACACCCAGCATCAACCCCATGCCACGCACGTCGCCAATGCAGTCGAACTTCTCCTGAAGTTTTTCCAA
>DATEIS010000324.1:0-28621 GCA_035278765.1 Pyrinomonadaceae bacterium | reverse complement strand
GAACCATACTTCTCGTCACTCAGTGCCGGCTGCTTCTATCCTCAGGTAACGATCGTATTCAACGTCGACGACGGTTCTCAGCATTACCACGTTCCACTTCTGATCAGCCCATACGGTTATTCGACGTATCGGGGAAGTTAGCACTTTGTTCTTTGTATTTTGTTCTTTGTCGAGCGCGCAACTTAAACCAAGCACCAAGTACAAAACACTAAGCACAAAAGATGATCCTTGACCCTACCCTCAGTGAATGGCTGAACCTGCTACTTCGCTGGATACACGTCTTCGCCGGAATCATGTGGGTCGGCACCACCTATTACTTCACCTGGCTTGATGCACGCCTGACCGAAGAAGAAAAAGCTACTCTGAACACCGGAACGCCGGCGCAAGTGTGGATGGTCCATAGCGGCGGCTTTTACGTTGTCGAGCGACGAAAACTTCCTGACCTCGTTTCGCGCACGCTACATTGGTTTCGTTGGGAAGCCGGCATCACGTGGCTCAGTGGTTTCGCGCTGCTGGTTCTTATTTACTATCTCGGTGGCGGCGCACTCATCGATCCGGATGTGCGCGATCTTAGTCTCGGCGTAGCTGTCGCTCTCGGCATCGGAATAATCTTCGCGTGTGGGTTTATTTACGACATGATGATGCTGTCGCCGCTCGGTCGTAACGAAAAGCTGTTCGCGGCAATTGCATATGTGCTGATCGTAGTTGTGGCTTTTGGTCTAACGAGAGTTTTTAGCGCGCGCGCTGCTTACATTCATCTCGGCGCAATCTTCGGCACGATCATGGCGGCCAATGTTTGGATGCACATTCTGCCCTCACAAAAAAAGATGATTGCGGCACTCAAAGAAGGACGCAAGCCCGACGAGAGACTTTCAGCACAGGCCAAGTTGCGATCGAAGCAAAACACATTCATGGCCGTGCCGGTGGTCTTTATCATGATCAGCAATCACTTTCCGGGCGTCACTTACGGCGATCGTTACAACTGGATCATCCTCTCGGTCCTCGTGCTACTGGGTTGGATCGCTGCGAAGTTTATCCGCCGAGCGTAACGAATCGTGCCGCGCGACAACACTACAGAGCTTCTCAACGAGCTCGATGAGCTGAAAAATCAGTTCACTCCTGATGCATCGCGTCGAATCGAACGCCTGCTCGAACAACTCTCACGCAAAAAATTTACCGACACGGATTCACTCGTTCGCTATCACGAGATTCTCTTGTTTCTCCGCGCCTATGCTCAAACGGCTTCGATGGCACGCCGCACGGAAAGAGAACTCCGGGGTTTTCCAAACCGAGTTTCGTACCTGGTCGAAAAAGAGATCGATATCTCGCCACTACAACATCCCGAAGTTTCAGGAATTGCCGGAACTTCTGTGACTGACACGTTCAGCTTCTACATCGTTCGCTGGCTGCAGCAGTATTTCTCGTCACAGGTAAAAATCGACTGGGACTGGTTTGAGAATGAGAATCGGCTGGCAGAAGTATGGCCGCGATTTATGCCGTTGCTGGAAGAAGACGCATGGGTTGAAGCAAACGTTCCTTATCGCAAATGGCTGGACGCCGCGCGAAAAGGTCGTTCCGAGCTGGAGTGGTTAATCGAGCGCTTCGACGAATTACCAAAACCGAACGACGAACGCGCAGAAATCTACAACTCGCAACAGATCTATATCTGTTGGACGCCGCGCTTTAAAGTCTCCCGCACAGGCATGCGAATGCCCGCCAGAAAAGCGTTTTATCATCGTGGTCCACTAATTCAGCGACGTGAGATCGATTTGAAAAAAGAACTCGCCGCACCCTCGCCATCGTTGCAAAAGTTGTCGCCAGCGGAAGGTGAGAAGGCGCTGGACATGGCACGCGCAGCGTCGACGATTCGTTATCGGGAGCTTTACGGTTTTACACACGGCGATCCGAAGCATGTGTATCGGGCTGAGTTGGGACGTGGTGTCGAACTTTTTCTCACGGGTCTGCCGCCGGAGAAACGTTTGCCGCTCCGCGCCGTTCACGCTGCAATGATCTATAAAAACAGTGTCCCGGTTGGTTACTTCGAGGGCATTTCACTGTTTGAACGCATGGAAAGTGGCTTCAACTTGTACTACACGTTTCGCGATGGTGAAACGGCGTGGTTGTATGCGCGCACGCTCAATGTCTTTCACCATTTCACCGGCACGCGTGCGTTCTGGCTCGATCCGTATCAAATCGGTTACGAGAACGAGGAAGGAATCGAATCGGGCGCGTTTTGGTTTTATCGCAAGCTTGGATTTAGACCAACGCGCACAGATGTTTTGGAATTGGCACTAAGGGAAGAAGAGAAGATCAAGACGCGTAAGGGATACCGGACCTCGGCAGCAACGCTAAGGAGGCTGGCAGCAGGTCCGATGATCTTTGAGTTGGATAGCGAACGGCGTGGAGACTGGGATCATTTTCAGATCCGCAAGATTGGTTTCAAAGTACAACGCGGGTTGAGTGCTGAAGAAAAGCAGGCGCTGGCACAAATTTCAAAAGCCAAAGCGAGTCATGAGGAAGTTCAGTCCCTTCGGTTGCTGCAGAAAGATGAAAAACTGCGGCGCATGATTATCAAGCTTGGGTCTTAGCCACAGATTTCACGGATCTGGTGTTCGAGGATTTTGGATTCGGAAAAATTTTCCAGTTTGTTGAAGTAAGCGGCATTTCGATCGAGCGCGTTTTGCGGGATGAGACCAACGATCTCTGCGCTTTCGATTTCCACTCCCATCCGATCCGCCTCACGTTGGACCGCGTCATACACCGCAGTCATGCTTGTTACTTCATAGTTGATGAGATTCATTGATACCTGGACCAGCCCGCGCGTTTGCAACTGGAATCCAAGTGCTTTGACGAATGGCAGTCCGCCGTTACGGGCGCGGATCGTGCGAGCGATCTGGCGCGCGATTGCGATGTCGGAGCTACGAAGAATCACGTTGAAAGCGATGAGAAACGGACGGGCGCCAACTGCAATCGCGCCGGCGGATTCGTGAACCTGGGCTAACCCCGCGTCTGGCACGCGATCGGGATTGGTTGTGATCTGTTCGCGCAATAATTCCAAGGCGCCACGACGAACGTCTTCAAGATTCACTCGTTCCGGACGCAACGCGGCGCGTTCGTAATAGTAGACAGGGATCGATAGCTCGCGAGCGATGCGTGTTCCGGCTTCGTGAGCAATCCTGACGCAGTCGTCCATCGACACCCCGCCGAGGGGCACGAACGGCAACACGTCAGTAGCGCCGAGTCTGGGATGCTCCCCGGAGTGCGTACGCATGTCGATAAGTTCTGAAGCTCGCCTGACAGCGCTGACTGCGGCTTCAACCACAGATTCGGGTGGCGCGACGAAGGTGATTACCGATCGGTTGTGATCGGGATCGATATGCACATCGAGAACGCAGGTATTTTGAGAGTCGGAGATGGCGTCGGCGATCGAGCGGACTATTTCGGGACGTCGACCTTCGCTGAAATTTGGAATGCACTCGACGAGGCGTGGATTCATAAATATATCTTAGACAGGATTTACAGGATTTTGTATCTTCTGACTGTGCCTCCGGATCGATTCATCAACCAACGCAAGAACGCCTGGCAGCGGCTCGAGGATCTGCTGAAGCTGCTCGACACTTCCTCACTGCGGCGTCTGAACCGAGACGAGGTTCGCGAACTGGGACGGATCTACCGGCGCACTGCGTCAGATCTCGCCATCGCGCGTGCCGAGTCGCGCGATCCGCGTTTGGTCAACTATCTGAATAGCCTCGTCATCCGTGCGCACGGTCGCATCTATCGTGCTGATGCGCAGGGCGGCAGACGCATTCGGCGCTTCTTTACTCACGAACTGCCTCAGACATTCCGGCGCACGTGGCGATATACGCTTCTCTCGTTTTCAGTCTTCGCAGTTTTTGCGGTCTTCAGTTTTGTTGCCACGCGTTACGATCCTGAGTTCTCGGAACTTGTAGGGGTCCAGCCGGCATTTCGCGAGACGTACATCGAAACTAAAACACACTGGTGGGAACGACTCAACGAAGCGAACCAGGAAGGCGCGAGTATGATCATGACCCACAACATTCAAGTCACGATCTACACGTTCGCGTTCGGCGCAACTCTCGGAATCGGCACACTTTTCTTTCTCGCTTTCAACGGCGCCAACATAGCTTCGGTGCTGGCGTTGACTTATCACGCTGGCTTCGGCAATGACCTGGTGACGTTTATGGTGGCGCACGGAGTGGTCGAGCTGTCGTGCATCTTCATTGCCGGTGGCGCGGGGTTGCTGATCGGCAGTGCGATGATCATGCCGGGAAATTTGAGCCGTGCCGACGCGCTCAAGACTCGCGGTATGGAAGCTGTGCGGTTGATGATTGGCGTTGCGGTATTACTCGTGCTCGCCGGCACTATTGAGGGTTTCATCTCGCCAGTGCCAATGGATCCGCGCATCAAGTACACCATCGCGATCGTCACAGGCGTAGCGCTGTATTCCTACCTGCTTCTTGCTGGTCACGAGCGAGAAAAGAATACTTAAGTACGATCGAACGTACTGTAGGGGCGGCCCTCTGTGGCCGCCCGTGGTTTAAGTAAGGTTCGAGAAACAAACGGCCTCGGATTTGGCGAACACCGATCAAAACCACGGGCGGCCACGGAGGGCCGCCCCTACAGTACGTTCGACATTATTTTAAAGAAGTCCGCGTTCTTTTACTCGCAGGTAGGATTCCAATAGCGCTGGGGCGAGGGCGGCGGCGGTGACGTCCAGGGCCAGTCCTCCGATCGATTCGACTAAGCGAAGCGCCGCTTCTCGATGATGAATGATCTCTTCGGAAACAGACTGCGTGAAGAGTTCTCTAACTGACCCAGGAACCTGCCGCACGACTGCTTTTAAATCCCGATCTGCAATCGTAACTACAAGTGGCAAGTGACGCGGGCGCAAGAGATGAAGCGAAGTCAGCAACTCTTTCGAACCTTCCTCATCCACCAGATCGGTCAACACAACAACTAAAGATCGACGTTTACTGTTCATCGCGATGAACTCAAACGCATTCGCATATGAAGGCTCGATCATTTCCGGCTCGACCGCATACAGAGCTTCGAGCGCCGCGTCGATGTGATCGCGACCACGACTCGGTGGCAGATAGCTCTTAATGCGACGGCCAAACACGACGAGACCGGCGTTGTCGCCGGCGCGTGCGGCTGCTGAAAATAAGGCGAGCGTCGCGTGTACAGCCGAATCGAGCTTTGTTTCCTGTTCTATGCGCGCCGTCATGAGCCGGCCCGCGTCGAGCGCGATCAGGATGGTTTGGTCACGTTCGATCTGATACTGGCGCGTAGTGAGTTTTCCGCGGCGCGCTGTTGCAGTCCAGGAAATGTGTCGCAACTCGTCCCCGCGCACGTAGTCGCGCATCGACTCAAACTCGCGTCCCTCACCGCGCCATGAAGTCTTGCGATGCGAGGAAACAACGGACCGAGCTCCGAGTGCTTTTAGTTCAGCTTCGCGCGCACGCCGCATGTTTGGATAAACCTTGACCGTCGTGGGCTCGACAACTTTTGTTTGACACCAGACTAGTCTGAATCGCGAGCGAAAGCGCAGAGCTGTTTGGCCAAACTCAAACCTGCCTCGCCGCGGTGGTTTGACTTCATAAATGAGTGTGGCTGAAGTCTGCGCGTCCACGTCGACGCGGCCTTCTCGCATCCCGCTCAAGCTCATCTGCGGCGGGTACTCGTCTTTCACCATCAACGAGACGGATCGATTCGAAGCGTTTTGAATCTGAATGCGAACCTCGGTTTCCGCCCCCATCGCGAAGCGGCCACTAAACTCCCGAGAGATCATCAGACCTTTGGGAAGACGGCAGAATCTTGACTCAGCAAAAGCGGCGCCGAGAAGCAGGATGTCGTACCCGAGCGCAACCCAACGCAACCACGGCTGCTGCCACGACAACGACAGCGGGATCAGCGCGAGTGCAGCGAGAAAGTAGAAGAGCTTTGTGAAAACGAAGGACAAGATGATTATTCAAAGCCATCCACAGATTACGCAGATTTCCATAAAACAATCTGTGTAATCTGTGGATAAACTTTATCTCGGAATTTCAGCCGACTTGAGAATGTCTGTGATCACCGAATCAGGCGTAACGCCATCCAATTCAGCCTCAGCACGCAACGTCAAACGATGCCGCAGAACCGGTAACGCCACATCGCGCACGTCGTCAGGCGTGACAAAGTCGCGTCCGCGAATCGCGGCCAGCGCTTTCGAACAGAGCAGGAGTGCCACCGACGCGCGCGGGCTTGCGCCGTAATGAATGAACGGATGCGCGCGTGTGCGCCGGACCAGATCAACGGCGTAACGCTGCACGCCCGGTTCCATCTGCGCGCGTGCAACCTCCGCGCGGCAATGAATGATCGCCTCGGGATCGGGAAGCGGTCGTATGTCCACGTCTCCCAACCGTTTTGAATTGAAACCGGCATTCCAACGCGCTACCACCTCGCGCTCGTGATCTTCGCTCGGGTAATCAAGCAAAATCTTGAGTTGAAAGCGATCGAGCTGTGCCTCCGGTAACGGGTATGTTCCCTCGTATTCAATTGGGTTCTCCGTCGCCAGCACAGTAAAGATTGGTGGCAACTGATAAGCGTCGCCGTCGATAGTCACCTGCCGTTCTTCCATTGCCTCGAGCAGTGCTGCCTGAGTTTTAGGGGGCGTGCGATTGATCTCGTCGGCAAGCAGGATGTCCGTGAATACTGGACCACGACGCAAATTAAAATTCGACGTCGCGATATTGAAGACGTTGGTGCCGGTGATGTCTGACGGCATCAAGTCCGGCGTAAACTGAATGCGGCTGAAGCTCGCGTTAATGATTCGCGCTAGCGTCTTGACGGTAAGCGTCTTCGCCGTTCCGGGCACGCCCTCAACGAGCGCATGTCCTTCGGCTAACAATGCAATCAAAATCTGTTCGATCGCATCGTCTTGTCCGACGATTACTTTCCGCAGTTCAGTTCGAATGTGTTCGACAATAGAGGAGACGGTCTCAGGCATCGGTTATCACAAAGTACAAAGTTCAACGTTCAAAGTACCAAGATCAAATCTTTTCGGCTGCTTGTCGCTCATCTCTCTGGCGAGCCAGCAAGCCAAGTCTTTTTTCGACATCGCGTAGACGTTTCACGAGATCGATCGCCTGCCGCGGCGATGTCGGTGCACCGTTAATCGCTTCTTCACATTGACGCATCAATGTTTCTAATTTGTGCTCTTCAATTGACGAGCGCTCCGCTACACGCGATGCAATCTCGGTTCGCGAGCTGTTGTAATCCAGTCCGGCAAGCCGTGCGAGAACGCGGCGCGTGCGCGTATAAATGTTTTCGATTGCGAGATCAAACGCACGCGAACGCTCCTGTAGTTCCGCCATCGAAGCGACAAACTCCAGACTCGAGCGACGATCGACTTGCGTTAACGGCAAAGGACGCCCGAACCGGCGCGCACTGGTCCATATTATCAATAGCGCCAAAAGACCGATTTGTGCCGCGAACGCGAGCACCGGAGTACCGGCAAAGTAAGCGGCAAAAGCGTTTTCAGTCACTCCACGGCCCTGGTGATATTCATCGAAAGCAATCACGCCATCTCGTCCAGTGATGGCATTGATCGCGAGTTGCAAATTGTCGTTCAGATTGATACCGCCATTCGAAACAATGTAAGGATCGCTGAGTATTACGACCTTACCGGCGCCATATGTGTAATCGACGACTAGTGCGCCGCTGCTATCGGCGATATGCACCACGGGCGCCGGCGAAGAAACACCCGGTAACGCGGCCGGTGGTGGTGTCTCACTGTCTGCCGGTGGTGGTCCTACACCACCGCCATAGCCTGGAACACGTCTGACGGGCGGTGCTTCATCGCCTGACTCATCACTCTCAACAGGAGGCACGATCGTCAACCGCGCTGCAAAACGAGAAGGCAATACCGATTGTACGCTGCTTGTCAGAACAGTCGGTTGAATAGGTTGCAGTGCCGCAACATCACGAGTCATCACATTCGACTTGGAAGGATCCACCTCGAGGTCCGGCATATCAAGCGCACGTGAGTTGATCTTCCAACCCATAGATTCAGGCGGCAGATCCTGTAGTTTGCGATCGATCAGTACAAGACGGCCTCCGGCTGCCACCCAATCATGCAAATAACGTCCGTCGTCGGCGCTGAAGGGGATTTGAGTTTGGCCCACGACTACAAAAGTAGTGACGAGCTTTCCTGAATCTCCCAGCAACTTCTTTGGCGTTTCGCGCCAGCGGATGATCTTGTATCCCGACTCGCTCAGAAAATCGTGCAGCGCACGCAGACCTGTTGGGCCATTGTGATAGGTAGACCGGTTGGGAGCTAACTCAAAGTCCTGAACTTTTTCCTGTTTCAGGTATGTGACCGAGTTCAGAATGATCAGTAAACCAATGATTACTACGAAGGTGAGAATGATGGCGAGTCGCTGGCGCATCGTTAGTTGGACCCGCCTTCCAAGGTCGCAAGATAACCGGCGCGAAAGTCCTGCCAGTCATTCGGGGTGGCCGCTGCGAAACCATACCAATGTCGTTCGAAACTCTCCGTGAGACCGCGTACGCGCGAATGAATCTGCGGCTCGTTGCGCAGAGAGTTCAGGTAGTCGCGATTCGTTTTGTACTGGGCCAGGCTGATTAACTTGCGTTCGCCCAATTCAACCAGCAACGCGATATAGGCTTTACGAATTGCAGCACGAAGATCGCCCTGGCGCGCGAGTGCTTCGGCTTCCGCAAGCAGATCCGTGGCAGTCGCATCCGGTGCGAGTGTCTCACCCAAAACGATTCGAGGCTCTTTGACCTTTTTCCTCTTCGGTTTTTTAGAGCGTCCCGAAACCCAACTAAACACAATTTTGAGGACGTAAACGATCACGGCAAGCGCGAGTGCCAAAACAAAGTACTGTGCAATAACGCTGACAAAACCGGCCCCGCCCGTACCAAAGTTGCGCTTTGGAAGAAGCTTCTCCAACCAATTCATCAGGTCCTGGAGTAACCGAGCCAGTGCATTTGAGCCATGCTCGCCGGTGTTGTATTCCGGACGCTTAAGTATGTTCTCAAGCCGGCCTTTTGCTTGTTCCTTGCTATCAGCCAAGTGGCCCGGACTCTGCCGGTCCGCAACTCGGGCTTCGAGCGCGCGCAGACGTGCGAGGATTTGTGCGAGTTTGTTCGAGCGATTAGCCGACTGATCAAGTTCGTCGAGCGATTTGTGTAGCCATGAATTGTCGACTTTGTATGACTCGCCCTCGAATTCGACGGTCTCGTGTTCAGGCAGGATCGAACGAACGGCTTTAGACGACTCTTCAAATTGCGTATCAATATCTTCAACGTCCGCTTCATCGTCGATTTGCGTGAGTGGTTCCAGAGTCTCGATCGCTCGTTTGATGTTCTGGTGATAATTGGAGAGCGGAACTGCAACAACGTTAGTACACGTGGCAAGCAACACCAGCAACGAAATGGCCAGGTATCGATGCCCCGATGTTGAGATTTGCAACATTAATTACCTGATGTCCAGCACACGACCTGACGACCTCGGCGGCGGTGGCGGTTGTTTGCGCTCCATCGAATACAGTGCGGTTCCCAGCGGTGATGTGACGTTAATATCCGGCACTTCCCCAAGCTGTCGCGAAGCCATCAATTCGATGTCGTAACCTTCATGCCTGACGCGCTCATCAACGTAGAGCAGCGATAGGCCCAACATCCAAACCGGCGTGAGTAATATCGAGCTCAATGGACCAATTATGCTGTAAGAAGTCGTATACCAAACAGGCCACTCGGCCGAGTTAGTCGCCTCGAAGCCGCTAATCGCACCAATGATCAGAATAAACACAATCAAAAGGACCAACGCCGAAGTGGTGGCGAAAGTCGTAAATAAGGTCATCGCCATAAGACGACGAGCGTTGCCTTTTGCGAGTACGAAACTGCGTCCGACTGCCTCAAATACGCCCTTGCCTTCAACCAACATGACTTGAGGAACGTACGCGATTTTTCCTACCAGAAAGAAAAACCCCAGCATCAAGGCAGCAAGCACACATAACCCAATGAGGCTAAGCACAATCGCGATTAGCCAGGTGGGGAGGAAGTTTGAGAGCCCTGCCCCAACAAACACGCAGGCAATGATCACGATCTCAGCAAAGAAAAACGTGACGTACATCATGAACGAAACAAAGATCAAAATAATTACCGAAGCCAGCATCAGCCCCCAGAATCGAGCCTTCACTGCGGTATAAGTAGCACGCGCCGTGACTGGATCATTGCGCAGCAAATGGGCCACGAGCGTGCGTGTCGCGCCTCCCATTACGACCAGAATAAGAAGGTATCCAAGCGTCATTATTCCGAGGGACGCAATCGATAAGAAAATATTCAAAAAAAGCTCGCTCGTGTCGGAAACGAGGAAGATCTGGCGGAAGCTGATCGACATCAGCACCCAGCCGGCGGCGACGACGATGATGGGTGGAGCGGCAGTTCTGATGAGGACAAAAAAGTGGCGACGATACAATCTGAGGGCACGGTCGATCAGATCACCAGCGCCGAGTGGGGCGAGTGCTAATTGATTTCTGCCCAGCGCTTCCATCCATGGCAGTATACTTCAAAATAATCCGCATCCGTGGCCTAACTGACTTTACAGGTGAACTCGCTATAGGTCGAGAAACGGTCTGAGCCGTGATCGGCGGCGATGTCCTGACGGGCGTAATCGAGGTGCAAAACTGACATTAGAAGAGTGGCGTGCTCGTCGACCAATCTCAGACTCAAGTCGGTTGCGACGATGGGCTCGGTGAGCAACGTTGAGAGTAGATAGTGACAACAACTAAATGCCGGCACCTTACCCAGGCTGATTCGCTTTGCGAGACCGCTCAAAGTGAACAACTCCAGCGTCGGGTTTCCGGTTATCGCTTTGTCATCGATATTTATCACCGCGATGATTTCGTCGCGAACGATCTTGTTCTTGCTGCTCTTCAGACACGCGCCCGACACGATGTAGTCCGTCGCCAGCCCCTCGCGCGCGGCAGGCTTTTGATATGCACGCGCGGCGGCGAGTCCGGGTCGAAAGTGTGTGAAGGTCGTTGCGTTCCATTCAGTCGCCTTGATCTCAACCTTCATCAACGTGTGGTTCGAGAGTGGTGTAATCGCCAGCGACAGTCCGCCGGAAGAGTTTTTCGGCAGATCGAGTTGGGCGCAGTCGAGAATACAGCTCTGCTGCCCCGGTAATCTGATCGCATCATGATCAATCTGGTTCTTTGGGATTGAAGTTGGAAAAGTGCATCCCTTCCCCGCCTGCCACACCACATCGCCTTTTTCATTCGTGATGAATGGACTTAACCAGAGGGCTTCTTCGACAGGCGCTCCCGAACTCAGATGGACACGCGACTCAAGCGTAACCCCTCCGATTTTTTTCGACCGAAATATCAACGGCGTGTACAAAATATTCTGAGCTTTGAAACGACCGGCAGAGTCGAATGGGACTCTCGCCGGCGCCGGATTAAAAGGTGGTTGATGAATCGGATGCTCGATATTGAAGTGTGGACTGTCTGTTTGTTTGATTAGCAGGTAACCGAAGTTTTTGACCGTTCCTGGACGATTTGTAACGGCGATCGTTCCGCCTTTCGCGCCGGCGAGCATCAACTGATCCTTGTTCACAGGACGAAAAGTTTCATCCAGATCACGCGCGAAGTCGCCGGTGGTCAAATCGACGACCGCGGATGAATGCGGCTTCAGGTCGTATGCGAGCTTTCGCAGCGGCGCACCGAATCGATCGTACAAGGTCAAATCGCCGGCGCTGATTTCGTCATACGGGTTGAAGATGCTGTAGACGCAGTTGTAGTCCTCCAGCGGCGGGAAAGGCATCGAGTAGAAGAAACTATTGGGACGTTGCCACTCGCGCGGATCGGGATTGGCGTGAACCGTTGTAAACGAGCTGTCGCTCTGCCAGCGAATGAACGCCGAACTGAACAGATCACTTGCGTGCATAGGTTGGCGCGTTAACGGACGCACGCGAATTCTCAAACCACCCCAAAAGCTTTTGTGAGCCGGCACAAGATCGCGAACTGCGATCACAGTGGTCTGCATTGCTGCGACTTCAAGTTTGGCGGTTGGACCAGTCTTGTTTATCGGGGCGCCGCTCGCGTCGTAGAGGTGAAGCTCGTATTCGGTAGCATCAAGACGATCAGCATGTCCCTTACTACCGACGAACGTATCAGAGGTCAACACGACTTCGGAATGTAAACCACGCTCCGGGTCCTCGATGATGAAGGGCGCGCAGAGATCCAACCAGCAAGTGCTCGTTGAGTCGAATGCCTTAGTTATCGTTGGCCAGCAGGCGATTGCCGCCGCAGAATGCGAGAGGCTCGAGAGAAATCTTCGCCGGCCGATGTTGGTCATGACGCTTACGTCAGGTCATTAGTACTCGAGTTGGTTGTTGTACTTCATTTGCGAAACTGAAAAGCGCATGTTCACTTTCATGGCCTCGGCGAGCTCTGCATAAAAACGAACTTCACCTGAATCGTCCGTAATGAACGGCCGTTCCTGTAAGAATCGCGGGAATACGAAGCGCGCTCCGAATCCGTCTTTCCCCGGCGGAACATATTCCTGCAGGAACACTCGAGAGCCGTCTTTTCTTTCCAGGTAAGCCTTATTCTTGAGCGTGCCGGTGACCGCGCTTTCGAATATTTGCATTGCTCTGCCGGCTGTTCGTCCGTCACTTGATTCATAACTGACGGTTACGATGATCACTTTCTCCGGCACTGCATTAGCGAAACTCTCCAGGCCCTGCAATTCCTCCCCGGCTGGCTGGCGTTGAAGCTGATAAAGACGTGCAAGGGCCTGGCGAATCGGACGCGCGCTGAAGAAACGGATGTGATAGGAAAGCGTGACTTCCTGATTCGTCGCGCCCTGTTGTGCTCGTCCTGAGGCATTCAGACCACCACGGTTCGACGTTGGGCTGTAGAACATCTCCGTGAGATCCGTTTCCACCTGAGTTTGGGCCCAGGGTGAAGAAGACAACAACTTTTCCGCGTCTTTTTTGGACCATTCAGTCCAGACGTCGGATTTTTTCTGTCCGAGGGTTAATACTGGGCACCCGATGAGACAGATGAGTAGGTAAAGGGAGGCAACGGTTTTCATATTCAATACTCAAGTTTTCCGTTGTAGGTCATGTCAGATATTTTGTAACGCGCGTTCAGTTTCACTTTCTCGTTGAATTCAGACACGAATCTCACAATGTCGCCTTCACCGATGAATGCCTTTCCATCGACGGAGCGCGCGAAGACGAATTTCGCTCCCATGCCATCATTTGCCGGCGGACGATAATCCATTAAGAACAAGCGCTTGCCGTCTTTACGTTCGAGGTAGGTGTTGTTCTTCAGAATGTCGGCAGTGGCACTACTAAATGCCTGCGCGATTGGAGCTCCATAGCGCTGGTCTGACGCCTCAACGCTAACGGCAACGACTACGTACTCACTGAAATCCCGATCAACAAAACCCTGAAGTTGTTGTGCGAAATCAGGCGCTGGGTTTTGTTGGGCCGACAGGACCATGCGCGCGAATGCTTCTCGAATCGGTTTGGCCGATAACAAACGAATTCTGTACTTGACGGACATCGCAGAGTTTTTCGCGCCTGACTCGACGCGGCTGGCTTCAGTTATGCGAGTGTCTTCTCTGCGAGCGGTGGTGGTTTGAGAAATTGTGGGAGAGTAGGTCATTTCCGAAGTATCTGTGTCGGTCTGGGTCTGCGCCCAGGGTGAGTCGTTGAGAGTTTTTTCTACGTCCTTCTTGGTCCATTCCGACCAGGGCTTGTTTTGCTGAGCAGAAACAATGGCGATTGATGAAGCGATAATGAGTGCGGCGCAGATCAGTTTGACCATTTCAACGTCCCTCCGAATTAGACTGTGCGGTTGGACAAGGTCAGTACCACAACGCGGTAGCGTCGGGTGATTCTCGGCAAGGCGATCGACCCGACGCTACCGCGTTACGGTACTGACTTCATCCAAGCATGGCTGTAAAGGTTGAGGAGAGCGGGCGCGCCGCTCTCCTCAGTTAAATCAACGTTCCAGTTTAGAAGTTAAAGCGAACCACTAGCTGGACCAGACGTCCACCCGGATCGTTCGTGGTGGAGCTATCCTGATAGGCGTTACCAATAACGCCGCTCAGTGGTGCTCCATTCAAATCGTTTGCCGGGTTGCCGATCAGGAAGTTGATGTTGTTGAAGGCATTGAGGAACTCGCCTCGCAGTTCGAGGTTCATTCGTTCATTGAACTGCACCCTCTTCACAAGACTGAGGTCAGCTCTGATGAATGCCGGTCCTTTAACAACGAGGTTGGTGATACCGCAACGTCCGGCATACTCCTGGACGCAGTTGCCGAATCCTGCGGGCGCGAGAAACTTGCCGCTCGGTGCGCCGTTGGTAAAAATCGGTTGATTAGAACCGCTGGCGAAACTAACAGCAAAGGCTTTCGCGGTATTGGTAATCACGTCGGCCGGCAGATAAAAGACCGCCGTTGGATCTTTCCGGATTCTGATCATCTCCTGGAATTCTTTTCGATCCATACCGACGAGTTGAACGTTTCCGAAGTTAACCGGATTGCCACTCTGCCAACGGACAAATCCGTTAGCCCCCCAACCACCAAGGAGTCCATTCACGATTCCGTTCGCGCCGCTTAGGAACTGGCGTCCACGACCGATTGGAAGTTCGTAAAGGAAGTTGGTCTTGAAGGCGTGAGTGATGTCGTACGGGTTAATTCCCTGATCGAGTGAACGATCATGCTGTGAGAAGTAGTTCTTGAACACAGAAGAACTACTGGCATAGTAGTTCGATTGTGATTTCGAGAACGTGTAACTTCCCTGGATCAGAAGTCCTTTCGACATGCGACGGCGCCATTCGAACTGGAACGCGTCGTACGAACTCACGGTGCTGTTGTCGATGACGAATGAACCACCACCTGCCAGACCGGGATTAACGAGGAAGAAATTCGGCGTTGCCAAGGCCTTGAGCGCCGCACTGGTCAACGAGCTGCCTAAAACCGCGTTGCGGTTGTTAAGGAACGTCGAGGTGCTAAACGCAAGAGACCCGGCAATGGCGGCGACACTCGGAGCCAATGGGTTCAACGCAGCCGTAAAGTTAGCGTTGGTCCAGTTGGTGTTTGCCGCAAGGTAGTGGGACGGATTCGTCGGATCGATCGCGCAACTGCTAACGCCTACACCACACGGTGAAAAGCCGTTAACCGTAGGAGACGAGCCGGCAACTGTCGCCCCCTGGAAGTTAACAAGGTGGATTGGAAGCGGAGCTGTGCCAGTGTTTGGGCCGAAGTATCTAAAGTTCAACCCCCGACCGGCGTTGATGTTGGCAACCAGATTCTGCTGAGCGACTTTGAATTCATTGAAATAACCATTTTCAAGTGTATTCGCTTCGTTCAGGTCATACTGGCGCCACAAATCCTTACCGCGGTTACCTACGTAACGGACCTCCAGCACTGTATCTTTGGTAATTTCGCGCTGAATACCGAACGTGTATGAATCGACATAGCCGAGCTTCAGATCCGGAATGAACGCATTCACTGAATCCGTGATCGCTGGTACGAACGGATAGACCACCGATGAAGGAACGTTGTTTGCCGCCGGCACTTGTCCGTTGCGCAATAATGTTCCGACCGGAAGATTGTTAGCCCCGGACAACGAGATGGACCGGTTGGCCGAGAACGTTGGTCCAGGATTGGATCCAGTCACCGCCTGGAATACGTTGGTGCCTTCACGAACGGATGCTCGCGAGAAACCACCGCGAATCACAGTCTGACCTCCGGAACCATTCAACCAACCGAGCACACCACTCTTCCAATTTGGAGAGTAGCTGAAACCGAAGCTGGGAAGCAGATTCCAGCGGTCCTCGTTGAATGGCTTTTGACCCGAGGTAGACAACTCAACAAATTTCGTAGCGCTTCCCGTCAGAGTTCCGGGCTTGAATAGATTGTCCGTACCGGAAACGCCGAATAGCTGATCGTAAGTGGCAAACGAATAGCTCTTGTTCTCTGCTACATACGGCAGTAGAGCTTCATTACGTAAGCCCACTGTCAGTGTCAGGTTCGGACGCAATCGCCATGAATCCTGCGCGTAGAAGCCATACGTGGTTTGGTGCATGCGACGAATCAGGTCACCATTGATCACGTAATTGCCTTGTTCGTCGCCAATGCCCGTGTAGGACCACTGCGTCGTGCGGCCGGTTAAGGTCGCGTAGATTGCCGCCGCAGTGTTTCTAATACCTGCCGAAGAACCGGGGAAGTTATTGGTATTGAACATCCCGTTAAAGAGTGTCGCATCAAGAGTTGAGTCGACACCAAAAGCGATCGTGGGTACCACACGAGTAAATGATTGTGAGAAGAGATTGACTCTCGTTACTTCACCACCAAAACTAAACGTGTGACTTCCGGTGTTCCACGTGAGCGTGTCCTGGAACTGTTTCACTGGAGAATTACGGCGAGAAGGAGCAGCCGTAACTGTCGCATTGGTGATACCGGCAGCGCTGATTCCAAGATTGTATCCACCCTGGTTTGCAAACTGACCGGGATTGACGTCACTGAAGAAGTGAGTGATGCCACCCACCCATCCCATGCGCGCCTCGTTAACGATGTTGTTCGTAAGAGTTGAGCGTAGGGCCGTGACGTTGGACCAGCGAATCGAAGTTTGGGCTCCGTGATTCGGGAAATTTGGGAATGCCGGGTCAACGTTGTTAAGAAAATCTACGACACCATCGAACTTCTGGTAATTCCAGATGTTCTCGAGGTGATGCTTCTTCGTCAGATTGAAGTCGAGACGAACGGTTGGGAACTTGCGAACCTGACCGCCGATGTTCGTAAAGCTGACAAGCTCGCGGTTCAATTCCGCGGCGCTTCCCGCAGCGACTACCACCGGACGAACTGTCAATCCGTTGACGGATCCTCTGATCTCACCGAGCAACGCACCCACTGTCGGATCGGGTGTCGATGGGAACAGACCTGCAGCTGCGATCGAGTAAAGATTCACAGCGCAGCGCATCAAACCGGACGTCGCCCCGGAGGTCGTGCAGGCACCTGGAACACCGCTTCCTGGAATAGCCGCTTCATAGCGGAAGATCCCATTTCGTGCCGACTCAGTAAGAATGGTTCGGGTGCGAAGCGGAGTACGTTCAGGCAGTCGGAATTCTTCATAGTTAACAAAGAAGAATGCCCTGTCGGTTCCGTTGAAGAGTTTGGGGATCCTGATCGGACCGCCGACCTTACCGCCCGGTTGATTGAGCAAGATCCGGCTTTGCGGAGCTTTGCCTGTAACAGGATCTGGAGGCAGGTCACGATTATTGAACCAGTAGTTTGCGTTCAACGCCGGGTTGCGGTGATACCAGTAGACACCACCGTGATACTCGTTGCTACCACCCTGGGTAACAAACTTGATCTGCACCGCGCCTTCAGCCGCACTTTCCGCACCCGGATTAGAAGTGGAGACGGTGACTTCGCTGATCGCATCCGTACGCGGACGAATATATGTAAAGAAGCCGTCGTTTGACTTCAGCAGGTTGTCCTGTACGTTGAGGCCATCAATCGTAATGTTTAGTGCGCCTTTTGGCAGTCCGTTGACTGACGATGTACGAGGACGACCTGGCGTCGCAGTGCCTGGCATCGTCAACACGAGATCCAAAGCGTCTCTGGAAGCGGTCGGCAAATCCGTGATCTGGCGACCGGTAAGAGTAGTGCCGACAGTTGCATTTTGCGTCTGCAGCAACTCACCGCCACCGACCACCGTGACAGTCTCGTTCGCCGAGCCAATTTCCAGTTCGACGTTAATGGTCGAAGCTTTGGCGACGTCGATCTTAATGTCGGTAACCGCAGCCTGTTTGAATCCTGAGGCAGCTATCGTGGCCGTATACACGCCCGACGATAAAGTTGTAATGCTGTATGCTCCGTTATTGTTGGTCTGTGTGGAAAACTCCTGATTGGTAGCAGCGTTTTTCACGGTCACGGTAGCTCCCGCTACCACGGCACCCTTAGGGTCAGTTATGGTACCCGACAGTGAACCTGTCGAAGCGCCTTGTCCGAACGCGGGGAGCGCGCAAAGACCAACGGTCAGGAGTACTAGTAGGTACTTCTGTAAACCGTTTCTCATCACCTGTTCCTCCAAAGTGGTTTTAGGCCCATGCTCAACAAAGGAAGGCTTTGCTCAGCATCTCGCTCTTCATGAAGAAGCCAAACCGAATTATTGTGTGACCGGTAAGAAAACGACTGCTGCTAGTAAGAAGGGTAGCTCCCGCAAAATCAGAAATAAGCTGTTTCATCACGGGGCTCCTCAATGAAATAGGCAAACCACCCTAAACGGGATCGTTCAAGGCAGGTACTCCCTGAATTTTTTCTTAAAACTAGAAGGGACTCTAGCGGATTGCTAAAGATAAAAAATGATTCGGAAAGCGGCGTCGCAATAGGTGTGCCCGTTGTTTGGACGGTGAGGTCTTGCGTTTTTAGGCGGTTTTCAACGAATTAACCAGAGAGCCAATACGAGTTTTTGGATATTCTTGCAAATAAATGGATTCACATTCAGAAAAATGTCAGGCCGAAAGTCGCGTCTTTTGCTGAACGGACATTTAGCTTTTTAATCCCGCCCACGGCAGTGGGCGGATTCTTCAGGTCCTTTCTACACCAATTCTTAGAACGCCATTCTAATCCCGCCAACGGCAGTTGGCGGATACTTCAAGTCTGTTCAGTGTGGACTTGAACGATCCGCCAACTTCCGTTGGCGGGATTCCGATTTGCACACATCATAAATTTCAAATAGAAAGGACTTGAAAAATCCGCCCACTGCCGTGGGCGGGATTTGTGTAGAGATCGTTGAGCAAGTTCAGTTAGCGCGTTAAAGGCAAACTTCAATATTCGAGTTTGCCGTCGAGCATCATCTCTTTGACCTTATAGTCCATGCGCAGTTTTAATGAACTATCGAGTTCCGAAACAAAACGCACGATAGTGTGCTCAGGAGTAAGGAACGGTTGTCCATCCAGCGTTCGCGGAAAGATAAAACGGGCGCCAAATCCATCGCTACCTGGTGGGGTATATTCCTGGATAAAAACCCGTTTGCCATCGCTGCGTTCGAGATAGGTAGTGTTCTTCAGCTTGATCGTCGTAGCATTTCTGTAAATCTGCATCGCCTTCCCGAGCATATTCGCATCCGGATTCTCGACAGCAACCGCGATAACGATCAAATTTTCAGAAGGTGCTTCCGCGAAGGTGTTCAGGCGCGTTACCATCTCCGGCGTGAGATCCTTCTTTTGCAACTGAATCATACGTACGAAGGCCTGACGAACTGGTCGCGCCGAAAAGAACCGTATGCTTGATGTCATGCCTTCATTTTGCTTTAGAGTAGCGTCAATACTCGGATCCCTGGGACGGGTGAGCGTCGAGGCCTCTACAAAATCCATGTCAACCTGCCGTTGTGACCAGGGTGAATTGCTGAGCATCTTCTCGGCATCGCCCTTTGACCATTCTTTCCAGGGTTTAATCTTCTTCTGACCGACCACTGAACTGGCAGCCATCAAACAAATCATCAAAAACAGGACCACCGGGGATTTTTTACTCATTACTTAGGGCCTTTCATGTGTAGGAGGTTGCGAAGACTTCAATACAAGACTTCAATATAGAAGCCTGTTTCGTATTGAAGGTTGGTTGTGTACCTGAGTTATTCTCTCGTCTTTGCGCGCTTAATCTGCTCAATTACCATTCGGAGATTCTCGGCGTCAGGAGCCGTCGGGACCAGCTTCAAGTACATTTCCAATTGTTCAACTACGCGTTCCGGCTTCCCTCGATCCAGATAGATAGCAGCGAGGAGGCGATGTGCTTCCTTGAATTCGCCGGGACTCTTTTCGGTGCAGGTCAAAAATGCCTTCTCTGCTTCGTCGTTCTTGCCTAACTTATTGAGCGTTCGGCCGAGATAGTAGTAGGCAGCACTGGAATCGGGTTTGACCTTGAGTGTTTTACGCAGTGAAGTTTCAGCGTCTTTAAATTTCGAAAGCTTGAGAAGCGTGATCGAACGGTTGAGCAGCGGCTCATAGGCTTCGGGATCGATCTTCAATGCTGCTTTGAACGCCTCATCAGCCTTATCGAGTTCATTGAGCCGCAGGTGGAGCATTCCGATTAAACTAAGAGCACTCACAAACGACGGATACTCTTCAACCGCCAGCTTTAGTTCTCTTATCGCTCCCGCATAATCTTTTTCGCGCGCTAGTTGAGAGGCCTTGTCATAAAACTCGAGTGCCTTCTTTGGAACACCCGCATTTGCGGCACTGACAACCGACGGTTTGGTCGTCGATCTAGGACCCTCTACTTCTCGCAAGCGGATATTTACTGAATAGGTTTCCGGTACAATATTCCGGTCCCGAACGATATCAACCTGATGATTTACAGGCTGGAACTCTTTTTCGGTATCGATGATGATCGTATACGTTCCGGCGGCAACACCGCTGAAGATAAATTGTCCTCTCTCGTCGGTCGTCGCGATAATATCGCCCCATGCCGGCGAATTTAGTTTGATCCTCATCCTTGTCCTGATGGGAAATCCATCCGGAGCGTACACAGTACCGGCAATATAGTTATTTCCACCGTGACTAGTGTGGGTCGTTTCGTTGATTCCACCGGCGATCTGAGCTGTCACAAAAGCTGCGGAATACCCGATGATGGTTGCAAGAAGAATCGCTCGCCGCATCAAAACCCTTGCTGTTGAGACCATGACACGCGCTCCTGTCTGTTTAGCTTAAGGAACTGTCCTCGTGATGCACTGAAACGTTTTGACTAGAATACTCCTACTTGAAAAAAACTACCAAAAAAGGCGTTGCCAATTGCTTGGCAACGCCTTCTTGAAAACTAACCTTGCGGTTAGAAGTTGATGCGGACCATGAAGTCCAGAATGCGGCCGCCCGGATCGTTTGATCCGTTTGGATCCGAAAACGCCCAACCGTTAAGCATCTGGCCGAAGGTGCCGGTGAAGACCGTGATGTTATTCACGTTTCCGCCCCAGCCGCCCAACCGCCAGTTGGTGTGGTTAAGCACATCAAATGCAGTCATACGGAACTCCACGTTGCGCTTCTCACCAATCGCGAATCGCTTGCCGATTGACGAGTCGACCTTGAAGAAGTTCGGTCCAAAGAGAACGAACTTGCGGAAACCGCAATCACCGCTCGTGCGCGCCTGGCAGTTGCCAAATCCAGCCGGAGCGATAAAGCGTCCAGTCGGAGCCTGGCCCGCTGCATAACCGGACGTGCTCTTTGCATTCCGTAGGGTTCCATTAGTATTAAAAATTTCAACCTGTGGTTGTTCGAACGTGTTTGCCCTGATCGTGTTCTCAATGATGTCGGCCGGCAGGAAGCTAACCGGGACAACAACACCATTGATAGTCTGATTGTGGTAAACACCGACCGAATCCTGCAATTCCTTAGCGGTCATTCCCACAAGTGAAATGTTCTCCATCAGGATTGGAGCGCCACTCTGCCAACGAACGATCGGCGTGAGCGTCCAGCCACCAAGAATGGCGTCGGCAGCCCAATGTGACGAACCCAACCACTTCCGTCCTTTACCGAACGGAAGATCCCAGGTCGCGTCAAACTTGAAGGCGTGACGAAGGTCGATCTGGGAGAAGCTCTTATCCAGGCCTCGGTTGCGGAGCGAGAAGACCGCCACATTGCTCTGGTCACCAGCACCAAGACCGAAGACCGGGTCGGCCGCGGACGCATACGCGTTCGTGTACGACTTGCCATACTGGTAGCTTGCCTGGAAGCGAAGTCCGTTGGATAGTCTGCGGCGGACCTCGATCACCCCCGCGTCAAACCAGCTTTTTTCGCTATTGTCGAACTGATAGCAGAATCCAAACGTGTTCGGACAATTGTGAACGAAGTTAACTGGCCTGGCGGCCCCGAAAGGACCAGCCTCAAGCGTATTGTCTCTGAAGAACCCATCCAGATTATTGGCATAGGTTTGTGCCTGCGGGTTGGCCGGATTCAGATTGCCCAGGGCCCCGAAACTATTGAGAGCACTAAACTCCAGATTGTTGATGTAGCTCGCTGCGGCGTTCGGATCGGCGCCGAATCCCGCAAAGTACGAGAGCGCGATCGGAAGTGGACTCGTGCCAGTTCCAGCGCCAAAGTATGCGAACGTTGTCTGCCGGTTCTGTGGCAGGCACGGATTCTGATTCGCAACAGAACATTGGAAACGGCCCGCGTTGATGTTCGCGATCAGGTTTTGCTGCGCGAGTCTGAACTCGGCACCAAGGCCATTCTCAATCGCGTTGACCTCGTTGAGATTAAACTGCGACTGCATGTCTTTACCGCGGTTTCCGACATAACGGAATTCAACCACGGTGTCTCTGCCGAGCTGACGCTGATAGCCAAAACTCCAGGAATCGACGTAGCCCGAGCGGAAATCAGGTGAGAACCCAAATACCGCATCGTTGAACGGGTCAACCGGACGCGGGAAGTCAGGCTGCGAATCAAATGACGGTGGCGAAAGATTCGGATTACCTGGGGTCCTGAAGAGCGTACCCGGGGTAAGGCGAAGGTTCGCGGGGGCAGTAGCCGCAGGATTGCGCGCTAGTCCGAAGAGGCCGCCTGGATTCACGCCCAGACTGTTCTCAACGATCAGCGTACCCTCACGAATGTAAGAGCGCGAGAAACCACCGCGGAGGACCCCATTACCGTCACGTCCGAAGAGTTTTCCAAACGCACCACCGAAGTTCGGACTCCAAACGGCACCGAAGCTGGGGGCAAAGTTTTTCATGTCGTTCCGAAAAGCTTTTTCACCCAGTTCGTTGAGACGAAACTCCGGCACTTTGCCAGTCAGCGTGCCGGGGCTAAATTGATTCCCCACACCCGAGACGTCCCACACCATGGTTGGATCTGTAAGCATCGCGTAGTTGGCGCTATTCAGCTTCGCGCCAAGCTGTGGCTGCCACCGGATACCGTAGGTGAGCGTCAGGTTAGAGCGCGCTCGCCACGAATCCTGAGCAAAGAGACCGTTAGTGTGTTCTTCGATCTCGAAATGGCGTGACGTATTAAGTCGATAAACTCCATCAGGATCGAGGTAGACGGTTCCAGCATTGAAGGCGCTAATGCGACCGGTAAGCGTTGCATATACGGCCCGAGCGTTAGCCAGCTCAGTGCCGTTCGCACCTGGAAAGTTTGCCGCCGAAAAAGCGTTAATAAAAGCGGTATCCTGTCCAATTGCGCCAAAGGTTACCGTCGAGACTACCGGGTTGGCAGAGTCAGAGATCGTTTCGACCTTCTTGAGTTGCCCACCGAAGGTCATCGTGTGCGTACCCTTGATCCATGACACGTTGTCAGTGAAATCCGCCGTCGGCGAGACTCTGGAACTGAATGCATTACGGATTGTCAAACCGGTCAAACCGGAACCGAGGGCGATGTTGAAGCCGCCCTGGGTCTGCTGCCAGAACTCTTTTCCGCCGACCAAGTCAAAATTCGAAGCGCCGCCGAGCCAACCTGCGAGTTGCGCATAGCGGAACTGGTTGACCACACTACTGCCGAAGCTCGAGCGCAGTCCGATTGACAACGAACGACGATCTGAATTCTGGGTACCAGCGTTAGCAATACCTGGAAAACTCGGATCGACGTTGTTCAGAAAGTCGACATTGGAGCGGAAAGGTTGATCGTTCCAAATTCCTTCGATCTGATGGTTCTTCGTGATGTTGCCGTCCATGCGCAGCACGAGGAACCGGCGACGCTGCTGACCATCATTCGAAAACTGGTACGGCTGACGGAACCACAGATTGCCTGTTCCGAGCGTCTGGAAGTTACCTCTTTGCGCCGTTGCCGAGCGGATGGTGTTCAGTATGCTCGTGACGGTCGGATCGAGCGTGTTGGGAAGACCATTCGCAGCAGCGAGATTCAAAACATTGACCGTTCTGCTGCCATTCGCCTCGCCCTGAATGTTTGTTCCGTAACGGAAGATGCCGTTCTGCGCTTCAGAGGTCAGCACCTGGCGCGTTCGCACCGGGGAAGTTTCGTTCAGGTGGAAGCGTTCGTAGTTAAAGAAGAAATACGCTTTGCCTCGACCTGAGTCGAACATTGGACCATCACTATGCTCGCCGAAATTCGGCAGTGGAATTGGACCACCAAAGCTGCCGCCGAACTGATTCAGGCGCAGTTTGTTTTTCGGTAGTCGGTTGTAGTTGTTTTGGAAGTTGTTCGTGTTGAGACCTTCATCGCGGTGCTGCCAGAAAGCACTGCCGTGATAGTCATCAGTTCCACGACGCGTCGCGAATCTGATACCAACAGCGCCGTCACCCGAACTCTCGGCACCGGGAGTAGCTGTTGAAACTGTCACTTCGTCGATCGCGTCAATACGTGGACGAATGAAGGTGAAGAATCCGTCGGACGATTTCAGGAAGTTATCCTGCACGTCCACGCCGTCGATCTGAATGGTGAGTGCGCTCTTGGGCAGACCATTGATTGATGACGTTCGGACCACGCCCGTGGTCGTCGTACCAGGTAATGTGGTGACGAGATCCAGAGCATCACGTGATTGAATTGGTGTCTCGAGGATCTGCCGACCGGCGATCGTCGTTCCCACTGTTGCCGTTTCAGTCTGCAATACCTCAGCACCGGAAGCGACAATGACTGTCTCATTGATGTTGCCGGGCTCAAGTTGCGCATTGACTGTTGCGGGGGTAGCAACGTCGACCTTGACGTTCTGTATCACGGCCGTCTTAAAACTCGGCGCAGTGATCGTCACGGTGTATGTCGGGCCACCTGCAGGAACACCGGGGATCGTATATCCGCCGTCACCCTTGGTAACAGCCGTAAACACTTGGCCGGCTTCTCCTTTGACGTTGACGTTCGCGCCAGGAACAACCGCCCCGGTTTGATCAGTCACAGTACCGGAGATGGAGCCGGTTGTAATCTGGGCTTGAATAACGATCTGGCAAGTTACAATTACCAGCATCGCCATCAAGATCGTTGTGAACTTTCTCATTTTCCCTCCTCAGGATGATAAAAATCGAGCGTGGTTTACCACCTTGTCTAAAAGTGCCTTTTCCGTATTTGGCGCCGCACTTGCCGCCTGGGAAATTCGATTCGCTTCAAGATCGACCGGAGGATCCGGCCAGCCTGGTTTCTGTCTAAATTTCTCGTTTACCGAACTGGACCGCGAGGAGGATCGAGTCTCCTGCGAATCGGAGGACGTAGCAAATTGCTTGCACGTGCAAAGACCATGCCCTCGCCGGGAATTTTGGAGCACATACGCTTTTGCAAGCAAAAATACAAAAAAGCGTACCGGGATAACCCGAAAAATCGTATCGGGTCGAACCAAAATTTTGTAGAAAAATCGGAACTTATGAATTGGAGGCGAGTAGAGGATTAGGGGATGGCGGACGTACTGTAAGGGCGGCCCTCTGTGGCCGCCCGTGGTTTGGAAGAAGATCTTTAGCAAAAGGTCTGATCAAAACCACGGGCGGCCACGGAGGGCCGCCCCTACAGTACGTTCCGAGATGTCCGATTATTTGACGACTTCGAACTCGAACGTGAGTTCCTTGCCACGAAAAATCGTAGACAAATAGAACTCCCAAAACTTTCGTGTGAAGCGCATTGAAGGAAAGCGCTGGTCGAGATTAACAATGAATTCAAGTCCCAACGCACGCCAGAGATTCGCCAGACTCACGTGCGTAGTTACAGGTTTCAACTCGGCTGTGGTGTAGAACGGAAAGGGCGTGCGTGAAGGAATGAAGCACGTGAATGAATAACTGTTGAAGTGATTGCGATGAGTTGGATCAGTTGCCCAATCAGGATTCGAATAATGCGGTGTAACGATCTTTATTTTGCCACCCGCTTTTGTAATGCGATGCAACTCGTTCACGAAACCGAGAACGTCGGGCACATGCTCGATGACGTGACGGCAAATTATTTCTTCGAACTCATCATCTGCAAACGGATAAGGAAACACTCCGAGATCGTGAATCACATCTGCATGACTCATACGATTCGCATCGATCCCGATCGCGCCCGGAAATTTGTTTTGACCACAACCGACATCAAGGATCTTTTTCTTCGTTGATGTCGTCGAAGCACTCTCGATCATGCGTTAGTTTTTATTCAGCAGTAGTGTGGCTAACTCTTGCAGGTTAACAGCGTGAACCGGCTGGCCCAACGCGCGTGATACTTCACTGATCTTCATTCCATCCAACATGATCGCTTCATCACTCTTTAACATCTGCTTTGGTATGCAGACAAAGTTACCCGTTACACGATCACGCGCGCTTAACAGATCTTGTCCGGTCAACAATCCGGCAACAGAAACATCGCCACCGAAGTAACCGTTCTCGAGTGGCTCAACAACCAGTCTCGCTTTGAATCGTGCATTCAAGTCGTCGATCATTTCTTTGAGCACGGGCGCGAAGAGAGTTCCAGTGAAGATCGTTCCTGTCTTGTTCCTGTTATTGGTCCAACCTTCACGTTCAAGTCGTCGCACAAGTTTCGCGAATTCATTTTTGAAAGATCGGACCATGCCGACGCCGTCTTCGATCTGCGGATAGTCGCCGTAGTGTGATCGTCCAGGAATGCGACGTCCTGCTCGCAGATAGATCTCGTCACCAAGTAATGCGAAGTTTGTTCCGATCTGCGCGTGCAACTCTTTTTGAATCGCACCAACTTGATCGATCACTTCACGACAGAATTCAGGAGTCACTCTCGCCAGACGCGGATCAGTGTTGTAACGAGTCAGACCAAGCGGCACGATCGCGACACTCGTGATCCGCGGATACTCAGCAGCGAGATCGCGAATCGTTTTCGTCAACACTTCCCGGTCGTTGATTCCCGGACACAACACAACTTGCGCATGCACCTCGATACCAGCGTCGAGCATGCGCGCGAGTTTTGCCGAAATGTCTGCACGCTCTTTATCGATCCCGAGCAGATAAGCGCGGACTTCAAGATCAGTTGCGTGCACGGAAACGTACTGCGGCGAAAGTCTCTGCTCGACGATGCGACGCATTTCGTCTTCAGTGATTGAAGTGAGGGTCGTGTAGTTGCCGTAGAGAAAAGAGAGACGAACGTCTTCGTCCTTTATGAAGAGCGAGGGTCGGGCGTCGGCAGGATTGCCGTTACAGAAACAGAAGATGCATTCGTTGGCACATTGCCGCGGTACGATGTGTTCGAACACGAGTCCGAAGTCTTCGCCCTCGGCCCGCTCGAGTTCCACTTCCCAGTCTTCGCCACTCTTCTTCCGAACCTCCAGCAACAGCTCAGTTTCGCCTGCGGTGTGGAAACGAAAATCAAGATAGTCACGAACCACGCGTCCGTTGACCTTTATTATTCGGTCCCCGCTTTCGAGGTCCATTTCCGCGCCCAGACTGTTGGGCGCCACTTCGCTGATCTCGACCCCACGGCGACGAATGTTTGTGACTGCTGGTGTGACTGCAAACTCGTACATAAATGAAACGATGACTATAACAGATTAATAAATCTGCGTAATCTGTGGATACGTTTCAGGAACACACTCACTATTAGACATTTCCTAGTCTTCAGATTTGACGGCGCACACGCGCCCATCCCAAGCAACTGCCCCTGCTTATGAAAAAACCAATTTCCCTAACCCTTTTTGCTTCTCTTGTTCTTGCCTCCCTTGTTTCAGCAAATGCACAGGAAACTGCCGGTGTTTTGCAGATCAAGAATTCCGTTAACGACTCATCCGCCGCAGCCGCCACGGAACGGCAGTTAACTGATATTTACCGCGTTGGCGTTGGCGACGTTCTGGACATACGCCTGCCGAATTCCACAAATAACCGGTCGACACTGTTCACGGTCGTCGAGGATGGCGTAATCGATCTTCCTATCGCTGGCGGTCTGGTTCCTGTTGCCGGACTCACGCCGGAAGAGATTCAAAACGCCATCTCTGCGGAACTTAAGAGAAGGGCCGTAGACACAAACGCCAAGGTTTCGGTAGGAGTGCGGCAGTATCTCAGCCACTCGATCACCGTGACTGGTCTGGTAAACATGCCCGGAACGCGATTTCTCAGGCGCGAAAGAGTCCCGCTCTACGTTGTTTTGTCTGAGTCGCAACTGCGAAACGACGGCGCGCGTGTGGTGATTATGCGGCGCGGCCTGCCGGGACCGACACATGACCTTAGCGACACTGCAACTCTCAACCTAACCGTTCAGGCGGGCGACGTGATCACGGTCACGACCAAGCCGCAGGAGTTCTATTACATAGGTGGTCGCGTAAGTTATCCCGGTCAAAAGATGTTTCAAGCAGGCGTCACGCTCCTCCAGGCTCTGCTGGCGTCCGGCGGGACAGCCAAATCGGCCAATAAAGTCGAACTTTCGCGTGAAGGATCCGATGGTCGCCTGGTCACAACTCAATACACAATCAAACAGATTAAATCAGGAGCCGTCGCGGATCCCAGACTTCAGGCCGGGGATCGCATCGAAGTCCGTTAAGCCTGCGCCACAAAAGGGCATAAAGACACAAACACCCCCAATTCTTTGTGCCGTTTTGTGGTTCAAATTCATTGACATTCCCCTCCCTCTTTGTTAGTTATTCAGGGCGCTTCGGCAACCCCTGACAATCCAACGATCTGATCGTGAGTTGTTCCAACTTTCACTATTGGACGAGTACAAAGTTCG
>DATEIS010000323.1:0-11142 GCA_035278765.1 Pyrinomonadaceae bacterium | reverse complement strand
TGCGTTGGGCGCGCCGTGTCAACGAGCAATTACAGACTGACTATCACGAGATCATGTTGAAGCCTTCGGTCGCCGATCTCCTGCCGAAGCTGGTGTATCACATGGAAGAGCCGCCGATAGACATGGCGATTCCGAGTTACCTCGTTTCGAGTGCGGCACGCGAGACTCTGACGGTGATGCTTTCCGGCATGGGCGGCGATGAAGTGTTTGCGGGCTATCCGCGACAGATGGCGATGAAGATCGCGTCTGCGTTCGATCCGGTGCCGGGTCTTTTGCGACGCCCGTTAATGAAAACTGTCGCCGGTGCGCTTCCGGGCGGATTGCCGGGAAAACTAACCGCGCCGTTACGAAACGCAAAGAAGTTTGCGCGCAGTGCCGCACTCGATTTCGAAGATCGTTATCTTGGCTATGGCACTTACTTCACGAACGAGATGAAACAGCGTCTCTATACGGAAGAGTGGCGCGCAAGCACACGTGAATACGATCCATACTCCGCGCATCGCAAATACTTCGAGCGTGCCGCAGGCGCCGCACCGTTGAACCAGCTTCTGTACGTCGATCTAAAAACGTTCCTGCCTTGCCTCAATCTTCTGACGACGGATAAGACCTCGATGGCGGCGAATCTTGAAGTCCGGGTGCCGTTTCTGAATCGCGAGATGATTGAGATGGCTGCACGCATGCCCCCGCGTCTAAAACTGCGTGGACTGAAGCGAAAGTACATCCTCAAAAAGGCACTCGAAGGCGTGTTGGCGAAGGACGTCGTCTGGCGGAAGAAAGCCGGTTTCGGAGCGCCCATACGGTCCTGGCTGCGCGGGCCGCTGCGGCCTCTTATCAGCGACTTGTTGTCCGAGGGAACGGTGCGCCGCCGGGGCATCTTCAGGCCAAACCAGGTGAAGCGAGTGCTCGATGCTAATTTTTCGGGCCGCGAAGACTATAACCTCCAAGTGTTTCAATTACTTGGGTTGGAACTCTGGTACCGCACGTTTATTGACTGATTCCGGGCGTTTTACCCCACCTGCGGCATTTGTGGCCAACAGTGGAAAACATTGACAACCACTGGCTGGGCAGTCTAATCTGCATCTGGCGAGTCAACCCCTGGCTCAGCGACCTTCAGAGCCCTCACGGCCTCGAAAGTCTAAGCCCACAGCGCGATGATCAGACTGGACGACCTCGAAATGCCAACAGGCAATGGACTGCACTCGGCGCATCAGCACGGGGAGCGCCAGTGTGTGCTGTTGGTCGAGGACGATCCGGCCCTGCGACGATATCTGGAAGTGGTGCTCGATCGAAATGGGTATGCGGTGGTGTCGGCGGGTGATGGTTTGGAGGCGATGAAGTTTTTGTTGACGGCGCGAGTCGATGTGATCGTGACCGACGCCCTGATGCCTAACCTCGATGGCTACGAGCTGTGCCGCTTTGTGAGAAATAGCGAGCATCTCGCGCATCTGCCGATAATCCTACTCAGCGCCCTCGATCCCAGGAATACAACGGACGAATCCGAACAAGTTAACGCCTTCCTCGCCAAGCCTGTCTCCCCGGAAGATCTTCTCGCCGCCTGCGCCACTCACCTACAAAAGTAGCCAAAACGGTCCTAGATGAGTTTGTCTAGTGGCGTGAAGGGGATGTTCTGCGCGGTGGCGACGGCTTCGTAGGTGCAGTGGCCCGCGTAGGTATTGACGCCTTCTTTTAGACCAGCGTCGCTCGAGATCGCCTGGAGGAAGCCTTTGTTCGCCAGCTTCAGTGCGTACGGAAGGGTGGCGTTGGTTAGAGCGAACGTCGAGGTGCGCGGCACGGCGCCGGGCATGTTGGCAACGCAGTAATGCAGCACACCTTCGACGTAGTAAGTTGGATCCGAGTGAGTCGTCGGGCGGCTGGTCTCGATGCAACCACCCTGATCGACTGCCACGTCGACGATCACAGCGCCGTTCGGAACGTCTTTCAGCATGGCCCGTGTGACGAGTTTCGGAGCGGCGGCACCTGGCACGAGCACTGCGCCGACGATCAAATCAGCCTGCGAGATCGCATCGTGAATCATGTAAGCACTGGACGCGAGCGTTGAGATCTTCGAGAGAAAAATGTCGTCGAGTTCGCGGAGTCGATCGAGATCTCGATCGATGATCGTGACGACTGCATTCATGCCCACAGCCATCTTCGCCGCGTTTGTGCCAACGACGCCGCCACCAATGATCACCACGCGCGCCGCGGGAACACCGGGAACGCCACCCAACAAAATTCCTCGTCCACCACTCATCTTCTCGAGATAGTGTGCGCCCACCTGGATCGACATACGGCCCGCAACTTCCGACATCGGCGTCAACAGCGGCAACGTCCCTCGTCGATCGGTAATCGTTTCGTAAGCGATGCCGGTGACTTTGCGTTTAATCAACTCATTAGTAAGCGCGTGGTCCGGCGCCAGATGCAGATAAGTGAAGAGTAACTGACCTTCACGCATGCGCGGATATTCAGGCGCGATTGGTTCCTTTACCTTCACGATCATATCGGCGCTGGCCCAAACCTCATCAGCCGAGGAGACAATCGTTGCACCAGCACGCTCGTAGAGTGCATCTTCAAATCCGGAACCCGCGCCGGCGTTGAGCTCAACTCTGATATCGTGACCGGCTTCTTTGAGCGCACGCACGCCGGCTGGAGTTAATCCGACGCGATACTCGTTGTCTTTGATTTCTTTAGGCAGGCCGATAATCATTGCGGCGACTCGACTTGATCGATCTGTGCGCGCTGGAGCTTGCCGCTGAAGTCTACGTAGATCGACTTCCACTCAGAGAAAATGTCGAGTACCTGAGTTCCTGCTTCACGATGACCATTGCCCGTGGCTTTGGTGCCGCCAAACGGCAGATGTACTTCCGCGCCGATCGTTGAGGCGTTCACGTAGAAGATCCCGGTGTACATCTCGTTCATCGCTTTGAAAGCGCGATTGACATCGCGAGTGTAAATCGCGGCGGAGAGTCCATAGCGGACACCGTTTGCGATCTGGATCGCATCTTCGAGTGAGTTTGTCGGAATGACTGTGGTGACTGGTCCAAAAATCTCTTCCTGCGCGATACGCATATCCGGCGTCGCGTCAGTGAAGACAGTCGGTTCGATGAAATGGCCGTTTGCGTAGTCGCCCTTCGAAAGACGACGGCCGCCGCAAGCCAGCTTCGCGCCATCATCGTTACGCCCGATGCGGACGTAACTCATGATCTTTTCGACGGCATCGTTGTTGATAACTGGACCAACGTCAGTCTTTGGATCGGCGCCGTTGCCAACGCGCAATGCCTTTGTATGCTCGACGAGCTTCGTTACGAACTGTTTGTAAACTTTCTTATGGACGATGAGGCGCGACGACGCTGTGCAGCGTTGTCCTGACGTACCAAAGGCGCCCCAAATGGCGCCTTCAACAGCTAAATCGATATCGGCATCGTCCATCACGATGATGGCATTCTTGCCGCCCATCTCGAGCGAGCAAATCGCGTTTCGCTCAGCGCAGGCAGAAGCGACGATGCGTCCGGTTTCAGTCGAGCCCGTAAATGAAATCAACCGCAACGCGGGATGATTCGTCATCGCTGCACCGACAGTCTCGCCAAATCCAGTGACGAGATTCACAACACCCGGCGGAATGCCTGCTTCTTCAGTCGCCTTTACAAGATTGTAGGTTGAAAGCGGAGTGTCTTCGGCCGGTTTGATGACGACGGTGTTACCGCAAATCAACGCCGGGATCAGTTTCCACGAAGGAATCGCCATCGGGAAGTTCCAGGGCGTGATCAAACCGCAGAGACCAACTGGCTGACGAATGCACATTGCAAACTTGTCGCGCATCTCAGCAGGCGTGGTGAACCCGTGCAGACGACGACCTTCACCGGCAGTGTAGTACGTACAATCGATTGCTTCCTGAACGTCGCCCCCGGCTTCTTTCAAAACCTTGCCCATCTCGCGCGTCATGTCGGCGGTGTACTGTTCCTTATCGCGGATCAGTATCTCGCCGAGGCGAAACAACAATTCAGCGCGTTTCGGCGCCGGAGTATTACGCCAGCGATCGAACGCACCCTGCGCGGCGTTGACCGCATCATTGATGTCTTCGTTGGTGGAAAGTGGAAAGCGTCCGACGATATCGCGATTGTCGGCCGGGTTGATGTTTTCAAACATCTCGCCCGACTGGCTCGCTACCCACTTGCCGTCGATGTAGTTCTGGTAAGTTTTGACTGCGGTGCGGGCAGCGTTCCGCGCCGCCAGTTTTCCGCTGGTTTTTGAGATTGCCTTTTTTGCCTGAGCCATATTCTTAATTGCCAAATGCCGATTGCCAATTGCCAATTTCGGTTCACGAAAGCCCTGAACAAATCGGCAATCGGAAATTGGCAATCGGCAATAGCGTTATTGATACGTAAACTGGACGATCACTGGAAACAGTCGATCGCCTTTCGGGTCGCGCTGGATCCTGGTCACATTCAAAACGATCGGATCGCCCGCCTTGAGACCACTTAAGACGCGTTGAAAATCGGTGAGCGAAGTCACCGGAACGCGATTGATGCGATTGATTACGTCGCCTACGACGAGAGCTTGTCCGCCACCGGAATTGCGCAGTTCAGCTATCAGTCCGTTTGGATCGATGTCTTTGACATAAAGACCCTGAACGCCGGTCAGATGTCGATCGGCGAGAAGCTGCGGCGTCAGTTCGGCGAGCGTGATCCCGAGATGCAGTGCGTTGCCTTTCGGGTCAGGATCCTTCGAACCGGGCGTACTCGGTGCGGGCCACTCGCGCGCGCTTTGAGACGGTCGTTCACCAAGAGTGACTTGCACAGTTTTCTTTTCGAGCTTGCCGTTTGTGTCTCTCAGGAACGTTAGTGCGACCTGTTGGCCCACCGGCGTGCTTGCGACACGCTGAATCAGATCCTGCGCGTTGATAACCAGAGCGCTTTCGAAATCGACGATGATGTCGTTTGGCTGGAGACCAACTTTAGCCGCCGGAGTAGGCAGACCATTCTCGCCCTTGTCTGCGACGGTCGTGACAATCGCGCCCTTCGCCTCCGACAAGCCATAAACCTTCGCAAACTCATCGTGCACTGATTCGAGCGTGATGCCGAGATAGCCGCGTTTAACTTTGCCCTGGGCGATTAGCTGTTTGTAAACGAAAGCGGTTTCGTTTGCTGGAAGCGCGAAGCCGATACCGTTGTAGTCGCCGGTGGACGTCGCGATTTGCGAGTTCATGCCGATCACTTCGCCACGCATGTTGACGAGTGGTCCACCACTGTTACCACGATTGATGGCGGCGTCAGTTTGCAGAAAGCGCTGGAAGACGTTGAAGTACGGAGTTTCACGTTCCTTCTTCGAAATGATTCCCGCGGTCACTGTTTGATCGAGACCGAACGGCGAACCCATTGCAAGCACCCAGTCGCCAACCTGCGCTGCGTTCGAATCGCCGAGCGTGACTGTCGGTAGATCCTTGGCTGTCTCGATTTTGATCACGGCCACATCAGTTTCCGGATCGACGCCCACCACGGTGCCACGATACTTCTCACCTGACTGCAATCCGACAGTGATTCGGTTCGCGTCCTCGATAACGTGGTTGTTGGTCAGAATGTAGCCCTTGGGACTGACGATAAATCCACTGCCGACGCCACGAGTTGGACGTCGCTGGCGGCGAAACATGTCGAGCAGCGGATTATTTGTCGACTGGTCTTCCTTATCGTCGTCTTTTTCGCTGACCTCTACCTGTGTTTGGGTGGTTTCGATGTTGACGACAGCCGGCTCGACGCGGCGAGCAATCTCGGCAAACGACGCCGAAAGTGCTTCAGGCGCACGGGCGATCTGAAGATCGGGCTGCGCCGACGTCGGACGGCCCGATAGCATCGCGCCAATACCGATTCCGGCAAGTAAACACGCAACTGCCAGCGCGGCGATCCAGACGCGCAGTTTTTTCAGAATTGTCCGTTCTTGTTCGGTTGTGCTGCTATGAGAAACGTCAAACATGATTCACACCACCTTCTGGAAAATCGGGGCCCGGCGAAAGGGCTAGAGTATAGCGAAAGGGGGGAACAAAGATCCATCCGCAGATTACACAGATAAACCCGTGCAAATCTGTGTGATCTGTGGATGGCTTACGGGCGTAACAGGACTTTCATCACACCTTTAGTCCCGGCGCGGCGCATCGCGTGAACGCCGTTTGCCAGCGGATACTCCTCGCTGATCAAGCTTTCGACGTCGATTGCGGCTTTCTTCAGCAGATCAAGTGCAGGACTGAAGCGCCCACACCGCGAGCCGACGATCGAAATCTCATCAACCACGATCCGTGCGGCGTCCAGTTCCGTTTTTCCGTGAAAAGTCGACTTCAACACCAGTTGACCTTTTGGACGGAGGAGGTCGAGGGCGAGGCCAAACCCACTCGCAGCGCCTGAGGCTTCGACTACGACGTCAAACTCCTGCTTACGTTTAGCGGCGAGTTTTGGCGTCGAGATCTCAATACCGCGACGTTCGGCGATTCGTAGTTTGGAGGAATGCTTTCCGATTTGGATGACAGCCGCACCGGTGAGGGCGATCACTTGCGCGCATAGCAACCCGAGTTTGCCGTCGCCGATCACGGCGACTCGATCCGAGTTGCTGATGTTTACGCGTTCGAGTACGCCGCACGCCGCGGCGAGTGGTTCGGTGAACACTGCATGCTCGTCGGGGATGTTGTCAGGAACGTGAAGAAGATTTATCGCTGGAAGCTGTAGAAACTCTGCATGTGCGCCGTCGCGTCCGTGTATGCCGAGCACGGTGCGATTCGGGCAGTGTCGCGAGTCGCCGGCTTGGCACAAATCGCAGTTACCGCAACCCGCATTTATCTCGCCAACAACTCGACGACCGATGAGCGCGCGGTCAGTGCTGTTTTCCACGACCCCGACAAACTCATGACCGATCGTCCCATTGAACCCCGCATATCCGCGTGCGATTTCCAGATCCGTGTTGCAGAGGCCCGAAAGCAGCACACGCACGAGTGCTTCATCAGAAAGATCAGGCTTGTTTACATTCTTGACGGCGAGCCTTTTTTTATCGACGCGGAGGGCAAGCATTTTCTTTGTGCTTTGTTCTTTGTACTTGGTGCTCTGACAAAATACAAAGTACTAAGCACAAAACACAAATCAGAAGGTTTTACTTCTCGTGTACGCGTTTTGTGGTGTGAGTTCAATGACCTGCTTCGCTCCCGTGACAGTTACCGGCAAACGCCATTCGAGTTGTTCGTCGCCGGAAAGAGTCGCGTGTAACCACCAACTACCCGGTGCGAGTGACACCGATCCGGATCCTTGTTTGTCGAGACGCGCGTTCACCGGCGCGCGACCCTTCATCCGTTCCTTGAGAAAATCTTCGAATCGCTTGCCAGGTCGGGTTTCCGTAAAGAACTCGTGTCGTACCGCAATGATATCGACCGGATAGAGACTGACAGAAACATCCAAGGATTGACCAACACTGTCCGGAGTTTGCTTGATCAATATTTGGAGCGAAGTTCGCTCACTGGGATCAACCGGGGCAGTGCTTTCGGGAAGTCGTCGATAAATCAACCAGCCCGCGCCGACGAGCACAAAGATCAAACCCGCCTGCAAGGCAAGGATCGTCACGCGACGGAGTATGCTGGAATTCATCCTACTGTTGCCCTTTGAACGCACGAACATAAGCTACGAGCGAGTTGACGTCTTTTTCATTCAGTTTGTCGGAGAAAGCAGGCATGTTGCCGCGCACATTCCGGCCGTTCATGATCGAATTGAAGATGCGTTCATCGCTGACGTCGGTTTGCCATTGTGCATCAGTTAAATCGCGCGCGTGGCTAAACTTTCCTTTTGACGTTTTGGCTTTGCCGTCGTTCCCGTGACACGAAACGCAATGGCGACGATACAATTGCGCTGCGGGAGGCGGCGGCGTGCTGAAGGCTGATGCAAACAACGGCAGGCAAAATATCGCCGTTACCAGTAGTGAGAAATACACTCTCATGTCGAGCCCATCATACCCACGCACATACGTAGAAACCAAATAAAGAAGTGATTCACGTTCAGCCGCGTTCATATGGGGCTCAAATGAGTTATCATTACGCGGTAATCCCCGTAACCTGCAAAACCAGGACAATTCAATTGACTGAAATCGAGATCACTAAGCTGCGTGAAGAATGTGGTGTTTTCGGAATTTATGGACATCCCGAAGCTGCGCGTTTGACATATCTGGGTTTGTACGCGCTTCAGCATCGCGGCCAGGAGTCGTGTGGGATCGTTGCTTCCGATGGTGCTGAACTTCGTATTGAACGCGCGATGGGACACGTTTCTGAAGCGTTCAACCAAACGACTCTCGATCGTTTGCGGGGTGCGAGCGCGATCGGACACGTGCGTTATTCAACTACCGGCGATGTCTCGATTCTCGAGGCGCAGCCATTCTGTGTCACTTGCCAGCACGGCCAAATCGCAGTCTGTCACAACGGAAATCTTCCGTTCGCACGCGAAGAGCGACAGCGACTCGAACGTGAAGGCGCGATCTTTTCGTCGACATCAGATACGGAAGTCGTGCTGCACGGTGTGGCGCGTTCGCGATCGTCGGTTAGAGAGGCGATACCGGAAGTTTTGAGCGAGACTGAGGGCGCGTTTTCAATGCTGTTTTTAACGCCTTCTGAGTTGATTGCAATTCGCGATAGTCGAGGCTTCCGTCCGCTCGCTCTCGGACGGCTTGGTGATGCGTGGGTGATCGCGTCAGAAACCTGTGCGTTCGATCTGATCGACGCGCAGTATGTGCGCGACGTCGAGCCGGGCGAGATGATCGTGATCGATCGGGATGGTTTGCGATCTTCACATCCGTTGCCGGCGCAGCAGCACTCGATGTGCCTGTTTGAGCATGTTTATTTTGCGCGACCGGATTCGTTGATCTACGGCAGATCGATCAACGAGTCGCGACACAAGATGGGCCGCAGGCTTGCCGTCGAACAGCCGGCGGATGCTGATATCGTGGTGCCCGTGCCTGATTCGGGTGTGGCGGCGTCGATCGGTTATGCGGCTGAAAGTGGTTTGAGTTTTCGTTTTGGACTCGTGCGCAATCATTACATTGGGCGCACGTTTATCGAACCACGACAATCGATTCGATCTTTTGGAGTGCGGATAAAACTTAATCCGATTCGCGATCTGATCAATGGGAAGCGTGTGGTGCTGATCGACGATTCGATCGTTCGCGGTACGACGTCAAAGAAGATCGTGCGCATGGTTCGCGAAGCGGGTGCGAAGGAGATTCACGTGCGCATCAGTTGTCCGCCGACGATTAGTCCGTGTTACTACGGTGTTGATACGCCGAACAAGACGGAGTTGATTGCCGCGCAGATGAGTGTCGAAGAGATACGAAAGTTCATCGAGGCCGACTCGCTGGGTTATCTATCACTCGAGGGGATGATTGCCGCGAGCGGGATGAGCGCTGATGCGTCGTGCGTGGCGTGCTGGAATGGCAAATACCCGACGCGGATCACGCGAGAAGCCGAGACGATGTGGGAACGCGAGCATGAATCAGTGACTGCCGAGAGCTGAGATGTTTTTGAAGTTTGCATTGTTGGTGCTTTTAGCCTTCGTGGCTTCCACGGAAGTTTCACGCAAAGACGCAAGGACGCAAGTTGAGCCTTCCTTTGCTCCTTTGCGGCTTGGCGTGAAAAATGTTTTGGCCCAAACGAGTGCTCGCTCCGTCGAAGTTTTCCAAGTGCTCGATCTGCCGCTAACGGTCCACGAGGCATCGCTCGTCAAATCCGAGCGAGGCTACCTCGTGAAACTCGCGGTCGGGAACAGTTCGGAAGTAAAGCTGGTTGGCCTCCGCTATTCGCTGGTGACAATCGATACCAAGAACCAAATGCAGTTGCTGGTCAACAGATCCGAAGGCCTCAAGGTGGAGCCGTACGCATCCAAAACTTTGACTTTCAAAACACCACTCAGGTTCAAACCAAAAGAGGGTGAACGCTTCATATTGATGGTCGAACAAGTCATCTCTCCGGAATGGATTTGGGACGTGGTGAAAGCCAAAGAGGCACTCGAAGCGTACACGCGGGGAGATTATTCGGTGATGCCTACCGTGATGCGGATGCTAAACCAGGTAGACGCGCCATTCACTCCGCGCATAATTTATCGCCCACAGCGAAACGAGGAATATTGATTGGGACGAACTACCCGAGGTTGTGGTTGTGCGATTGCTGTTCTTTTGCTGGTCGTTGGTGCGAGCGCGTTTGTTGGCTGGAAGTATGTCCTGCCGTGGTGGCGCACTCAGCCGCCGCCGGCCTCAGGTGGTGAGCTAACCATTCGCATTCTCGATGTTGGTCCAATCAACGGCGATGCGATGCTTATATCGTCACCGGCTGGAAAAACCGTGCTGATCGACGCCGGCGACACGACCAAAGGGAAGGCCGTTGTTGAAGCGCTCAAACGCAACAACATTCAACAGCTCGATTACTTCATCGCTACTCATCCACATCCCGATCATCTTGGTGGCGCTGCCGAAGTCTTCAAAGCAGTAAAAGTTCTGAATGTGATCGATAACGGCCAGCCGCCGAGCGTGCCTGCGCAAGCTGTTGCTGCGACTCCACAGAAGTCAGCCGGTGGAAAGAAACCTGCGAAGCCCGCGAAACCCGCAAAAGCCAATCCGCTGACAAAGTTCTACGACGATTACAAAGCAGCGCTGACATCAAGCGGGGCACACTACGAAACTGCGCGACCGGGAACCAAGTACGATCTCGGTGGCGGTGCGTTGCTGATGATTCTCGCGCCGTCGGAGCCTTTCTTCACCAGAGACAAAATGACTACAGGCGGCAACGAAGCGAATGCGAATTCGATCGTGGTGCGTTTGGACTACGGATCGTTTTCGATGTTGTTGACGGGCGACGCTGAAGATCAGACCGAACATCGTTTGCTCACGAAAGAGTTGGATCTAAAGAGCAAAGTTATAAAACTCGCACACCACGGATCGAAGTACGCGACGTCCCGTGATTTCCTGAATCGTGTGCAACCGGAGGTGGCGATCGTGTCGTGCGGCGCGTGGAATCGTTATGGTCACCCGTCGCAGGCAGTGCTCGATCGATTGAAAGCTGCAAACCCAAACGTGAAACTCTATCGCACCGACTTACAGGGCGAGATCACAATCACGACGCGCGGAAAAGACGGCGATATA
>DATEIS010000322.1:0-22455 GCA_035278765.1 Pyrinomonadaceae bacterium | reverse complement strand
TCGGCGTTGCGAATGCGTTCTCATTTAGAAAGCGTACTGCTGCGGCCTGGCGTTCCCTCGGCACGATCACGAAACGCACACCATCCTGTCCGCCATGCTTCTGTTGCGAATTGAAGCCGCCGACGATGCCGGTTACGTGGTTCAACTCGAGAGCCCACTGGCCCAACATGCGCGCATACACCTCTTCAAGGTCGTCATAAGGTTCACCGGAATGAGATGTGGCAGGCAGGAGCATGTCGGCTACGCGTTTCAGGTTCTTGAGCCCGAGCGTTGTCGAAGCAACGGCATCACCATCACCGACAGCTTCGGTGTTCTCACCAGGGTCAGAGCCGCGCGCATCTGCCGTTGAGAAACGTAAATAGGGTTTCGCATCCTGCGAACGTGCCCACTCATCAAGAGTTTTCTTTTCGTCGTCTGAAGTCTTTGCGCCTGGAATCGGTTTATAACCCCACATCGTCGCCCATTTGTCGTATGGACCTATACCCGGGACAAGAAGCTCCACGGGAACGTTGTCTTCCGGTTGTGCTACGTAGTTGAATCGCGAATAGTCCATCAACGTCGGCGTGTGGCCCATCGTCTTGAGCCATTCCGGATCGCGAACTTTGTCCGCGGGATACGTGGCGCTCGCTTTCATGTTGTGCTGAAAACCAAGCGTATGACCAACCTCGTGGGCAATCACATATTCGACCAGACGGCCCATGAGATCGTCGGGCAACGGAAGTTTCTTCGCGCGTGGATCGAGTGGTCCAACTTGTACGAAGTACCAATTGCGCGCCAGGTTCATCACGTTGTGATAGTACTGAATGTCTGACTCGAGGATTTCACCCGTGCGCGGATCGTTGACGTGCGGTCCCGAGGCATTCTCGATCGTTGACGGCAGATAACGAATCACGGAATAGCGCGCGTCTTCGGGATCCCAGTAAGGATCTTCAGTCTTCGAAGGCGCTTCTTTCGCGATGATGGCGTTCTTGAAGCCGGCGGCTTCAAACGCGGGCTGCCAGTCTTCAATTCCCTTCTTGATCCACGGAATCCATTTCGTCGGCGTCGCCGGATCTACGTAGTAAACAATCGGCTTGACCGGCTCCGAGAGTTCCGCGTTTGGATCTTTCTTTTCCAGACGCCAGCGCGTGATGTATGTGCGTTGTGGCGCGCGATGTTCGTCTACGCCGTAGTCGGTTTTGCGAACTGAGAAATATCCGACGCGGTCGTCGAACAAACGCGGCATCATCGGCTTCTCAGGAAGCTTCACCATGCTGTAGTGCATGACGACGGTGGCGTTTGTTCCGGCGCGCATTCCCTGCGCGAATGGATTGGGCGCGGGTTGTGGTCCACCTCCGCCGCCACCTGGAGTCGGGTCCGGTGGTGACGTGTAGGTTTGCGAGACTTCCACTTCGATGTTTGTCGGAAACGACTTTGTCTTTTCGATAAAAGAGCGCGAAGCGTCGAAGCCGCGAGCACGCAAACGCGTGCGCGCGCTGAACTCGGTGACTTCAGTCGTGAACAAGCGACTCACATCAATCACGGCCGAATCATCTTTGCCGAGCGCTTCGATGTTAAAAGCCATGATGATGGTGTCGTTATTTGCCGCCTGGACGGCGCGCGACACCGGAAGCTTTGGATCGGCGATGACGTCGTAAACCACATTGCGCAGCAGAATACGATTTCCTTTGCGCTCCCATTTCACCACTCGATTGCCGGCCGCCTGCCCGCCATAACCGACACCGAGCGTGGTCTTGGCGATCTGGCTCACCCAAAGAAACTCCTTGCCGAGTTCGCTTTTGGGAATTTCGTAGTAAACCTTTTCTTTGATCGTGTGGAGCGTGAAGATACCTTCATCCGATTTCGCTTCTTTTGTGATCACACGCTCGTAGGGTCGTGGCTCAGCCGACTGATCGGGTCGACCAGGACGCTCCTGACCCGCGCCACCGGCGGGTGGCGCCGGTGGATCCTGAGGCGAATTAGTCGCCTCCGATCTCGGGGCCAAAATGAATACGCAGATAGTTAAAGTCAGAACAAGGATTGAGACAGGGAGAGACCGGGATCGCATTCGCATGCGTTAACTCCTTCCAGTTTACCTTTGGAATTTGTCGCTTAACGGGCCGACAAGACTAGTTGAACTGGCGGAAACAATAAGCTGAAGGGCTGGAGGGAGTCAATGACGCGAGCACCTGCGGCACTGCACAAATCCCGCCCACGGCAGTGGGCGGATGGGTTCAAGTCCTTTCTACAAAACTCATACCCTTAATGAGATTCCAATCCCGCTCACGGCAGTGGGCGGTTCGTTCAAGTCCACACTATTTATCACCGCCTCTCGGACTCCCGTGGGAGATCTAGGATAAATAGTAATGGCTTGAACAATCCGCCCACTGCCGTGGGCGGGATTCCGGTTCAAAAACTAAGCCTTGCGGCTGACCAGAGTTCTTTTGGCTTTGGTTTCTTTTGGTTTGGCCGTGGTTACGGTTGGCGCCACGCGATCTGTTAGCAGTGGAAGCGGATTAATCGCTCCGGTAACTGTGTAGATTCCGAAATGGAGATGAGGAGGCGTGCCTTGTGCGTTTCCGGTTGTACCGACATAGCCCAGGACCGTTCTGGTCGTCACACGATCGCCGACTTCGATTCCGTTTGCATAACGATCGAGATGTGCGTAGTAGTAAACGCGCCCGCCTTTGCTGATCACAGAAACCGTCTGGCCACCAAGGTTGTTTTCACCGATCTTGTAGATGTAACCATTAGTAGCTGACAGAATCGGTGTGCCCCGTGGCGCAAAAATGTCCTGGCCTTCATGACGCCGCCCCGTGCCTCTCGGAGCGCCCCACGTATCGGCGACTGCCTTTCTCGAGACATCCTCCAGGGGCATTGCGATTTTGGTATCGGGAGATTGCGTGTAGAGCTTAGCGACGCGAGCGTAAAAGACCAGTCTGTCTGAAAGGCCCGTGGCTAGCAGTATCAATAACATTACCACCAGCACTACTGAAACTTTTGTAATACGCCACAGCCAACGCATGTCACCTAAACGAACAACTCCTAAACGTGGTTCCAAACTATTGGCTAAGATCCTCCGTTCGCTGGATCAGTTGCCCTTCGTCGAAACCTTCTCGGCCAGGATCCAGCGATCCGGATCGAGCTCGACCTTGTTCGGACGCATTGGCAACCTTATTTGAAACGGGCTCGATGCTCCCTGAACTAAAACAGTCCCCATCGCCTTCTGCTTGCCACTGAAGGAAAATTGTACCGGCAGAACCATCAACCAATTAGGAGGTGCGTTTTGCTGGCTGATCGTGCCCGAGATCAGGACTTTGCCGTCCGGCTGATCCTCCATTTTGTACTGCAACTCATACGAAGGCAGCTCGGTTTCATAAACCGCCTGATAAAACAGCCAGTTCAAATTCGCCATGCCGTATTTCTTACCAATCGGCGAGCGTGCGAAGTGTTCGCTGGCTACTTCGCGGAAATCATCACTAGAAGCAGTCTTGTTCCGGTAACGCTCCACGAAGTCAGTCATCATGTCGAAAAAGGGCTGGCCTTCACCCGTCGCCGGGTTGCTTAGCATGAAGTGCAGCATGCGCAACACCAGGGCGCCTTTGTTATAGATGAGAACCTGGTAAGCTCCACCTGTCTTAATGGTATTCAGACGGTGGCCCAGAATGATTGGACCAACGTCAACCAGCCGGCCTTTACCGGGCCCAGTGGGTGTAATCGGCGGATCCTTCAGAGACGATCGTAAGCGGCCAAGGAGATCGTTTTTGGCATCCTGATTGGATCGTAATCCCGTATAAAGAATCCCGGAGTACTCAGCGAAGCCTTCACTAAGCCACTGATCGCGATACGAGCGCCACGCCACAATATTTCCCCACCACTGGTGCGCAGTCTCATGTGCGATGAACTGGTAGGTAAACTTACTCGCGGTGTCCGCTGACGGAATCATCAACAGTGAGGGAAACCCCTGCCCAAAACCAAACGGATGATACGCAGCTCCAAAAGCAGGATACGGATAATTGCCAAAGAGTGCCGTGAAGTATCTGACCGAGTTATTGAGCTCTGCCAAAATAAAATCTTCTTTTATCGGCATGTACTCACCCGGAAGCGAGTTGAACTCAAGAGGCGTCGGAGCATTACCCTTTTCCCATTTGATCTCTTCGTTATGGCGTTTGAATGGACCAAGTGCGAAGGTCACCAACGAAACAGGGAGCGGCATTCGGTATTTGGAAATGAGCGCATCCTTGTCTTCCTCGTCTAGTTCTTCGCTAAGGCGTGCGCCAATACTTGCGACGTGCAGTTTTTTTGAATGCCGGAACGTGAGATCGTAAGTGGCGCGATCGAGATATCCGTGGCGTGGGTACCAGCTCGTGGTTGAACGCGGATAGTAGCAATCGATACCGGCAATGTCCCGTACGATATCGCCTTCGAGACTTATGTCGAGTTCGAGTTCCTCGTTGGCTTTCAGGGCAGCCGGTAGAAACACAGTGAACCCGCCTTCCCAGTTCTCCTGCACGGCGGCAAGTTCAACGTCATCACGTCGAACTGAAGTCACACGCATCTGTTTCTTGAGGCGCTGCTCCTCAAACTCGCCTAAACCTTCACCAACGCTAAACGCTATTGCCCTTACGTTTGGTTGAAGGGGCACTGCTTCGATGTGCGCATTGAGCCGGAGCCGGGACTTGGGGTCTCGCAGGTCCGCTTCCATTCGGTAGTATGCGATATCGATCTGATCGTTCGCATCCGAGTATTCGACACTATTACGCGCATAATCCTCCTCTGAGTAAAACGCCATCCAAACTTCCGTAAAATACATATCGGAGTCATAAGACCAAAGCAGTCCTTTCTCTCCGGCGTTTATGCGGAAGTTAGCAACTGGAATACGATTCTGATGATCGATAAGCATTGAGAACTTACCACGCCTGCCACCGTCAAAAGTGGCGAAGAAGAAACCGGGTTTCTCTGCATTCAATATTGAAATCGCCAGGCGTGCGGCGAGATTCGCGCCAGTCTCGCGCAACGTGCGTTCATCCGCTTCGCGGGCCAGTTTTTGTGCGCGTTCGTTTGCTGGGCCATTCACAGATAACTCGCCGAATTGCAGGGCGGTGTCGTCGGTAAATCTGAAAACGGCGGTCTTGAAATCAGATTCAACTACCTCGCTGCCGAGGAGTCGTTTGACGTTTGCCTTCTCGAATTCGTTATTCGGAGGTTGGGCAATGAACTTCCCTTCACCGATGAAGACGGCGCCCGTAATCATTCCGCCAACCGGTTGACTGAGATAAACAGTGCCGTCCAAGGTAATCTGCGCTCGACCTCGTTTCAGTACAACCCCCTTGAGCTGCATCACGCCGCCCGTCAGTGAAAACGCCTTGAGTTGGTTATACAGATCTTTATCTTTCGAGGTCGCTGTTTCCTGGGCCGCGGCGCTCACTGACGCGAGCACCAGGACCGCAATGCAGGCTACGAGGCGCAGCAGGGTTCGGGGGTACAGATTCTTCATTTTTGCGAGGTCTCCGAGGTTGAAATCTTCTGGGCCAGAGCAAACTAGATCGTTTGGCGAGTTTGAGTCAAGAACGTCAGGCGCAAAAGTTTTTCGAGGACACGAAAATCTGTGGAGATATCTCTGGGCAGGGGAAAAAGTGATTGTGGTCGCAAGAAATCAGGGAGGTTAACGTAATTTGGAATAGCTGTTGCGCGTTGACAAGGTTCGGAGGGACGTGATTTTTAAGCCGAGTAGGGAGAATAAAGAAAATTGTTGGTATAAAGGAATTTGTACGAGATCGACTCCCTGATCGTGATTCAGTCGTGCTGTCCGGTATTGCCGAGTGGAGCCTTAGCGAAGAATTTGGTGAAAGAGGAAGCACTTACGGTTGCATAACCAAAGCGAACGTCGGCCAACCAAGCAACTCTTAAAATGTGATGAAAGATCCGCGCTACCGCCATCCATACTTTCGGCAGGGTCCTGATAATCGGAGAACAGGAATCAACTATTTTAAGATCAGCTGCAGACGCGAGTTCATCAAGCGATTCCGCTCCGTTTATCTCCTACAAGATCATTGGGCTCCGGCCTCCGGAGGTGAATTGCTTCGATTTTTAGACTTGATTATCTTTGCCTCGTCTCCCGTCTCAAAAAGCGCAGCAACCTTTGCTTTCGACACTACGGAAGAGCGTTGAAGCAGTGGGCGGCAACGTATCTAGTTGCTGAACTTCCTGATCGGGTGCCCGTAGTCCTGTCAGGCATTGCCGAAGTGAAGCCGTATCGAGGAATCGAGTCTGTTTGGTGTTGCATTACTAGAGTCGGAAGTTGGAATTTTGTGCGCTGGCCAGTCTGGCTAGCTCTATTACGTCTATTAAGAACGCGGTTCGAAGTTCAAGGTAGCGATCATGGAAGGTAAAGCGCCAAGTCTCAGAAGACAGGAGTCCAAACTGTTCTGACGAATGGTGAAAGTGTGTGTACCCGCCGCCGTTCACTCCAGGGCGGCTCTATTTTCCGTTTTAGCAACGCGTCTGGATTCTCAGAGCTTCTCCGCACGAAGTCGCTGCGCTTCTTGTTATAAACCATCGCAACGAGTCTGTTATAGTCGTCGATACATTCTAGGTTGATGAAAACACTATTTTCTACTAAACGAGGTGGACCTATGCAATAGTCCGCAGGCTCCCAGATTTCTATTTTGCCATCGCGAGCCGAAAGCCAAATATCTCCTCCGTACCGATAGGTTCTATACTCATTATTCTCCTTGAGAATTTTTGTGGCAGCTTCGGGGAAATAGGGAAAAGTTCTCTCCAGCGCAGGCATGTAAGTTTCTGTATTACTATTAATTCTTGATACTGCCGCATCGTAAAGGGTCGGCAGGGTCCGATCATACGCGGGAGGCAGTTCTGGTTCCGGCCCAACGTTCACCAGCACGACTCGAACAACTCGTCCATCGGTGGGGAGATTTCTAAGTTCGAATTCCTTATCATTCAGGTTCGTAGCGAAAACCGGCATGTTTTCATAACGCAAGTCGAGCAATTCCTGCATCGGTTCCGATTGCACCACCGTAGCCATCAACGCTAGCCAATAAACCTTATGCAGCACCTTAGGCTTGGCCCCTAATCGATTCATTCTGCGCTCGAAGAAGTTAGTCTTCTTGCTTGGCCCTACTTCAATGGGCGACTGGCTTTCGAGAAAGTAGAGGGTATGCCCTATTTGCGCAATAACACAGGCCAATATGGTCGGGACAACTAAAGCACTCAGAGTTGGACTATCGATTCTCGCCAGACCGAAGTTAAGAGAGAGGTCGGGCCAGGTTGGATCCATCAAGAAGTTTTGTAGCGGATGCGTTATACCGACAGTCAGCAGCATCAATGCGATCATAAACAACCACTTGCGTGTCTTCGACTCCCGTCCGCCTGTACGGATGAAACGATAAATAAGAAAGCTACCCATTGCCAACTGGAATAACGCAACTGCGTCGATCGCGCGACCACTGCCAATAAATGAAAACGTTTGAAATGCAGTGGCCAATAGTGAGAGTAGTAAGACGGCGTATAAAGCCCTCTCGATTTTAGGGCGCAGGATCGATCGACGCCGTTTCGCCAGCCATTGTTTCATTGCCTCATCGAGTTTTTGGGGATCAATCTCACGCGAGCGTTTCCGGCTTTGGAACTGTCTTTTGTGTCCGTCTGCCACCGCTTTCTGAATGGCATCCTTGACTCCGCGTGGTAAGTCTTCTCGACTCAGATTCCAGAGGGTGTGGAGATACCCTTCGTCCGTTCTGGGATAAACTCTTGTTAGCGTCGAGACCGCCTGGACACGAAGCGCCGTGGTCAGGTTCTCGTCTCTTATGCTTCGAAACATGGAAGCGACGAAGTCTTTAGGATCATCCTGATGTACATCGCCCTTTGAGAAAATGCGGAGGCGGATCGTTTCCAAGATTTTCACTTCGTCCCATAGAAACGAAAGACAGACCAGGGCGGCACCGCAGTAGCAACAAAGAAGGATGAGACCGGCCGCGGTGTACAGGTAATACCTGTGAGTAAGCGGCGCGTTAAGCAACCACGGTCCGAGGGCAATCAGTTTCGGTTGCAACCTTTCCGCGACGCTTGGCCCAAGATATACGAGGGCAGAGAAGACAGCGATGATGCTTGCGATAATGATCAGATGTTTTGGTCGTGGACGAACATAGCGACGGACAACAGCAACCGCTATAGTTGTTGTTGCCGGTACAGGTGTGTCATGCGTTGCCGGTTCTGTTTCTGTAACGTTCGAGTGTACGGTGCGTCGCAGTTCGTCAGAACCTTCTCGAAGTTTTTGGAAGCACCACGAAACAGCTGCAGGTATCTTAACGATCACCTTCTTCGTCCAGGCCATTATCGCAACCAGGACTGGTGCCGACCACAGCGACACTCGGACACCCTGCACAGCCATAAGAACGATTGTCAAAATCACAGCAACGTGTTGCGACCAGCGGATCGCAAGCCAAGTAAGCCAGCCCGCAACCAGGAACCCCATCAAACTTCTAAAGCGCTCGGCTTTTTCTGGGGAAAATTCTTGAATTGCACGTGATATGGCCAGAACCAGCAGGAAGCCTCCAAGCGTGATTGCCGGAGGTACTATTCCTGACGTCACTCCTAATAGAATAGTTGCTGCCAGTAGGAGATAGTCTAAGAGCGCAAAACCCACTACACGCAATAGCGGATCATTTGGTTCTTTAGTTTCACTCGGTTTATTGCCAAAACTTCGAGCCCAGAGCGGAGCAACGAACACTCCAAACACCGCTACCAAGACCAAGGCAACTGCAACAAAAGCAAGAAAAACTCCTATCACGGCCAGTCCAACTGGTACGACGAGCGCCAAACCGAGTAGAGCACCGATCACTTTCACAATGACGATGATGATCGTTACGACTATGGACGTGAGCCAGAGGGGGACTGATAAGAAAAGGAGTCTTCTACCGCCGCGCTCCTTTAATAAGTTGATGATGAGTCCCTTGTTCAGTGAAAAATATTTTTCGAAAGTCTCAGAAACAAGATCGGAATTGATTGACTCCCACGACAGACTCTCGCGAAACTTCCTGATTAGATAATCGGCGACTGGTCCTCTTTGAGTTTTTTCTGTCAAATCCAACCGGAGATATGTTCGCAGGGCAGTTGATTGGACCCATGGGCTCTCGTCTTCCAGTCCTTTCTCGAGAAGAGGTTTACATTCATTCGAGGCGATGAATTTCAGCGCGTGTAAAGCCTGCACTTTGTGCAACTCCGCCCCTTCACTGATGACCACACCTAATTCACGTCTAATCTGAGCTTCCTCGAGTTGTCGCTCCTCAGGAGGAAGGTGGCCGATAGCTTCGGCTGCGACGAACAAATCGCGTGTACTGGCCAGCGATTCTCCTCTGCTGGTCAACTCGTCCCACACGCTTTTCGCTTTCGAGTCTTCATCAAGACGAGACAGCACCCCCACGATACGCGAAAGAAACAGTAAAGTGACGGGCAGATCGGAATGCTCGGCGCACCACCTCTCGTGGTGCTCCTCTATTTCCAAAATGAAGTCGGAGACGGTCTGAGTCATTTACTACCTTCAGGATGCATTATTAGTAACGACCTCTTCAGGCTCATCTTTCTTCGCATATGGATCTTTTGCCCGGGCCAACACATCTTCGATCCACCCCTCAGTTTCCTTACGTAACGAGAGCATGCGTTTTATGACCGATTGTTTATCGTCCACCTCTGCAATAGCGAACAACACCGTCTCGTGCCACCAGATATCTCTCAGATAGTGATCGACTACTTCGCCCCAGTTATAGCGGTTGGCTAATTCCTGTGCGGCAAAATATTCCTGTAAACGGTGATGCTGAAACTCAATGCGGCCGTAAGATTCGATTTCGGCAGGATCAGGATCGCCGGGGTTATCTCCTCTGAGAATGAAGGCCCGGCGTCCGATCGAAACCATTTGCTTCCACTGCGGATACTGTGTCCACAGGTGTAGCAAAGAATCGGGATGAGCTGAGGTGCCTTCCTGTTGCAGTTCAAACGCTAATGCCGAAAAGAATGTTTGTAGTCGAGGTAGTCCGCCGTCTATCGAAGCCAACTCTTCTTGTTGGTCTTCTTCAAGCAGCTTCAGCAGTTCCGTAGTGTAATCTCTTATCAACTCGCCGCGAGCGGCAGGAAGTTCTTTGCCGGGGTGGTTGTCTTGGAGCAGAGTGAAGGCATGAAGAAGAAAAGGATTGCTGACGATCTCTGTTAAAGTTTCGCTTTTCTTAATCTGCTTGGCGAGGTCCTCGGCAACCTCCTTTTCCAGATATTTTTCCAGGTATTGTTTTATCCGTTTTTGATCGAAGGGCTCGATGACGACTTCGTTCATTGGGAGTGTCTTGTCATAGTCCAACTGGCGACACGAAAAAACAAATCGATTTCCTTCGCCGCGTTCCAGCAAATCCGTCATGAATTCCCTCAACTCGTCAGTGCGTTGCTGGTAAGTGTTCTGCGGCATTTCGTCCAGTGCATCGAAGATCAAAATGGCTCGACCTTGCTGCAAAATTTCTCGCAACTTTCTTTCGATGTACTTACGAGAGTGAGTCTGCGGTTCCTGCGACTTTGACCAGCTCGATTCGAATGAGTTCGTCAGGAAGTCCAATACAGGTTGCGGTTTGTTACGCTCATAATCCCATCCGTCATACGCCTTCATCTCGACGAAGATCGGTAACATGCGAGGGCGCCCGCCCCTGTCAAGTTCCTTCTTGCATAAGTCACGGACAAGCTGGCGCAGGCATACGGATTTGCCGGAACCCGGTTCCCCTAAAACAATGGTCACCGAATGGTCTTTTAATTCCTGGACCAGGTTTCGTACTCGCGATCCCTGACCGAATTCATCCCTATATGCCAGACCCATCTCCTTGAGAAGAGGGTGTTCCCAGTCAGAAGCGTCGTGTCGGGTTAGGCGCGGCCGCGGTTTCTTTGACTGGTCCTTTTGCCGCTCCTTTTTGGTTGCGGGTATCGAAATTGGCTGATCACGTTTATCGTGAAGAGGCTGTAGATGAGCTTTTCTCCATCTTAGATATGCTTGTTCTTCTTTGATCTGTCGACCGGCGACTTCATCGCCTACTACCTTCACGGGGACCCAGTCCGCAATTTTTTCAATTACGTATGGGATTAGAGAACGCAACAGGCGTCGAAGCGGTGCTTTGACAAGAATTGCAATTATTAACCCGGCGATTGGCCCCCAGATCAATTCGTTTCGAAGGTTTGACAAATCGGGGAAATCGAGCAAAAAACCCAGTTGGCGAGGCGTTATGGGGAGGATGAGCATGAGAGTCCGCATGAATGAGAAAAAGACTCAATCAAAATGTGTTAATACGAGCGTCTACAGCGTAAAGATCAGCTTTTAAATCTTGACGTGAACCTCTCCCAGAGTGCGAGGAGCATCAATCTAGCACTAGGAGACTTGATCTTCAATACTTGGACATAGCAAGTGTCAGCCGCCTTTGCGCCTTTGCGCGAGAAGATCCTATTATCAACCCACATGTCCACCCCCAATAGTTATGAAGAGTTCCTCCGGAGCTTTCGGGAAACAGTTGTCAGCGCGACGGCGCGGCTGAAGGATATTCCTGAAGAAAACAGCCGTCACCGAAGTTCGCCTGAGGCGTGGTCGCCGATTGAAATACTTGGGCATTTGATCGACTCGGCGGCGAATAATCATCAACGCTTCGTGCGCGCGCAGTTCACTGACGACCTCGTCTTTCCGGGTTACGAGCAGGACCAATGGGTCAGCTCGCAAAAGTATCGTGAGGAGCCGTGGACCGACGTCATTCAACTGTGGAGTGCTTACAATCTGCATCTCGTGCATGCGGTCTCGGTGATACCGGAAGATGTTTTAACCAAATCGCGTTCACCTCATACACTGGACGAGATCGCTTTCGTTCTCGTAGACAAAAATGAACCGGCCACGCTCGAGTATTTAATTCGCGATTACCTGGTCCACCTGCGGCACCATCTCAATGAGATTTTTGAACAAGTAAAATTGCACTGAATAGGAGCTTCCAATGGCGGAGTTAACATTCGAACAACTAAGACACAAGACCCTGGCAGAGCTACGCGAAATGGCTAAGGGCAGCGAGCACGAGGCCGTTCAGGGTTATACACAGATGAATAAAGAGCATCTCGTCGTAGCTCTCGCCAAGGCATTGGGTATAAAGCACGAGCATCACGACGTCGTCGGTATCGATAAGAGCAGCATCAAAGCTCGCATTCGTGAATTAAAGACGCAGAGAACGGCGGCCATCGAAGCCCACGATCGCGCTCAACTCAAAGTGGTGCGGCGAACGATCCACCGTTTGAAGCGACGAATTCACAAGGCAACCGTTTAGACTGTGCTTGGTACTTTGTACTTTGCGCTTGGTTCGAGCTTGCGTTAACCTAAAAAGTACAAAGTACAAAGCTCAAAGCACTAAGATCCATACTGAATAAAAAAAGTGAGGTAGCTCATGAAAAAGGCTATCAATCTGAACGTGAATGGTGTCTCTCGTACCGATGAGGTCGAGCCACGCATGCTGCTCGTTCACTACCTGCGAGACGTTTTGGAACTGACCGGCACGCACGTAGGTTGCGAGACTTCCCTTTGTGGAGCTTGCACCGTGATGCTCGACGGACAAGCGGTGAAATCGTGCACTGTGTTCGCCGTCCAAGCCGACGGGTCATCAGTGACAACGATTGAAGGACTCGCCAAAAACGGTGAACTGCATCCGGTTCAGGAAGGTTTCTGGGAGAAACACGGATTGCAGTGCGGCTATTGCACGCCGGGCATGATCGTGACCGCCGCGCAGTTGCTCGAACGAAATGCCGATCCCTCGCGAGAAGAGATCTGCCACGGACTCGAAGGCAATCTCTGTCGCTGCACCGGCTACCAGCACATCATCGAAGCGGTGCAATACGCTGCGAAGAAAGCGGGGCAGGCATGACGAACAACTACGTTGGCAAACGTGTAAAGCGCACTGAAGATCCGCGTCTAATTCGCGGGCTCGCACACTACGTCGACGACATCGCTTTGCCGAACACGCTTCATGTTGCCTTTGTTCGTTCGATTTACGCGCACGCGAAGATAACCAGCATCGATACGTCGGCCGCGCTCGCAGCTCCAGGTGTCATCGCTGTTTATACAGGTGCAGATGTTGCCGATAAGATTGGACCAGTGCCCTGCGCCGGCGCCTTGCCTGACTTAAAAGTTCCCGACCATCGTGTCCTCGCAAAGAACAAGGTTTACTTTGTGGGCCATCCCGTCGTAGCGATAGTGGCAAAGGATCGTTACGCAGCGCGCGACGCTGTCGATCTCGTGATGGTCGATTACGAGGATCTGCCTGTCGTTACTGACGTCGAAGCGGCAGCGGCTGGCGGTCCAGTCATTCACGACGGCTTCGCCGACAACATTGCCTACAAACTAACCTCGGGCGAGGGCGACATTGACGCAGCTTTTGCCGCCGCCGATCGCACCGTTAAGCAACGCATCCTGCACAAACGACTCGCGCCGATCGCGATGGAGCCGCGCGGCGTGCTTGCACGTTACTTCCCGGGTGAGGAAGAGCTGACGATCTGGTCGTCGACACAGATCCCACACCTCATGCGCACGCAGGTCGCGCTTATGATCGGAATTCCCGAAAACAAGTTGCGTGTGATCACTCCGGAAGTCGGCGGCGGTTTTGGATCCAAGTTAAATGTTTACTCGGAAGAAGCTCTCCTCGGCTGGATCTCGATGCAGCTTGGCAAACCCGTGAAGTGGATCGAAACACGACGAGAAAACATTCAGGCGACGATTCATGGACGTGGCCAGGTTGGCGATATCGAAGTCGCATGTAAGAACGACGGCACCGTGCTCGGTCTACGTTACAGCGTCTTTGCTGATATGGGTGCATATCACCAACTGCTCACACCTGCAATTCCCACGCTGACAGGATTGATGCTATCGGGCGCTTACAAGATCCCTGCGATCCAGATGAATATCACTGCGTGCTTCACGAACAAGATGGCCACCGACGCTTATCGCGGCGCCGGCCGTCCTGAAGCAACGTATGTCGTGGAGCGTGTCTTTGATCTTGTGGCCGCCGAATTGGGCATGGATCCCGCGGAAGTGCGTCGTAAAAACTTCCCAGCGCCGAGTGAGTTTCCCTTTCACACCGCGACTGGTCTCGATTACGACAGTGGCGACTATGAAACTGCGCTGAACAAGGCACAACAGATCATCGATTACACAGCACTTCGCGAAGAGCAGAAAAAAGCGCGCGAAGATGGGCGTTTGATCGGAATCGGAGTTTCAACTTACGTTGAGATCTGCGCGCTTGGTCCATCACAGGCGATGCCTGCGGGTGGTTGGGAAAGTGCGACAGTCCGTATTGAGCCAACCGGGAAGGTAACGGTGTTGACTGGAGCCTCGCCACACGGCCAGGGACAGGAAACTTCGTTTGCGCAGATCGCTGCCGATGAGCTCGGCGTCAACCTTAACGACGTGACTGTGATCCATGGTGACACGGGTGTCGTTCAATACGGAATCGGCACGTTCGGCAGTCGCGCGACCGCGGTCGGTGGTACGGCGGTCTATGTAGCGCTTCAAAAACTCAAAGAGAAAGCGCACAAGATCGCGACACACATGCTTCAGGCTGATGCGACTAAGGTATCGTTTGAAGGTGGAAAGTATTCGCTTCAGGCGGCAGCTGCAGCCGCAGCGACTGGAACTTCAGAGCCAGTTGTACCCGTCGCTGAAGCACCCGCAGCCGCACTACCGGAACCGCAAACCGAAGGCAAAACGAGTTTGACGATTCAGGACATCGCACTCGCCGCGCACATCGCGAAAGAATTACCACCGGACACTGAGCCTGGACTTTCGGCAACTTACTTTTTCGAACCAAAGAACTTCACGTTCCCATTCGGCACACACATCTGTGTGGTTGAAGTTGATCGCGATACCGGCGACATCAAGTTCCTGCGATACATCGCGGTTGACGATTGCGGAAGGGTAATCAATCCGATGCTGGTTGACGGGCAAGTTCACGGCGGCATCGTGCAGTCGATCGGGCAGGCGATGTTTGAAGAAGTTGTCTACGACGATCAGGGACAACTGATCACCGGCACTTTGATGGATTACGCGGTCCCACGTGCGTCGCACGTTCCGGAGTTTGAGTTGGATCGAACTGAGACTCCTTCACCCGTGAATCCACTCGGTGTGAAAGGCGTCGGCGAAGCCGGAACTATCGGCGCCACTCCGGCAATTGTCGGTGCGATTGTCGATGCGTTGGCGCCGTTTGGAGTGAAGCATCTGGACATGCCGATCAAACCGGAAAATGTTTGGCGCATAATCAACGGACACTAGAGGAGCTGAACAATGATTCCCGCACAATTTGATTACAAAGCGCCTGCGACGCTCGACGAAGCGGTGGCGCTGCTCAATAGCGATCTCGACGGTGCGAAGATTCTTGCCGGTGGTCACAGTTTGATTCCGGCAATGAAGCTACGGCTCGCGCAACCGGAATTGCTCGTGGACATTGCGCGGATCAAATCGCTCGCGTACATCCGCGAAGAAGGCGATCAGATTTTGATTGGAGCAACGACTACGCATTATCAGTTGGAGTCGTCTGATCTTCTGAAGCAGATTTGTCCGCTTTTGTCCGAGTGCGCGAAAAGCATTGGCGACGTGCAGGTGCGAAATAAGGGCACGATTGGCGGCAGTATTGCGCACTCCGATCCGGCTGGTGACTGGCCCGCCGCAGTTCTTGCACTCGATGCCGATCTTGTCCTCGTTGGACCAAACGGCGAGCGAACCGTGAAAGCTGAGAATTTCTTCGTCGATCTACTCACGACCGATCTTCAACCGGGGGAGATACTTCGCGAAATTCGCATCAAGAAGCCGAGTGGAAAGTTTGGCCAGGCGTATCAAAAAGTGCCGCACCCGGCGTCAGGATTCGCGGTTGTTGGAGTCGCTGTTCATCTAACGTTGAATGACGATGGATCGTGCAAATCGGCCGGCATTGGTATGACTGGCGTGGGCGTCAAAGCATATCGCGCCCAAGCGGTCGAAGCCGCACTGGTAGGAGCAAACCTGGACGATAACGCAGTGGGCGGTGCAATCGGACATGTTTGCGATGGTGTCGATCCCAACGCGGATCTCTACGCCTCGAGTGAATATCGCTGTCACCTTGCGCAAGTGCACACGCGCCGCGCAATTCAAGCTGCGAAGGCTCGCGTGCAGTGAAACTGGAAGGCTCTCACGAACTCGACGCTTCTCGCGAACGCGTCTATCAATGCCTTGTCAATCCGGAGGTGTTGCAGCGCTGCATACCGGGCTGCGAACGACTGGAACAAACTGCGGAAAATACATTCGCCGCAACGATCAGGACTGGGGTCGGCTCGATCAAGGGTGTCTTCAACGGGACTGCTCGTCTCGAAGATATGCGCGAGCCGGAACACCTTCGCCTCGTGGTCGACGGTAAAGGCGCGCCGGGATTTCTGAAGGGTTCGGGTGACCTGGATCTCGCGTCAACTGAAACCGGAACTAAGGTCACGTACACGGCTGATGTTCAAGTTGGCGGAACGATCGCGAGTGTGGGCCAACGGATGATTCAAGGGACTGCGAAGATGATGGCCGCGCAGTTCTTCACTAGTTTGGCTGCTGAAGCAAAGACGGCGGTGGGTGAGCCACCGCCGCAACATGGCTTTTTTCGAACAGCCCTGAGGTGGTTCTCAGGGTGGGTACGAAAGACAATCCACAGATTACACAGAAATACAAAATAATCTGTGTAATCTGCGGAGGCTTTATTCGGATTGGCGGCGCGCTTTGGCGATGAAGTCCTCGACCTCGTTGATCTTTCGTGGCAGGGCTTCGCTTAGCCAGCGGACGCCGTCGTTGGTGATTAGCATGTCGTCTTCGATCCTAACGCCCATTCCTTTGTACTTCTCAAACGCGGGCCGCACTGCTGTCTTGAATTTTTCCCAGTCTCCCTCGTTCCAACCAAACGGCATCTGGTCCAACGCATCGGGCCGGACGTAGATTCCCGGCTCGTTTGTGAACACTACGCCCGGTACAAACTTTGCTCCACCCCCAACGTCGTGAACGTTCATGCCTAGCCAGTGCGATGTTCCATGCATGAACCAAATGCGATGCTGCATTGAGTTGCGATCAGTGATCAGTCCGAGTTTCAAAAGTCCATCCTTGATCACTTCAGTTCCGGCACGACTCACATCTGACAATGTGGCGCCCGGTTTCGATGCCTTGGCCACCGCTTCCTGTGCGTCGTAAACAATCTGGTAAACAGCCGCCTGAGCCGGCGTGAACTTTCCGTTAACCGGGAACGTGCGCGTGATATCAGCGGTGTAATGATCGTATTCGGCGCCGACGTCCATCAGCAATAGATCTCCCTGCTTCACCGGTCCCTGCGACTCGACGTAGTGAAGTGTGGTTGCATTTGGCCCACAGCCCACGATATCCGGATAACCCCAGTTGTCGGCATTGCGCAGTTTGAACGTGTAAGCCATCACTGCGTCGACTTCGTATTCCCATTTCGCATCACCGGCAGCAGCCCATGCACGCTGGTGCGCTTCGATGCTGATATCGATCGCGTGCTGAAGAATTCGCAGTTCCATCGGCGACTTCACGAGACGCATCTGCGTGAAGATGGGCCACGCGTTCCTGACACCGTAACCGGAAGCCGTACTCGCCCAGTCGGCAGCAAAACGTTGCTCCTGTTTGTATTCGCGACTCTCACCCTGCTGGCCCGGCATCAACATAAACAGACCGGCCTCGCCTTTTGCAGCCGCATCAAACAACGTCCCGTACCCGTGATCGTTGGTTATCGGCATGTCCTTCGGAAGATCAGACATGAAAATGTTTTCCGGTTTCGGCCGATAAGGCTGCCGGTTGCGCAGCGCCTTGATGAACGGATCAAACTCGCTCACATTCCAGATTTCTCTGATACCCGAAAGCTGGTTTGCTTCTTCCGCGCTGTACATGTGACCAGTCCACGTTTCCATCGCCGGATTCCGGCGCGGCATGAAGAGGATCTCACGCACCTTCGTATTGCCCGGCAGCAGCACGAGCGTCGCATTCTTCTGCTTCAGATTCGTCAGATAGTAAAGATTGTTTTCCTGACGATAAGGATAGTCGACGTCGTTCGTGTAAACGCGCGGCTCAGTGCTGAACAGAATCATGAACGACTGCGGCCCAACGCTTTGCGCCACTCGTTCGCGTCTCTGCATCAACTCGGCGACTCGTTCTTTGTCTCCGAATGTTGGCGCGGGCGGAGTGATTCTGATGTTGGACGGAATTGCATTCTTAGTGACATCAACGGCAAAACCTGCCGAACTGAGCATCGCAAGCGAGATACAAACAGCAAGCAGCGCAAAGATTACACGTGTAGTGGTCGATTTCCTCATCTCAATTCTCCTCTTGAATACAACGAGCTCGCGAGCAATGCAGAAGAAACTTTTATGGCGACGGCACGGGCGCCGGAACGGGGCGGCGGCGTGGACGCGGCGGATTCAAAACAGTCCGCTTCCCATCCTTCGTCACCATCACGCGCCTTCCATCCGGCATCGTGATTATTTGCGACCCATCCGGAAGATCGCGTATCACAACGCCGCCCGGCAGCACCCTGGTCTGTTGTCGACGCGGGCGGTTTCGCTCGTCAAACTGCGGCGGTATTGGCACATCCGGCGCCTGCTCTTCATGTCCCTGATTCTCAGTCTCCTCCCGAGCCTCAGGCGTAGGAGCCTTTCTAGGTTCTTCGTTACGCTGAGCCTTCTCAGTCTTTTGCGGGGTCGTCGGCGAAACGTCGACGTCGTCCTTCTCTTCCGGAGATTTACTTGCTTCCGGAGAAGGCGCAGGCGTCCCGGCTGGACCGCCTATCGGAGTCGGACTCTCAACGGCAAGTTGCGAGACTGGAGGCTCGTTCCGATTGTTTAGCGCATAGAAACCCAATGCGCAGCAAGCAACAAAGACCAGTACTCCCGCTGAAACGGCAATCGGAAAAACTTTTCTTGGCCCACTTTGTTTAGGACGAACGACGGTCGTCTCTCCAGCCGCAGAAACTGTCTGTGGCGTCGCGACTGTTTGCGTGGGAACAGCGACAGTGTTTGCCGGCGGTGGGAATAAAACAGTCTGCGCCTCACCGCGTTCGACGACGGTTGAAGCCTGTTCAGTACCGTGCAACGCCTTGCGCATATCGGCTGCGGTGGCATATCGCTGCTCGCGATTTTGCGCCATCGCCTTTGCGAGTACGTGGTCCACTTCAGGCGCGACCGCACTGTTCACTTCACTAGCCCGCAACAGCGGATCGGGCTGACCGTTCACGATCGCAGCAGCACGAGTCAACGCATCCGGTGGCTTAACGTCTGTAATGAGATGATAGAGCGTGGCGCCTAACGAATAGAGATCGCTGCGAGAGTCAGTACCTAATCCCTGAATCTGTTCCAATGGCGCATAATTTGGCGTGTAACCAAAAATACTTGCGGAAGTCGTGACCCGAGAGATATCGCCGGCCTGGCCTTTCGCCAAACCGAAATCGAGCAGGATGATCTGACCGCGCGAAGTGAATTTTAAATTTTGCGGTTTGATGTCGCGGTGAACTATCTGCGGATCTTGGGTGTGCAAGTAGTCGAGCGCATCGAGCAACTGATCCGCCCAAGTCCAAACCTGGTTGGCAGGAAATGGACTCCGCTTGCGAGTCATCATCTCCGACAGATCATCGCCGGGGATGAACTGCATCACGAGAAACTGCCCATCGCCTTCAGAGAAATGGTCGCTGACACGCGGCAACGCCGGGTGATGCAGACGCGCGAGAAGTCGTGCCTCACGTTCAAACTGCTTACGCAAGCGTTCTTCCGCAAACAACGTCTCTTTTAGCGCAACTGTCGTGTCGAGTCGCTGGTCGATGGCTTCATAAACCGCACCCATTCCGCCCTGGCCAAGCTGGCGAATGATGCGATAGCGACCCTGTAGAATTGTTTCGGGCGTCAGCACTCCCGCGATTATACACGAGCCCACCCGATCAGTGTTTATCTGCGGCAGATCAGGTATGCTACACGCGTGAGTAAACCAATCCCTGAGGTGATCGATGTTGGACCACGCAAACGGCGTCGTCTAAAAATCTGGATCGCTGTCGCGGCGGGGCTGCTCCTGCTTTCATTCTCGCGCATAGTTTCGATCTATATCTCGGCGCTGTGGTTTGGCTCGCTCGGCTACTCGTCGATCTACTGGTATATCTTCAAAGTAAAACTCGCGCTCTTCTTTGGCTCCGCCATAATCACGGCGGGCTTATTGAGCGCGACGTTCCTGCTCTTCCAGAAACTCTTCGGCGCCCTGGCCTTTGAGAAGCGAACGATCATTCTCAATAACCAACCATTTCAGTTTTCACCCGCAAGAATAATCAGACCACTTGGTTGGATCATCTCGGCGCTGTTCGGACTGATCTTCGGCCTCAGACTGAAAGAGCACTGGCGGCAGTTTTCGCTTTATTGGCATCAGCCGGCCACAAACATCTCCGATCCGATTTTCGGCAAGTCGCTCGGGTTCTATCTCTTCTCGTTGCCGTTTTACGATCTCATCAACTCGTGGCTGCTGGGCGTAACGTTCATCATTCTCTGCGCAGCGATCGCTTATTCACTGTTGGGCCTGCCGCAAACGGTGCTGAAACCGAGTGTCCGCTGGTCATCTGGTGCTGCATTTCGCGGTGTTTGTTGTGCGCTCGCGCTCTTTCTCGTTGTGCTTAGCTGGCGGACGTATCTCTCGCGATTCCCTTTTCTTTGGGAAGACCACCCGATCTTTTCCGGAGTGACATACACCGAAGCGCACTTCACGTTGCCCGCGATGTTGGTTCTGTGCGTCGTGTTGATCATCGCGGCAATCGTTCTGGTCGTGAACGCATTCAGCGTGCGACGCTTTAGCCTGTTGCTGATCGCGCTAGCGCTTCCAGTCGTAACTTATGTGATCGGTATCGTTCTCGTTCCGTCGTACGTGCAGAGTTTCATCGTCAAACCTAACGAACTCGACCGCGAAGCGCCTTACATCAGCTACAACCTCGAATGGACGCGAAAGGGTTTTGGACTCGATCAAATAGAACTGCGCGAATTCGAAGCAGAAAACTCAACTGCCGCGCTCGATCTTCCAAACAACCGACAGAGTCTCGACAATATTCGACTCTGGGACTGGCGCGCACTCCAGGACACGCTGCGTCAGATTCAGGCAATTCGCACTTACTACGACTTCCCTGACGTCGACGTCGATCGTTATGTCATGGGTGGCCAGACGCGACAGATGATGATCGCGCCGCGAGAGATCAACGACGACAAGCTGCCGGCATCATCACGCAACTGGGTCAACGAGCGATTGATCTATACGCACGGATATGGCGTGACGATGAACAGCGCGAACGGTTTCACTCCCGAGGGTTTGCCGCAGTTTGTGTTGTCAAACATGCCGGTTGAGGGCGAGATCAAGGTCACACGACCCGAGATTTATTTTGGTGAGAGCACGAATCGTTACGTCTACGTTAACACCAAACAGCAGGAGTTTGATTACCCGCGAGGCGACGATACCTACGCCACCACCTCTTACCAGGGCACAGGCGGTATACCGATTAACAGCCGCCTGCGACGCATGTTGCTCGCCTGGGGAGTTGGTGATCTCTCGAGGCTGCCGTTTTCAGATGCTATAACAAATGATAGTCGCGTGCTCATCAATCGAAACATTCGCGAGATCGTAAATGGCGTCGCTCCTTTCCTCACTTACGATAAAGACGCGTACATCGTCGTTTCCAACGATGGCCGTCTCTTCTGGATGATTGACGGTTTTACCGAATCGTCATACTTCCCTTATTCAACACATCACGACGTCGCCGGCAATTCACTCAACTACATTCGCAACAGCGTCAAAGTTGTTATCGACGCTTACAACGGGACGGCTAGCTTCTACGTGTTCGATAACCAGGACCCGATACTCGCTGCGTATCGACGCATCTTTCCGGGTCTGTTCCAGGATGCGAGCCAGATGCCGGCTGATCTGCGCTCGCACATCCGGTATCCCGAAACACTGATACGTGCTCAGGGCGAAGTCTACAGTCTCTATCACTCGCAAAATCCGAAAGTGTTTTTCCAGCGTGAAGACGTCTGGAGCATCGCGCAACACATCACGGTTAATGACAAGAATGAAAAGACGAGTGAGCCGATAGCTCCGTATTTCGTGTTGATGCAGTTGCCGGGCGAGCAACCGAACAATGAGTTCGTGCTAATTCTGCCTTTCACGCCTGCAAACCGAAACAACATGATCGGTTGGATGGCCGGACGCAGCGACGGCGAGAACTATGGCAAGCTGCTCGTGTATAACTTCCCCAAATCAAGATTGATTGATGGACCAGTACAGATCGAGGCACGCATCGATCAGAACGCACAGCTCTCAGGACAGTTCACGCTTTGGAATCAGCAAGGGTCGCGCGTCATTCGCGGGCATTTGCTGGTGATACCGATTGG
>DATEIS010000321.1:0-22281 GCA_035278765.1 Pyrinomonadaceae bacterium | reverse complement strand
CGGTTACGGTATTTACCGGATGCGTCCTCGAACCGAAGCGAAGTTTCGTGTGCCGTTTGAACGCGTGGAAGTCACGAAGCTGACGACGAACGGCAACGCGTTGATGGGTGCGCTATCGCCCGATGGCAAATACGTCGCATATGTGACCGGCGAGAGCGGCAAAGAAAGTTTGTGGCTGCGACAGGTCGACATCAATAGCAACTCGCTACGAATCCCGCCGCGCGAAGGACAATACCTCGGGCTCGCATTCTCACCCGACGGCAATTACATCTATTTTGGTTACGCGGAATCAGCACGCAACGACGCCGGGCAAATCTACCGCTTGCCGGTTCTTGGGAGCGACGCCGACGCGATGCGCGTCGAGTTGCAGGCAGGACTACCTGCCCTCTCGCACGATCGCAAACGCATAGCTTTCATTCGTTTCGATCGTGAGAAACAAACGGATTCGCTGATCGTGGCCAACGCGGATGGCAGCGGCGAGCAGGTCCTCGGAACACGCAAATGGCCGCAGCGGTTCGGATGGGATCCTCTTTCACGACCTGAATGGGCCGCGAACGATCAAATGCTGATATTGCCAATCGTCAGTTCGGATCCGTCATACACCGGCGACACATCTGCAAATTATTCAGTGACGCTCCTCGAAAAGGATCTGCCCAACGGCGCGGAGCGTACTATTCCACTCTCGCCGCAAAGATTTGACGAACTCGGCCGTGTGACTGTGTACCCGGACGGCAATGGCGTCGTCCTGCTGGCAAAAGCGCACGGCGCGGCGTTCGTGCAGCTCTGGCAACTGTTCCGCGATGGCTCGCAGCGTACGCTCACAAATGATTTAAGCGACTATCGTGAACTGAGTTTGCGCGCGGACGGCAGCGCGCTCATCACCGTTCAAACACAAACTCTCTCGCGTCTCTGGCTGCTGCGAAAAAACGACACGAAGCCGACTCCGATCGGTTCCGGCACGAGTCGTTACTACGATCTCTCGATTGCACCTGATAACAAAATTCTTTATGCGTCGGATGCGAGCGGTATTGCTGACATTTTTGAGATCGCCGTGACTGGCGGTGCGGAGAGGCCACTAACTTCGTCGGGCGGGCGAAACTATGCGCCCGTTGTCTCGCCGGATAATCGTTACCTCGTCTTTCATTCCAACCGCACTGGTGTTTTCCAGATCTGGAGAAGCAATCGCGATGGTAGCAGCCCGAAGCAGTTAACGTCTGAAGCGACCGAGAGCACGTGGCCCACCTTTTCGCCCGACGGTAAGTGGATCTTTTTTCAGCACGCCGATCCGGATAATCCATACAAACTCTGGCGCGTTTCAATCGAAGGCGGCACGCCCGAGCGAGTCACTGATGGCATTGCGATCAGAGCTACAGTTTCACCCGACGGGAAGTTAATCGCGTGCTGGTATAACGATGGACAGCAGAACTCGCGCTGGCGTTTAAAGGTGGTCCAACTTGAAGGTGGTGCGACATTCAACATATTTGACGTTGCGCAGACGGTGCAGGTTCAATGGGACACGCCGTTGCGCTGGAGTTCTGATGGCGCCTATTTAACGTACATCGACCACGCCGGCGGCATCGACAACATCTGGGGACAACCTATCGCGGGCGGCCCGCCAAAACAGTTAACCAATTTCGAGGACAGCAAGATTTTTTCGTTCGACTGGGCGAAAGACGGCAACCTGGTGGCGTCGCGCGGAGTGGTCACGAGTGATGTGGTTTTGATTAAAGATGCAGGGAGATAGAGGAGAAAAATGGCAGAAGCGAAGCGTGTGGGAGTTCTGACCGGTGGTGGTGATGCGCCGGGTTTAAATCCCGCGATTAAAGGTTTGGTTTATCGTGGCTCGGAGCTCGGGCTCGAGGTAATCGGTTTATTTGATGGCTGGCGGAGTCTGATGAATCCGGCGCCCGAAGTTTTACCACTGGATCGTGAAACGGTGCGTCGTTGGGACCGTGATGGCGGCACCAATCTCGGTTCATCGCGCACCAATCCTTTCAAACAAGTAAATGAAGAAGGCGAAGCACAGGATCGATCAAACGAAGTTACTGAAAATATCGAACGTCTGAAACTCGATGCGCTCGTCGCGTGTGGCGGTGAAGACACACTCGGCGTGGCGGCGATTCTTGCGCAGAGAGGAGTGCCAGTCGTCGGTATTCCTAAAACTATCGACAAGGATCTCGCAGGCACTGATTACACACTCGGTTTCGATACGGCTCTGCGAAACGTGACGGAAGTTATCGAACGATCTCGCACACCGGCTGGTTCACATGGATGGGTGCAGGTGGTTGAAGTGATGGGTCGACACGCCGGCCATCTCGCGCTCTGGTCGGGCGTGGCTGGGCAGGCGCACATGATCCTGATTCCGGAACATCCGTTTCGCTACGAGCGGGTTTTTCATTTGCTGAGCGCGCGCTTGGGCGAGTCGCATCTGAGTCGTGGATTGTCGCGCAGTCCACGTTACTCGGTGATCGTCGTGGCCGAAGGCGCGCGTGCAGAAGATGGCGAGATGGTGACTATCGACGATCGTCACGATGCGTTTGGACACGTGCGACTCGGAGGCATTGGTGAAGTGTTGGCTAAGAGAATCGTGGCCGAGACTCCTTACGAAGCACGAGCGGTGGTGTTGGGTCATCCGCAGCGAGGGGGAGCGCCGAGTCCGATCGACCGGATTATGGGAATGATGTTTGGCGCTAAGGCCGCGGAGGCGGTGGCTGACCAAACTTTCGGAAAGATGATCTCGGCACGCGGCATTGCACCGGCGTGTGAGTTTTCACTTGTAGATCTTTCGGCTGTTCAGGGCGGACTGAATATCGTGGATGTTGAGAAGTATTACGATACCGATCGATATCACCTGAACGGGATAGGAATGTAGGATAAATTTAGCCGCGGATGAACGCGATGAACGCAGATCAGCGTTTATCCGCGTTCATCTGCGGTTTAAAGGGTTCGTCCAAGGTCAGGCGTTTATGAACGCGCGCCACGAGGTCGGGTATCGTGTGATCATCGCTCGACTTCGGGACGATCTTCGGATCGGGCGCGATCACGGGCCGGATCATCTTCTGCTGTAGTTGCTCGCGCGCGTCCATCATCCACCCAAACCCACGGAAGATATACGTCAACAACGTCCGATCCGGCTCGTCAATGCCGAGCGCTTCCTGAACACACCACGCACCAAAATCCGTGTTCGACGTGAGTCGCAGCGGCGGACTGTCTTCTTTTCCCGGCTTGAGCACACCATTCACAAACGCCGTGAGGTAAATGAGTCGCGCGATCGAAAGTCTTTCAAATTGTCGCGGCGAAATACTCAACTGCCCCGCATCGATCGCATTGAAAACCGGATCGATGTAGATCGCAGGCCGCGGATCCTGTTGCACCTGATTTCCTCTACCGGCAGCCGCGATCTCCGGATGACCAAACGTCGGCAAACCTCCGGTCAACATTTTCTCCCGGATTCGCGCACTGCGCTGTTCGGGAGTCAACGGCTCAAGTTCCTGAACAAAGTCTGACATGTCGTGAATCGCGCCGAAGTGTCGTGCGCCATCGAGCGCCATCTGCGACGCAATAAAGAAGTCAGCAACCGAAAACGTGTGCAACGTGGCCATGTATCTCGCGACCATGCTCGAACCTGCCGAACCGTGATGAATCTGAATCGTGCCCATGCGTTCCAAGATCAGGCGCTCGTGTTCGTTCGCGTGATGACCAAGAATCAGGCTGTACGAAACCTCGAATGCGTTTCGCTTTTCCTTCGTTTCCTCGTCAATAAATTTTCGCGTCGCGGAGATGAGATCTTCTTGCGAAACCTGAGCATTGTCTGTCAGGCGGTGATTCATATAGGCGGAGATGCCTCCCACGGCGACGTTCGTCATGTGAAACGTAATCATCTCGATGAGCAACGACTCCGGATCGCGCTCGTCATGTATGCCTCGATCATGGTGTTCCTCGCGTCCGAGTTTCGCCTTGCCGAGAATGCCAAAGTGGTGCATAGCCACTTCCGGACCGAGTCCCGGAAACTTGCTGACAAATGCCGCTACATCTTCGATTAAAGAACCGGACAGACTCTGAAAATATTTTTGATTAATAAAGTCTTCGAGACCTTTGGTTTCGCCGGGAGCGCCGAATAGTCCTGTAGAAATGACTTCAAATGGACCAACTTTGCCGCCCACGATGTCTGATTCGGGAACTGTGCCACGGATTGTGAAAGATCTTATATCGAGAGTAATTTGGGTTCCGTTACAATCAACGGGAGTATGATGTAGCACTGGATTGGCGATGATGCTGGTCGAGGCGGGCATGGTGGCAAAGTAGCCGAGCGTGGTGGCTATCTGTTTTTCACCCAGCTCTTCCGCCCTGGCGGTGGCCTGTTTTACGGGATTGAAGTCAGGCGCCGGTGGCATCACCGCGAATGTCTTGTCAGTCGAAGCTTCTTCCATGAGCAAACGATCCTTTAGGTCTGTTTTGGTCTAAGAATAGCGATTATTGCTCGTGGCAACAACTGTCCACAAATCTGAGTAATCTGTGATCACGAATTTGTGGACTAATCGCGTCAGTCAAAGTATATTTACGCCGCTCTATTCTACGACTGCAATTTTCTCACTAGTAATCACCCGGATAGCGAAAGACTCTTTTTATGTCACGAACCTCACTAATTGCCACTTTACTGGAGCCTCCTTCACCGGACGGAGCGGAGTTGACTGCGCTTTCCGACGAGGTGGAATGGTTGGAAGTACGCGCTGACGTTCTGGGCGACATAGATCCCGATTGGTTGCGCAGCCACTTCAAGGGCCGTTTGCTGTACGCGTTGAGAACGCACGACTCATTGAATCGGCCGGAACGATTGAAGACAGCGGCGCGCTTTTACGATCGCGTCGAACTCGAAGCGGACACGGATCTTCACGAAGAACTACTGGACGCCGTAGCAATCGAGAAGCGTTTGGTGTCGTGGTATGGAAATGTTGTTTCTCTGTCGCAGTTAACTGATCGCTTCGAACAGATCTCGTCTGTTCCCGCCGGTGTTTACAAGATCGTTACGAATGCGACGACGATTGCGGAAGAATTTCTGCCACTGTCTTTGCTGAAGTCATTAAACCGTGACGACACGATTGCATACTCGAATGGACCGCTCGGATTCTGGAATCGACTGGTGGCGCTGCATGCCGGATCGCCTGCGATCTTTGGTCTCGTTGCTGGTGGATCCGTCGCTACGATGGAACCGACTGTGGCGAAGTTGATCGCGGATTACGGGCTTCCGGGTGTGAGCCCCGCGAAAGAGTTGTTTGCGATTATCGGGAATCCGATCTTTCATTCGCTGTCGCCGCGTTTGCATAATGCGTCTTACCGTGCGATGGACCATCCGGCGCTGTTTGTGCCTTTGCGGGTTGAGTCGTTTGCGGAGTTCTGGCGTGAGTTTGTTATTTCGCGAAAGCTCGACGAGTTTGGAATACCGATCAATGGAATGACTGTCGCTTCGCCTCACAAGGAAGTGGCCGTGCTGACTGCGAAGCAAGTGAGTGAAATGGCGCGGCAGACTGAAGCTGCGAATATTCTCGTCAGAAACAATGGTTGGTGGATTGCCGATACGACTGATCCGGATGTGGTCTATACTGCGAGTGTCAATGTTAAAGAAAAGCGGGCCGCGGTTATCGGCTGTGGCGGCGCCGGACGTGCGATTGCCGCGGCGCTGGTTGAGTCTGGCGCGGGTGTAACGCTGATCAATCGTGGCGCGGAGCGAGGCGAGCATGCCGCAGCGTTGCTGGGACTGCCGTACGTTCCGTTGCGTGACTTTAAGGCTGAGGGTTACGACATCGTTGTAAATGCGACGCCGGTTGGACGGGATACGGATGAAGCGCCGTTTGAGTTGGAAACGATGAGTGACGATGCGGTGGTGATCGATCTGGTTTATGGCGCGCGCCCGACGCCGCTCGTTGGCACCACACGCGCCCGGCAGCAAGTCGCCATCGACGGCCGCGACGTGCTCATGACCCAGGTGCGCCATCAATTTCGCCTGATGACAGGCAAAGAAATGTCCATTTCTTTAGCCCGTGAGATTGTACTGTAGGGGCGGCCCTCCGTGGCCGCCCGTGGCTTTGATCGTGTTCACCCAATCCGAGGCCGTCGCTCCTTGAAGCCTTAACTAAACCACGGGCGGCCAAGGAGAGCCGACCCTACAGTACGTTCCATAGCGTCCAATGATCACTACGGATTCAAATATCGAGCAACAGGAGCTGATCAAGCGCGTCAGCGTGCTCGCGCGTGAGAACTTTGCGGCGCGCGCGGCGGAGTACGATCGCACGGCGACATTTCCGACGGAAGATTTCGAAGATCTTTTCGAAGCCGGCCTGCTCGCCCCAGTCGTCCCGAAAGACCACGGTGGCTACGGCCTCGGCCCCTACACAGGCGACGTCTTCACACTCTGGATGATGACCAAGGAAATCGCGCGCGCCGATCTCTCCCTCGCGCGCTGCTGGGAAGGTCACGTCAACTCACTCGTCCTCCTCGACGGCATGGCCACCGAAGAGCAAAAAACTCGCTGGTTCAAAGGCGTCGTCAGCCGCGGTGAAAAGTGGGTCGCATGGAGCGGCGAACCGCAAGCTCGCAAACCCGACGAACCTGTCCGTTTCGGCACGACCGTCGAAAAAGTCGACGGCGGCTACATCATCGACGGAAACAAAGCCTTCGCCACAAGCGCGGGCGGCGCACAGTGGGCCATCCTTCTCGTCAACACTGCCGGACCCGGCGGTGTTCGTCACGCAGACGCCGCAAATCTCGACTCAGTCTTGATGATGGCGTGCAATCTTTCCGATCCGAGCGTGGAGATCGACACCTCCTGGTGGGATCCGATCGGAATGCGCGCGACCGCCAGTCATCTCGTCCACTTTCGTCGCACTTTCATTCCTGACGAAGACCTGATCGGCTACCCCGGACAGTACCTGAAAGAAGGCTGGCAAACGTGTTTCATCCCGCATTACGCCGCCACTTTCCTCGGCGCCGCTGAAGCCGCCTACGACTACGCGCTCAACTACATCACGACACAAAACAAAATTCACGATCCATATGTGCAGCACCACATCGGACAGATGTCTGTGAACGTCGAGACGGGCCATCTGTGGTTACGGCAAATCGCTCGTTTGTGGGAGACGGGCAAATATCTCGAAGCGCAGCTCGGTGGTAGTCGCGCGCGGCACGTCATGGAACACCTGGCGGAAGACACGGTGAAACAAGCGATTCGCGCGTGTGGTGCACGTTGTCTGATCCGCCCGAGCGCGCTCGAACGCGTTTATCGAGATCTATCTTTTTATGTTCGTCACGACAATGACGATCAAATTCTGGCAACGATTGGTAAGTCGATACTTGGTCTAACTCACGATCCGTCTTTCTACAAACCATAGGTGCAAGATGCTCACGGAAAAACGCAAGTACACTCTCGGAATCTGGGCTCTGGGACTCGGCTACTTCCTTTCCTACACACCTTACAGCGGCTTAACTAAAGCACTATCAAACGGGCTCTTCACCAGCACTGATGGACCAGTTAAAGGTCCCGTCCTGCTGCCGATTTCTGCGATTGCAACCGTGATTGGCATGTGGGGATTTATCACGGTGATGGGCTGGTGGAAGTATGCCGGACGCCGCGAATTCTTTGGTCGTCAAATTCCCTTTCCGCGCAAGCTGACGTTCCTCTCGGGTATCTGCATGGCCACTATCATGGGTACCACGACGCTCGCGTTTACTTTTGGCGGGCTCTCGATCGTCGTGGTGCTGGTCCTGCTGCGTGCCGGCACACTCGTCATTGCACCCATTGTGGATCAGATCGTCAGCCGGCGCGTTCGTTGGTTTTCCTGGACTGCAATGCTTGTCAGTTTGTCAGCAGTGCTCCTCGCGCTGAGCGATGCGTCGAGTTACACACTAACGATCGCCGCGATCATCGATGTCGCCGCTTATCTCACGGCGTATTTTTTCAAACTACAGTTCATGAGTCGCCTCGCGAAGTCGGATCAAAGAGAAGCATCGCTGCGATATCTCGTTGAAGAACAGATGGTCGCTTCACCGTTGCTGGTGATTGCACTTGTGGTCATGGCATTGGTCGGGTACGGCGAAGTAATGTTGGGATTTCGCACCGGGCTCACCACATTCGTTACCACTCCCGGCGCCGTGTTTGCCGCGATGGTGGGTCTGTCTTACGCCGCGCTCTGCGTCTGCACTTCGTTAATTTTTCTCGACAGACGCGAAAATACTTTCTGCATGCCGATGCACTGCGGTTCGAGTATGCTCGCCGGCTTTACTGCCAGCGTGATTCTCGCTTTGGCATACAACCAGAGCATGCCTACGGCGGCGCAGAATGTCAGTTCAGGTCTCCTCATAATCGCACTCGGATTCTTATCGCCGTTGCATCACTTCGATCGTACTCTGTTGAGGGTAAAACGCTTCTTCGGCTTTACACCACTGCTGCCGCAACCTCAACGCGTGTTTCTGTTCGTCTGCAGCGGCAACACCTGTCGTTCGCCGATGGCGGCCGCAATTGCGAATGCAGAGATCGCCACGCGACTTGGTGTTTCATATAAGGCTCTCGAAACCGTGAACGTGCGCGCGCTCAGTGCCGGAGTGTCGGCGAGGGTTGGAGCGCCAATCACTCCGGAAGCGGCGGAGGTGCTGGAGTCTTTGAGCGTGCCCGTAAAACCGCACGCGGCGAGAAATCTAACGCTGGAATTGGCAGCCGAAGCAGAGATAATCTTTTGCATGACGAGTGCGGTTCGCAAAGCCGTGATTGAGATGCTGCCGTCAGTGGCAAACAAAACTCTTTGTCTCAGCGCCGAGGCAGACGTCGATGATCCCATCGGCAAAGGCATGGCGGCTTACGTCAATTGCGCACGTCAGATCCAGCGCCTGGTCCAACTGCGATTCGACGAACTGACTCCACGTTTATCCGTGGCTAAATAGCCGTGGCAAATGAAGCTGATCGTATCTCACCTGGAGACGGTACGAACCTACGTCACTCGTGAGTTGTACTGCATCCAGCACGATCTGATCACAAACCACGGCTGGCGACATATCGAAGCTAATGCACTCTGGCACGGCGCCGGTTCGCTCGAACACAAGATACGTATCGCGCTTGGTGGACTACCGGAGCTGATCATATTTTGGGAGGCTTACGAGCTTGTTTATCGATACGCTCGTGAGATGCAGGGCCTGAAGTGCCGTAAGTTTTTCTTCGCCGACGATCTGCACTGGTGGAACCGGCGCATGCGCGAAATCAGGGTGATCGTATTCGGCGTGTCAGACGTGATCCTTGGCACCGTTGCTTATCGTTTGAAAGAGTTATTTCCCGAACTTTCGAGGAAACAAGTTGTATGGGTGCCGCATTCGGCTTCGACGGATTTCATGTTGCCGTTCAACCCTGACGCGGAGAACGCGATTTTTCTGAGTGGCGCCATCAACGAAGCATATCCAATGCGCCAAAGGATGTTGCAGTTGCACCGCGAAGGATCGTATGCGATCAGGTATCATCGCCATCCCGGCTATTATTGCGGTTACGACTACGAGCGAGATGTGCGAATAGGACGTGGTTACGCCGAGAAAATTCGAGAGTGCCGGGTTGGTTTTGCTGAGAGTGTTTTTCCGTATGCGTATGTTGTGGCGAAGTTCTTCGAGATTCCCGCGACGGGCGCTTTGTTGCTGGCGGATGATACAGTCAGCGAACCTCTCAACAGGCTTGGTTTTGTAGCCGGTCGCCATTACGTGCCGGTGTCGGAAAAGAATCTGGAGTCACAAATCGAGTACGTGCTTTCCGAAAGCAACCATGACGAGTTGGACCAGATAAGAAGAAACGGACAGGAGCTCGTTCACGAGCAACACAAGACGGGGGATCGGGCGCGATTCATAAACGCTGTTTGCGCCGCTTAAGTTATGCGAGTACTGCTTTCATCAGATCACGAATATCCTTCCAGCAATGGGCACGGGAGTGGTCTGCACCCAAAGCAGTTCCCTTCCGGTTCGGGATATATCCTTCACGATTTACTGGCTAAAGGTCTTGCCGAACTGGGCCATGAAGTCTCTTACCTTGTGCGGCGCTTGCGTCCGAATTTTTCCGCGTCTTCAGTTCCCAACGGAATCAAAGTGATCATCGAGCCGGATTTTAACGCCGACGTTCTGCACACGATTTCCGGCCGCGATGCGGCGTTGATTGTCGAGTGGGAAGCTCGCGCGAAACCATGGGTCGCGACCTGTCACATGGACGAGCAGACACGCGGACGCGAACGTGGCCAATCCACCCGCAACTGGATCTTCGTCTCGCAAACACTTGCTCACTTGCACGGCCACGATCGATACGTGTGGAATGGCATCGATCCTTCGGAATACATCTACAGCGAGACCAAGGACGATTACTTCCTGTTCATGTCGACGATGGACTGGGGCACGAAGAAAGGGCTCGATATCGTACTTTCGATGGCGAAGCAACTCGGCTTTAAGCTCGTCATTGCCGGGACGGGCGAGAGTTATGAACGAATCGCGCAGGTTCAGGAGATGTGTCGCCGTGTTGGGGCGCAATACGTGGGCGACGTCCGTGGCAGGGAGAAGGCGGAGTTGCTGGCAGGCGCGAAAGGTTTTCTCTTCCCGACAAAACTCGACGAAGCGTTCGGTTTGGGAATGGTGGAAGCGCTGATGTCAGGAACGCCCGTCATCTGTAGTGACCGCGGCGCATGTCCGGAGATCATCACTCCGGACGTCGGATTTGTTTGCCACACCGACGACGATTACCTCAACGCGATCGACAACATCACCGATCTCGATCCGCGCGCTTGCAGAGACAAAGCAATGCGCGACTATCACTATCACACCATGGCCCGTAATTACGTTCGCCAGTACGAAATCGAGAGCGCTCGAATCACACGCGAGCTCGCACTCCCCGCCACGCACTCTTTATGAACTTGAAATTTCAAAATTCGTGCTCTCGGAAAGCAATCTATCCCACGCAGTGAGTGAGGATTCGAGCGAGAAACGAGTAACAACTTCCCTTGCCCGTTCAGCCATCGCAGCGCGCTTCGCATCATCACGCATCAGTGTTGCCAGATCGCGCGCCAGTGCCGGCACCGTGTCGTTAGAGATTATCCCATCAACACGATCGCGCACGAGTGAACGGGTCGTCGTCCCCGCCTCAGTCGCCACTACCGGAACACCACACGCCATTGCCTCCCAGATCGAATTACCAAACCCTTCGACCCACGATGTCGACACAAAAAGATCGGCGCCGCGCAGAACGTCGTACGGGTTGCGCGTAAAGCCCCGAAGCTGAATGCGGCCAGGCGCAAGTTTCTCAATCATCTCTGCAACAGTCGCACGCATTGGACCATCACCGTAGATCTCAAAATCCCATTCCGGAAACTCGCCGGCGACGCTCGCGAATGCACCAATACCCAAATCAGGTCGCTTATCCGCCGACAAACGCGACAACGACACGAGCCGGCGACGATAGCCATTCCGTTCGACACGCACCTCCCTCGGCGGAATCAGCGGATTCGGAATCAGCACGACCTTCACATCGTACTTCGAAAGCCAACGAGCACTCTCAGCATGCGGTGTAACCACAAAACGCGCCCGCGGCAACAACGCGGCTCGCACACTTTGCCAAAACCCGAGCGGCACACGCGTCGCATCCGTGTGCTCGCACGCGATAACCGGCATATTCGTTTCGTACAATGCCACCAGCACACGCAGGTTCGTCACGTCCAGATGCGACACGACGACATCAGGTTCCTGGGCCAGAATACGGCTACGCAACAAAGCAAAGAGCGCTATGTCCTGCGTGAGCTGACGCTCGCAACCAGCCTGTTCCAATCCGCGCATTATCGGTGTGATCACTACCGCATTGAGTTCCTCAGGTCTGGGCATCCTGGGCCAGTCGACGCTGCGTCGTTGCACGCGCGGATCGATCGCATATGCAGGCTTAGTGGCTCGAAAGACGGTGAGGATCGTGACGTGATGACCGCGCTCGACCCAGCAGTTGGCGAGGTTGACGCAAACTCGTTCGGCTCCTCCACCACCGAGGCCACCGATAACGAGTGTGATACGCATGGTTACTCGTTTGGATATGCGGCAACCACTTCAAGCATTACGAGCGCGCCCGCAGGCAACGCGTCGACCGCGAAAGCTGTGCGCGCCGGAAGCGGCGTCACGCCACGCCCGGGAAGCCATGCCGCGTAGATTGCGTCGACGGCTTTGAAGTTTTTGATGTCGGTTAAGAGAAGTGTGACCTTGACGATGTCTGCAGGTGTGCAACCAGCGGCGTTTAGGACGGCATCGATGTTCGACAACATGCGGCGAGTTTGTGCTTCCAGACCTTCTTCGAGTTCGCCGGTCTCCGGATCGCGTCCGGTTTGTCCGGTGAGAAAAACCAGGTCACCGGTGCGGATTGCCTGCGAGTGCGTGCCGAGCGATGGAGGTGCGGCGTTCGTTGCGATTCTAGTTTTATTTGGCATTTTCCTTTATTTGCCACGGATTTCACGGATGACACAGATAAAAATAGAAAATTCTGATCCGTGTTCATCTGTGTGAATCCGTGGCCTCTTTAATCTTGGACCAAAGCCAGTAGCCTTGTGCTCTTGGGCAGAGTTTCTCTTCCCACAACGTCAAAAGGTTACGTCGAATGCGTGCGATCTTTTGCGGCTCGAGCAGTAACCGGCTCGCTTCCTGAGCGAAGCGATATGGATCGGGACAGAAGATGCAATGGACACCGTCTTCGAGCACGACATCCTCACGTATGGGCCACTCTCTTCCCAGCGGACGCGTGATCGGCACCACACCCGCGCGGATATATTCGATGAGTCGATGCGTGAGATAACCACTGCCACGCCACTCAAAACCGATCTGCGAGTCCCATAACTCCTGCGTGTACTCGGCGGCGCTCGTCAATCCTCCGCGTGCCTGATGGCCCAGTTGAGTCAACAACTTGATCTGGCTCACGATACAGGAGCGCGCTTTCATCCACTCAATATCTGTGGCCCAATGATAATGCCAGTTAGCACGCATGCGAGCGGTAACGGCGATGTGTCGCCGGCGCGTCAACAAATCAGCCGGGCGCGAGATGTCTTCAAGGCACGGATAACCCGCACTGATCGTACCGCTCGGGTATTCGACTCCTCGTCGCCACTGGTACTTCAGGACAATCGACGGCTGCAAGTCGTCGATACGTTGTCTCGTGGAGCCTTCATCGTCCCACCTCGAGTTAAGATCTGAGTCATCAAACGGATCGACGACGGCAACGACGCGCTTGTTGACAACAATGGCGAGTGGCGGAATCTCACTGTTCTCAACAACGGAGATCTCATCTACCTCGCGCAACCAGCGTACTATCTCGAGAGGCCGCGAACTTCCGCTAACCCTGTAGTTCGGATTAACTTCGAGCTGAACCTTCTCCGCCATCGGTTCTCTCTGCTTCCAGCGGAATCCTGAAGTGCACTGTCACTGGCCCACCACTGAGCGACGCGAGGTCCAGCACCTCTGCCTTTTGTCCGGGATAGATGATCTGCACGACCACGACATTCGAAGGATCATTAAACTCCAGATCGAAGTAGTGAAACTCCGTGATGTTTGAAGCATAGATCCAGAGATTGTTCTGCGAACGAATCCAGTTCGCAAAGCCTTCGCTCTCCATCGGCTCCGTGCGAATCTCGACCGGCACTTCCGACAGAATCTGTTTCGTCAACTCAAAGTTCGCAAAAACATTCTGCCAGCTTTGTTCATACGGACGTTTGGTCGAACCACGCGGACGCGGCAGAGAGCCTTGCTGCTTAAGACGAATATTTTCCTGCACAAACTGCTCGCGCTCGGTGGTGACTTCGTAATCGCCGTTCGTGAGGCGCTCGAGAAAATGCTGGCCGTCGCGGCTGCTCGTGAGCACGCGATGAATGATTTGAAAATAGGTGATGGCGGTGGGATTGATATCGAAGATCGTGATCGCCTTCGGCTTCCATAACGGAATGAGATTCAGACCGTAGAGCCCGCCGACGACGCTGATCAGGTGAATGTCTTCGCGTCGTTCGGGAGCAACAGATTCGTAGTGATCGCGGATCTCCTGAAACTCTTTGAACGATCCGTCCTGGTGCCCATCGTCAGTCCCGTAGAACACATTCTCAGGATGATCGTGATACATCTCGCGGTTGAAAGCTCTCGGTGCTTCTATGGCCATGATCTCCTTCTTACATACGGGTGTGAGAATCGATCTCCCAGACAGGTTTATAGAGTCGATTGTATTGTAAACGCTTATTCCACTCGTCTCGCAGGGTTGCTGATGATTCTGAGCTGCTATAGTTAATGTCGACTGTTTGCGCAATAAAATCGAGCGCTTCCTCGACGACTGCTGTTTCCGGATGACGAACGGTGATGTAGCCGTCGCCTGTGTAAGTCGAGGCTTTTACCGCACCGGCTCGCGGCAGTCGCACGTCAGCTAATGTCTCTCGCAATTTTCTTTCAACAATCTCGAATCCCGTTACACTCTCCACCGTTCCCGATCCAGCGCCACGAAGGAAGATTGTTCCCACTGCATATTTGCGCGTCCATGGTCCATCGAAACACCCGTCGAGAGTGGCCCTGGCCCAGGCGAAGTACGGATCGATGTCATAAGCATAAGCGAGCATCGGCGCAATGCGCGCGCCCGCAGGCCGGAGGGTGGCGTCGGTGAAACAAACGCGTCCATCTGCGAGCAAGAAGGCTTCCATGTGTGTCATCGCATCGCCGACCGATAGTGCCCGAACTGCGTCGAGTCCCTGGGCGATGACTGGTTGATAAAACTCGTCGCTGATGTCGCGTGGCATCACGCAACACCATTGAATTGCGGGATTTTGAAGTGCTCCAAGGATCGACGGGGTATAACAACATATTGAATAGACGCGTGGCTCGTTTGCGATCGTGATCGTGTCGATGCAGAGTTCCTTACCGAACAGACACTCTTCGATGAGCAATGGGCGCGCAGGTGATGGAGCTGTTAGTTCAAGCGCAAGACTCAGTTCCGAATCGTCGCGAATGGCCCAGGTGGCGAGTCCGCCGCTGCCGTTCAGTGGTTTTAAGACAACGGGATAGCCGACTTCGTGCGTGAAGCTTCGCGCTTGTGCTTCGGCGGTGCAGACGAGGCTTCGGGCCGTGCCAACTCCGGCTTCCTTAAGTGTCGCAATTAATGACGATTTGTTGAGCGCACGACGAACAGTAGCGACGCTCATTCCTTCGAGACTGAGAGCTTCGACGGTTTGGGCCACTGGCTCGAGAAGGGTTTCGTAGGTTGTGACAATTCTGTTCAGTGGGCCGTGTTTTTGCTGGAGTTGTTTGGCGGTTGCGATTAACTGATCTGAATCATGCGTGTCAGCAACGCCGACAACCTCCCGAAATAGGGTCGTCTCATCGGTCGCAAAAGGCTGATCGCAAATGCCGAATAGTTCGACATTTTCCAGCTTCGTAATTGCACGCGCACTGAGCAGGCTCTCGCCCGAAAAATTACGTGCAACGAAGGCGATGCGACGAGGACCGCTCAAGTTTGTGCTCCCTGCTGTGCGGCCGCTAGACGACGCTCGTGAAGCTGTTGTTCTCTTGCTGCTTTGTCGTACACCACGTACTGAATCACATCGCGTCCATTGTCTTGCACATCGCTCTCCGCGAGCGGGTCTAAGCCGTGAAAGGAAATATCAGAGCGAAAGAATGCCAGCATTGAATTTGGTTTGTATGGAGCAGTCTTCACCTTGATGAAATCTTCAAACTGATAATGCGTGGAGTTCGGGCAGGTGAAGTCCGGATCTTTTGGACGATACAGTGACGTGCCGAGATGCGACGTGTTCTCGTTCGGCGCGAGGTAGATCAGCAGCACGACTAGCTTGGTATGCAAGTCAGAGTGTGGGCCAAGAAAGTACCCTGGCCGGTGGCGGATAAGCTGAGACTCAACGCTCACCGATGGCCACGCTTCGCCGAATCGCGCGCGCATCTGATCGGGAAATGTTTTGAGCACCGCCTGAGCCATATCCTCACCGAGGAACCATGAGTCGAAATCGTCCCAAAACTCTTTCTGCTCAGCGGGTAGCTCGTTAGTCCAACCTTCGCTCATATCTCGCTGGTCTCGGTGACGGAAGTGATCGAGTTTCAGCGTCGTGACTTTGTAAAGATTCTGATATGAAGTGCTGGACGGCAGATTTTCTAAAAGCGCCCGGTAATATTCGTCAGGAAAGACGCTGTCGAGGACAAAGTGCGGGTAAGGGTCGAGCGACACCTGCGCCTCACGCAATCGATTAGCAAAATGAGTTAAAGGACTCGTCATGTTTTGTAAATCCTGTACATCCTGAAATCCTGTCTAAAACTGTTGACAGGATTAACAAGATTTACAGGATGATTCAGCATCTCTGACTAAAGGTATGACTTCGCGCCCGAAGATCTCCATCTCCTCGAGCTTGGGCCAGCCGGAAATAATAAACTGCGTGATGCCAATCGCCTTGTAATCGAGAAAAGCCTGGGCCAACTCCTGTGGTGATCCCACGAGCGTGATCGCCGACGATCCATAAAACGGCACGAGCCCGGCCCACAAATTCTCATTCATCCAACCAACTTCATCTGCCTTCGCCAAAGCTTGTTTGAGCGTCTGCGATTCGCTGCTGTTAAGAATCTTCCGCTCCTGCTTCTCTGTGTCATCATCCGGCAGGAGTGCGCGGGCCGCATTCAATGCTTCTGCACGCGTCGGCCTGCATATCACACATAATCGCAAACACATCTCGATTCCGTGCTCTCGATTCCGCTCAACAAGTGGCGCGAGATTCTCAGGGGTGTCGATCAAGCGCAACCAAGCCGACCCTTGTCGCTGCGCGAGTCGCTCCGCCTGGACCGAATGTCCGGAAACGTAAATCTCCGGAGAACTGCGATCGTGCGCGAGAAACGGCGTCGAGAGTTGACCTGATTCAACCTGAAAATAATCACCCTTAAATGAAACCGCGCCATTGCGCTGCCAAAATAAATGACAAACCTCAAGAAACTCGTCTGCGCGCGCATAACGCTCATCATGGTCCAGGAAATCGCCGTAACCTCTCTGCTCCGCCGCCGAACTGCCGGCCACGATATTCAGAGACACACGCCCGTCAATTAATCCAGAGAGCGTGTTGACCTGTTGCACGAACGTGGTGGGCTGCATAAACCCGGTACGATACGCAACGATGAACTTCAGCTTCTTCGTCGCCTGTCCGAGCGCCGACGCGATCACTAAAGTGTCAGGTTCGTAACGACTAAACGACATCAACACCGCTTCAATCCCGGCTTCCTCGGCGCAGTGAGAAAATTTCAGCCAGCCTTCCATGTCGGGCAGCGAAGCCTTAGAGGTACTTTTGGTCGTGAGCACACGAGATGTTTCCTGCGCGGTCTTCATACCGACCTCGCCGCCCTTCGGAAGCATCCAGTGAAAGCGCAAACTCATAATCGCGCCTCTGCTCTCCTCACGCGTGGCACCACCTCACTGCCGAACGTCTTGACTTCGTCCAGTTCCGGCCAGCCTGACATGATGAACTGCGTAACTCCGATCTCTTTGTACTCGAGCAACGCACCGGCAACGTCATCAAACGAACCAACGAGCGTGGTCCACACAGGACCGTAGTAACGCACAAAGCCTTTCCAAAGCAGCGGGCTGATCCACTTGTCGTCAGCCTCGGAAGCTTCACGGTACATTTGTGAATCATTCTTAACCGCAACGCTGCGCTCGTATTGGCCCATGTCGTCCTGCGGCAGGAGTGATTCGGCAACTTCGATCGCTTCCGCTCGACTCGGACGGCAGATCACACACATGCGAAGGCAAACCTCGATACCGCGCTCACGCACGCGCGCGACTGCGGGCTTCAGCGTCTCGATCCTATCAGCCACACGCAGGAGACACGTGCCTTTTGAAACTGCCAAATTTTCTGCCTGTGCCGAGTGACCGGAGATGTAGATCTCGGGAATGTTGCGTTCGGCAAACAAGGGCGTGTGAAGTTTTCCCTGCTCGACTTGATAGTATTTGCCGTCGAAGTTGACATCGCCATCACCACGCCAGAACGCATGACATACTTCGAGAAACTCTTCGGCGCGCGCGTACCGTTCATCGTGAGCGAGAAAGTCACCGTAGCCGTGCTGCTCCTCAGTTGAGCTGCCGGCGACGATATTGAGCGCGAGTCGACCGGGCATAAACGCCGACACCGTGTTGATCTGCTGAACGAATGACGTCGGTTTCATCAAGCCGGAACGATAAGCGGCGATAAACTTTAGCTTCGTAGTTGTCTGGCCGAGGGCGGCACTGACGAGTATTGGATCAGGTTCATACTTACTAAAAGAGACGAGCAGTGATTCGATTCCTGCTTCTTCAGCCTGTTTACCGAAGTGCGTCCAACCGGGAATGTCCGGGCACGGCGCAGGGGAACCGTCGCGCGTCGAGGCGAGACGATAGTGCGACGCTTCGCGCGGTGTCTGTGGACCATTGAGCGACACCTCGCCGCCTTTCGGAAGCATCCAGTGGAATCGAAGGTTCATTGCTCCATTCTCGTGAGTATTAGCCACGGATTCACACGGATAAACACGGATTAGAAAATTCTTTTTTTATCTGTGTCATCCGTGAAATCCGTGGCTTAAACATCTATCGTCCATGGTACTGGCTCGGGTTCGACACCGTGAGTCTTGGCCCAGCGCTGCAACGCCCACGGCACTGTATCAACGTCGCGATAGCCACCGAGCAATTGTCGTTCTATGGGATCTGCTTTCTGCAACAACGTTTCATCCGGAGTCTCGAGGTAGACTTCCGGTTTTAGCCATCGATACGCGTACCCATACATCAACACTTTCGAAGTGCGATCGCTGCGATTCGGCGCGGCTGTATGAAAAATGCGATTCTCAAACAGCACCGCATCACCCGCGTTGAGTGTTAAATCACAAACTTCAACGTCGTCAGGATCGATCTTTCCCTTCCGGATTTTCAAAGCTTCGGGACTGAGGTGAGTCTTGCGAGCAAACAATGTCATCCCCGAGTTTGGTTTGTGAAAATCCGTCAGGCAGTAACAAATCTTGATGCCCACGCGCGGCAAGTCGCGATGTCCCAGATCCTTCGGGATGCGAATGTCGCGATGCCAGCCACGTCTGAAAGGTGCGCCTTCCGGGTCCACCGGCCGTTTATAGATCATCGTCAACGAATGCAGTTGAATATTCGGACTCAACAACTGCACGACGAGTGGCACTGTGGGCGAGTGCGTCAGCAGTGAAAAGAACGGCTTTTCCTTGAGTAAGCCGGGACGCAGATCGAGATGATTGTATTCCTCTTTCTCAAGTAGCTCCGGTTTGTTCAGAAACGGACGCGCGCGACGATCGCCGGCCTCGAGTAATTGCCCGACTGTCTCCTTATTCAGAACATCGCGGACAACAAGAAATCCGTCGTCGTCGAACGACTGTCGCTGCTCGAGTGTGAGAGGAACAAAATCCATTGCTCAGTTTCGAATAATGCAGCAGTGCTGCATCTCGTTGTTCACCGGAGGAAGAATCGTCGCCTTCGGAAACAGCGATTTCATGTAGCCGGTCGTGTGGAAAACGTGAAATGTTCGTTGCTCATCAGGACCATAAGAACGAACATCTTCCGTCTCGATATACAAATCGCCGCCGTTTACGAGTATGAACCACTTCGCGTTCTGCGCTCGTGCGTCTACGTCGTTCGCTTCTGCTTCGGTGATATGACGCCGCTCTGTTTCGAGATCCAGGCGCCACTGCAGGTTGTTTCGACCGTGTTCTCTTCCCCAGCTCATGTAATAGGGATCGATAAAAGTGAATGCGAGTGCACCGTCCGGCGCTAGTTTGCGCTTAAGTTCGTCGACAAGCTCGAGCATGTCAGTCTCACATGTATTGGTGAAGACTGAGAAGGCGACGATGTATGTAAACGACTCGTCCATGTGGGGAAGCGGGAGGGAACGAACGCCGTTTGGGTTAAAGAAAAATGAAAACCGATCGTAGTGGAGCCAATGCGAACTTGGGAACGATGCTTTGCCTTGCTCGACTGAGTCTTTATCGACGTCGAGGCACCAGTAACGTTCCGGATCGATGGTTGAATTTGGATCGCGAAGGATGTTGCCGACGTTTCCGCCAAAGTCGAGGATGTTTTTTCCGCTCCAGTTCGTGTCTCCGAGTTGCGTGGAGAAGTAAGTGAACTGTCCGAATCTGGTGGAGGTGAAGGTCATTATTTCAGAGATTTTCTCCCGCAAAGGCGCAAAGGCGCAAAGTAAAGCCATGACCTTGAAGTCATACTTTGCGCCTTTGCGCCTTTGCGGGAAAATGATTGAGGCATCACGCAACCCGATAGAAAAACTCTCGATTGAGGTAGTTTGATCTGTCGCTGTCGTCCTGAAATGTATTGTACAAAACGATCACGAGGACGCCTTTATTCACGCGGATGTAGATTTCCGACTTCATAAACCCGAACTCGAAACTCGCCGCGAGAGCAATCGTCCGCTGGCCTGCTTCTTCTTCGAGATTTGCCAGCGCCTTCGCTCGCACCGGCGGCCAGGGAATCACCTCATTCTCGCCCGCCCCAAAAATCTCGATCCGAAACTGATCCCCGTCGCGCTGGATCTCGCACTCCGCGATGCCACGTGTTTCGCGGTTGGTGTTGGCCCATCGGCCAAGCAGTTTCTCAACGTTCGCCGCGGCGGCGGGATCGAGTAACGCCGAGTCGAGATGTCCGGTTTGTTTGAACTCAATCGCGCTACTCATATCGTCCGTGCTCCAGCGCAAAATACTCGCGCACGAAGAAGTCTGCGCGCTTGCTGTTGTCTTTGAAACGATGAAACTGCGCGAGGACCAGCAGACCCTTCATGATCATTCCCTGCAACTCCGCTTCGGCGAATCCGAAATCGAAATTACACGTGAACCCCGCGCCCACTTTCGAGGTCGGAAGACCCGCAAATACATTGACGCTCGTGCTTCCCCAATCAATTAGCCCATCCGGCCCGACAGCAAACACCTGCAACGACAACTTCCCGTCTGACTCAGACATCACCATGCGCGCGATGCCTGTGGTGTTTGGATTTGAGTTGATCCAGACACCCGGCAAAGCCTGTATGTCCAACGGTGTACTTGATCCATTACTCTCAACGCGATCGCTGAGTTGAACAAATTGCAATTTAACGACTCCTCTCTAACTTCCTAGCTCTCTCTTGGACGAGGTCAGTACCGTAACGCGGTAGCGTCGGGTGGACCTCCAAGTGCAGCGCGTATCGATTAAGCCCGACCCGACGCTACCGCGTTACGGTACTGACCTCATCCAAGCATCAAGTTCTAATCCAACTACGAATCATCAACCGAGTCGAGGTCGTTGGGTCGGCCAATGGCGTGCGCGCGTGAATCGTTCGCGTGTTGTCAGAGAATAATAACTCTCCTTCGCGCATCATGAAATCAACTGTGCCTGTCGTATTTGTCACGACTTCCTCGAATCTGTCCAACGCGCGCAGCATCTCGTCGGAAAGACTCGCACCTTCAGACCTCAAAGCGAGATCGATGGTATAACGTCGCCAACAAACCGCTTTGTCAGTGAGCACTGGCCGCCACGCGACACCGCCGCCGTGATATGGCGCCAGTTGCCACGGCGCGGGCTCGTTTTCGAAAAGTTCTAATGTTGCGGCGCCAAGACTTGCTTCAACATCACTTCGAATCGTATCGAGGTCGAGAATTCTTGAGCGTCCGCCGCCGGCGTTGTCGGCGTTGACGCAGACCATTGAAATCAGCTCGACAGGCGTTTCCCAATCGGCGCAGTCAGTGTGTAGTCTTTCACTCTCGCGGCCGCCCCGTGCAGCCGCCATGTCGGTTTGCGGCTGGATGTAATGAACGAGCTGCGCCCGCGGCTTTTCGTATGGACGCGCCACGAGTTCGCCAAAGGCGCGATTGATGGCGACGAACAACCGGTTGCCCTCGTCAAAACGAAGACCTGAAACCAAAACGCAGTAGGGACGTTTTCGCAGCCGTTCTTCTATCGAAGTGCCTAATTCATCGAAACCATCCCGATTTGCTTCGCGAATCGAATCGTGTACAAACTGCTGTAGCTCGACTGAATAAAATTCTTTGTTATCGTAGAGCGGCAATCGCTCTGCCGCGAGCAAGAGTTCGCGTGCAAGAGAATCGGGTACCTGTAACTTATGTGTCTCAGGAAACGGCGCGAGCATGAGTGCTCCATTCTGAGGCCCTGAAGTGCGTGACGACAGTCTAGAGAAGCGCGATCAGAAGTGTCAACATAAACTAAATGCCGGACATAAACGAGGCGTTCCCTCACAAATT
>DATEIS010000320.1:0-32397 GCA_035278765.1 Pyrinomonadaceae bacterium | reverse complement strand
CCGGGGGCAACTCTCACGCGGGCGTGAGAATCCATTACTGAAGTATCCGAAAGAGGCAGCGTGCTGGCTCCGCCCGCTGTTAGAGCGGTACTTCGAGAAGCGCAGGAACGACGTTGGCTCGGAATATCTATTCGTTGGACCACATTATCGTACACGGAACAATAGGCCGGTAACGCATCGAACCATCAGCATGCTGGTCCATAAGGCTTCACAGCGGGTATTCAATGCAATGATTAGTCCGCGTGACCTTCGTAACACGGCTGCTGCGATTAGGGCGAACAAGTCAAAGCGCCGTGGCGCGATACTTACAAGGCTTGGTTACAGCAGTGAACGCGCCACTCGGTTCAACTATCTGGAAACTTTTCTACTGGAGCCTAAGCCATTCAAACAGCGCCAGCCCCCAGCGGGGGCGTAGCGAAGTGAGCGGTGCGAGGCGCGCCGAGCGCGCGAACGCAGCGGGCGCAAGGGGGAGAATTAATAAAGTAGCGGGCGTTTGATAACAGCGATTCTGTTCGGGAGCGCCGCCAGGCGCTGTAGTTGGGAGAACAGAATCTTCTGTTATCAGATGACCGTCCGATTCAGGCTCTTTGTGCCGAAACTCTCATTTGTTCGAGGACAGTCGCAGGATGCTTTTCCTGCGGCGTCCGAGAACTGAATGCGATGTAAGGAAGTTCGGAGGATGCAACGACGGCGTTTCGAGCAAAAGCTATGAGTGTTACGGTAAGTGAATCGCGACGGGGAAAGCGATCTTTGCCTCAGCAAGCAGCCTCGCCACTTCATGAACTAGGTCCGAAATTTCCAACGGCTTTGTGAGCTAGCCTTGGGCGTCGGTATCGCGAGCCTCTTGCTTGTCAGATTCCTGCGCCGCTCCTGAGTAAAAAGGATGGGAGTACTCGTATTAAACTCTCTGACCTGGCGCGTCAGATCCGGTCCTAGTAGTTCGGGCATCCAGTTGTTTACGAGAAGCAAATCGAACCGCTCAAGCTTGACTAGAGCCAGTGCGTCAGGGAGTTTTCTGTCGCTGTGACGTGACGTCATAACCTTCTCGCGTGAGTACAAAGACGATTAGCGCGCGAGAATCAGCATCATCTTCAGCGCAAAGAATGCGGGCCTGTCGTTTTGGATTGCGTGCATCTCTGACGCTTAGAAGCTGAAGAGAATAGTTACCGAGTGGGCCCAGAATCATATCAGTGGTCGTCTGTACGGTCACACACGCAAGAACCATTTTAGAATTTTGCGCCAGCCGAACGCTGACGCGTTCGGCTGGCGTTCTTTCTCAGGTGAGTTACTTGTATCTGTTTTTTACTTTCTTACTACCTTGGCGGTAACGCTGGACCGTCACCGCGGTGACCGCTTGTCGTTGCTTCATCGTCAGCCTCATCTTCTGCCTCCAGCCCGTTCCGGGCCGCGGCAGTGTCTACTTTTTCGAGTAGATTTTTATATGAGGCAACGAATACCTTTTGGAGTAGATTTTTAGTGAGTCAATTCGCTAGGTTGACACTCAAAGCCGACCTGAATAATCTTGCAGTGCACTTCTGCGATGTTTTGGCGACTCGGACCTCTAGCCCGCCACAGAGTTCCATAGGTGACCGAGACCCAGCCGCCCAAGCTCTCAGCTAACGAGTTCGTTCTGATCGCTCTCACATTCTAAGACGCAAACGGATGATGGAGTTCATCTCATCTGCAAGCAGCGTCTTTGTTGCAAAGGAACTCATGGCAAAATTAGAAACTGCTAGCTCTTCCAAACTCACGGATGGTTCCCAACCAAAACGTATTGCAATTGTCGGAGGTGGTATCGCTGGGCTTTACGTAGCATGGAGGTTACTCCAACAAAAAACGAAGATCTTTGACCTTCATCTCTACGAAATGGATTCGAATGTCGGTGGACGTATCAGGTCAGTTGATATTCCTGGTATTCCGTTCTTCGCTGAATTAGGAGCCATGCGATTTCGGCCGCGACACCTACTGCTTAATTCTTTGATTAGTAAACTAGATCTTTCCAAGGTGTCGTTCGATTTACCTTCGCCGGCATTCCATTTCAGAGGCCGTAGTCTCTCAGTGGAGGAACTAACAGCAGGACGGTGCGATCGTTGCAAGGGCGGCAGCCCGTTCCTCCTTCGAGAAAATGAACGGGGAGAATCGCCGGTTAGCCTTGTGCAGCGTGCTATTCAATCCGCCTTAAACGGTCTCAGCTTTCCAGGGTTAACGCAAGGCGAAGCGCGTAGGGTTGTGCGAAGGTTAAAAGACGGAGTTATCAGTCAGAAGACATGGAAAACAATTAAGAAGTACGGGGTTTACCAAGGCCTTCATCTCTATAGCGTGGGTTTTTGGAATCTCCTTCAGCACTTCTTAAGCAACGAGGCACTGGTACTTGTTCGAGACGTCTTAAGTTTAGAATCGATCCTTGGGAACTGGAATGCGGCGGAGGCCATTCCGTGGTTCTTGGAAGATTTCGCTTCCGATCAATATGAAATGATCCCGGGTGGCATGTCCCGAATCATTACCGAATTGGTCAGTCAACTCAAGTCTCTTAGCCAGAACAGTGCCGGAAGCAAATTTCAAATTCATTCTGATAGCAATGTCACGAAAGTTGCAAAGAACGATGGCTGCTGGGAAGTGCAATTTACAAGGAGAGCGGACGGATCAACTGGGACAGCTGAAATAGTCGACGGATATGACTACGCAATACTTGCACTACCGAAGGTTGCGATGCAACGACTACAGGTTGATAACGGTGAGCCTTGGCCTCCACCTTGGCTTGAATGGGTGCGGGAGCACCGAATGTTCAAGCTGTTCCTACTCTACGATCATGAATGGTGGATTGGTGATCGCTTGCCAGGGTATGACAATGGACGAGTCTTTACAGATTTACCGCTTCGCCAAATCTACTATTTCAGTCCTACCTGGATGTCAAAGCACGGCCTCGGTTCAAGGAACTCCCAAAGCAAAAAAACAAAGTATGACGAACTTGCACTTGTAATGGCGTCCTATAGCGATGAACATAATGTATCGTTCTGGGAGCCGATGTTAACCTCACAACATACGACCGCTATGTCTCTTGACCGTGACCAACCTTATCTTCATCAATCTAGCCGCGTAGCACCGGAACTCTGGAAGAGAATTCTCAATATTGATCCTGGTATTCTCGCGAATAGCCGGATGGTGGATAAGGTGCAACGTCAACTTTCAGAGATTCACGGTCGAGAGCTACCCGAACCTATCCTAGGGGTTTTTAAGGATTGGGGGTGCTATCCCTTCGGAGGCGGATGGCATACTTGGAATGTAGGGACCTGTCCTTGGGAGGTGGAGAATGAGAGGGTTGAGCCAATTGCGAACTCAGGCTTATTCTTATGTGGTGAGGCATACTCCAATGAACAAGGGTGGATGGAGGGGGCTTTGAAGTCCGCAGAACTGGTGTTGAAAAAGATGGACATCGATGCTCCTTACTGGATCAAATTCAACGACATAAGTGAGTTTCATGACTACATCGATGTTCCTGGTAGAGTCGAGGCTTGACATCACTCTACCGATTTTATCTTGTCGGTAAACGCAGGTGGGTAGGTTCCGTGTACCAAAGAGGACAACGACCTTTCGAGCAGTTAAACCAAATTGGTGACATGTCCGATGTCTTTGAGCCGACGCTTACAGATAACACGGGTACCGGATTCGATCGTGAGGTAAGCGATACTCTGATCGATCGCTTTGTAGACGCTATCGAAGTACCTGGCGAAGTATTGGCAGTCGGGTGCGGCCGAGGACATGACATCCTATCGCTTGCTAATAGGAGTATCGAGACAATCGGAATTGATTTATGCGCCGAAGCTTTAACGGTCGCGAAAGCAAGAGTGCCCGACGCCATCTTTCGGCGGATGGATTGTCGTTCGTTGAAGTATCCTCCCGAAACTTTTGTCGGTGTCTGGTCACGTCTTTCATTGAGCCATTCCCAACTTGAGAGCGTCAGTAATTCATTGAAAGAATTTGCGAAGGTTCTCAAACCGCGAGGAGTGCTTGGTATAAGAGTGACAGAGGACATTCCAGGCGACAGCATCGAGTCGGCGCTGTGGAGAATGATTGAGAGTACGGGCTTTCAAAAACTCGGAATTCAACATTCTGCTATCGACCGATCAATACAAGTATTGGCTGTTCGAAGGGAAGCGGACTCTAATAGGGTCGATACAGAAGAGGAATTTAATTGTGTGCTTTGCCCCACAGCTCGGTTTAAATTCAATAGAGAGGTAGGACTCTTAAGTGCGAGTTCAATCCTTTGGGGTGACCAAGACTTGTATGTTATTCCGGACATTGCCCCTTTGACAGAGGGACACCTCCTAATTGCAACAACGTCACACCATATTTGCTTTGGGGATTGCCACGACAGCTTGATTCCGAAGCTTGAGGCTATTAAGGATCGAGTTCGTCGGTTATTTCAAGATGCTTACCGTAAGGCAACCCTGTTTTTCGAACATGGTCCAGCCAAGTGCCACGAAGGTGGGGCATGCATCGAGCATGCTCACTGGCATTGTCTTCCTATTTCCGTTCCTATTCGGCAAGCCATCGCGCACTATTTTGGCGAGGGCTATCCTGCGTCTCTTAAGACACTTCAAAATCTCTATAAGAACGGCCAGTCGTATCTTTACGTTGAGGACGAAGGTAGTGGGTGGGTATATCCTGTTAGTATGTTGACGTCACAGTTTCTTCGACAAATTGTGACGATGCTTCTCGGCAAAGGAGCTTGGCGATGGCAAACAGGTTGTAAGAATCCTGAAACGCAAGCTGTTTACAGAAGCACACTGGAGCGTCTGTTGCCCATTGTGGACTCGGAAATGATCTGACATTAATAGGAAGCAACGGGGATTATTTTGTTGTCTACTGCCACTCGGACGTTGAGAGACTTGGGTGAGCGAGAGATCCTGAATCAACTGATTTTTCCGAGATTTCCGGCTATTGCAAATCAGGATGGTAAGACGGGGGACGATTGCGCTGTGTTACCTGCTCCGCCGCCGGGCCAACTGCTCGTTATGACGACTGATCCATGTCCCACACCAGTCGTCTGTCTATTAGAGACTCCTAATTTCTATCATTACGGACGAATGACGGTCTTAATAAACGTTAGTGACTTGGCCGCTATGGGAGCCACACCGTTAGGTATCCTAATCTCGACAGTTATGCCTGAACAAATGACTGTCCCCTCATACGAGGGATTCCTTGAGGGGGTTTCGGATGCGAGCGTCGAGTGGAGTTGCCCAGTTGTTGGCGGCAACATTAAAGACGGCCCGTTCTTTAGTGCCTCTGGAAGTGCTCTCGGCTGTATCCCAGCTGAATGCCTATTACGTCGCACAGGAATGGGAATCGGTGATCACGTATGTGTTGTGGGTGAAATGGGGCTTTTTTGGGCAGCGTGTTTGGCCAGAATGTTTCCCGGTTGCGTTGTTGACAATGCGCACGATGAAATCCTAAATCATGCACTATATAAGCCGCAGGCAAAAATCAATGAAGGTAAAGCGTTGGCCCAATCTCGGTTGGCAACGGCATGCATGGATAGCTCAGATGGAGTAGGAAGCTGCCTAAATGAGCTGGCGAGGGCAAACACCCTAGATATCATAATCCGATCAAGCGCAATGCGACCTCATCAGGCTGTTGAGAGTGTAGCAAGGGCTGTAGACATAGATGCACGAAAACTCATGCTTTCATGGGGAAACTGGGAGTTGGTTTGTACGATCCCCGCGAGGGTTGTGACCAAGGCAAGGAAGATTATTGAGTCTCTTGGGACAGCATTCTGCGATATTGGAGAAGTGCAAGCAGGGAGCGGTAAGGTTTGGCTTGAAGAAGCCGAACGCATTGAATTGCTGACAAATTTCGCATCAGAACGGTTTAGTCAAACATCGGTTTTCAGTCACGGATTAGATTCGTATTACGAATATTTGCGTAGCCAACCGCTTACCATTCGGTAACTGGCGGTTGTTAACCGGTAAAAAAGATATTCGTTACCGAAAACGCTGAACATCATCACAACAATTCTGTCTACGACAGACCTCATGAAGATACCAATTATTGTTGATACTTCACCCGCGAGAGATGTGCGCTTGCTCGCGCATGCTGCGAAAAAGCATTTTCCTTCGGTAGAAGAGGTTCACGTAACTCCAACTGTACGTTTGGGTCACTCGGGCGCCCGGGTTTACCGAGCACGAGCGAAAACCGCAGGTAACCACTGGTCGCGGTATTTTTATAGTAAGGTCGGGGCTCGCACCAAGCTCCAAGATGAGTTTGATGCGTACTTGAAATATGTTGAGAATGAAATCCCTACATTTACTCCAGCGTGGTTTGTTGACGGCACCAAAGAAGCTTGCTTATGTTGTTTTGTAGCAGGAAGAAACCCCCACGACGAGCCAAGTCCCTTAGTGGATCTACTATCGCATCCAACTGGTGCGCCGCTGTCCAAAGTGTGCGGTGCAATCAGCCGCATGTACAACATGCTTGCTAATTCATGGCGCAAAGATTCTCGTCTGACTGAAATCCATTGGATTGCCGATTACGCGGATTATCTGCGATGGAGCCGGACCCAATCGTTTGCTAAGTTATGGCTTGGACAAAATGAATGTCGACAGCGGACAATCAAAATCTATGGTAGAGAGCTTGTTTCTCCTTTGCGGATGATTAATCAGATTGGAACTGAGAATTGGAAAGAGCGAGTATATACTCGCCCGGTACACGGCGACCTACACCAGCGAAATATCATAATGGATAAGGTAGGCGGAGAGCTCGATCCATGGCTTGTAGATTTTGGATGGACCTGCGAATTCCACTCGATGGTTGATTATGCGTTACTTGAAGCATCACTAAAGAGCTTTCATTTCGGTCATTTTTTCGGTGAAGAGCATTACTTAGAACTTCATGATCTGCTTCATGAAGGCGGTAAGGGTAATATGCGGCATCGCGGAGTCGAAGAAGCAATGTTAAGGCTGGTTCGTACGATTCGTAGAAAGGCACGCAAAGAAGTTTGCGATAAGAAAGCTTGGCTACGAGAATATTACCTTGCATCGCTTCTTGTAAACATTGGTCTCCTTTCGATTCCGACAAATCTAGTTCGTACTACTTGGCTTACGAGCGCTTGGTTTGCCTCTCATATTGAGTCATAGATGTTTGTATTTTAATTTCCGAACCGCCAAAAAAGTTGCGAGAACTATTATATACGGTTGGCCCTTCATCCTTGGGGAAAGAGGACGAACTACTGCTCAAAGGGGCCACTGGAGCTAGACTTACTTTTAGTTACGGTACACCCGCGCTGCAACTGGAACGCGCCACGGCTTTGAAGAAGGCCGCGTCCAAGGTTGGCCGTGCATGTCAAGTCATTGCAGATTTGGAAGGGGAGAATTTTCGATTAGGTGTGTTCCACGAGCGATCGACGTTTCGAGTCGATAGTGGGGCCTCTGTACGGTTAACGCTGCCAGAGAGCGGTCCTCTTTCTTCCGCCGACTTAGTTCTACCTGTTCCCAACCCATTATTTTTTTCCAAACTAAGAAAGGGCAGCGTGATCACAATTGGGGATGGAAATGCCTTGCTAATCGTGACGCGTACATCCAGCAGCGATGCCTCTGCGGAGGTATTGTTAGGGGGCGTAATTAACAATTGTCGAGTGTTGAGTATTCAGGGAAATGACTTCCAACCGCGTTCTGTTACTGAGAAGAGCCTTCAAGATCTAAACCATGTCTTGGCTTCACCGGAGTATGATGCGATAGCGTTGTCGTACGTCAGTTCAGAGTCGGACATATTATCAGTCCGAAAGATGGTCCAAGATGCGGGGCGTACGATGCCAATAATTGCAAAGATTGAGACACCGGCGGGTTTAGAGAATCTAGATAGAATCTGTCAATTCGCTGATGTCGTAATGGCTGCCCGAGGAGATCTAGCACTGACGATGCCATGGAAAGAGTTACCTGGCGCTGTTGATACCATCTCGTCAACTGCTTCCTCATTCTCCATACCTTGGATTCTTGCGACGCAAATTGTGGAGGGTCTTGAGCGCTTTGCTACGCCTACGCGTGCCGAGATTTGTGACTTGGCTAATTGGTTGCAAAAGGGATGTTCAGGTGTTCTTCTTTCTTATGAAACGGCATTCGGAGTGCGGCCCGTTGATGCTGTCTCCTGTACAGCCTCAATGATGGAGAGGTGGGGCAGCTGAAAAAGATGAGTAATCGAAGAATCGCATAGGAAGTGCAACAGTAGTTAATTACAGATCGTTAGCAGGGATTCAGTAGTAGGCTCAAGTGCGAATATCCTGAGCGGCTACAACTCTATCAACTGGTTTCAGATAGCCGCGGGGACATTCGCGCCTTCTAATACTTTTTCGCCGCCAACTCACCTGCCAGATCCGCTCGATGGACTGCTTTACGATGCACTACCTTTTCTGTTTGCTGGCCCAATCGAAACAAGCGTACTGAAAATCAGAACGTCAGGATCTCTTTTCAGCAGACAGATAGCACGTTACCAAGTATGGCGATCCTGAGGGCGGTGCTAGGGCCCTGCAATTAGTCGCCGAGTCCTTAAAACAAATAACGGGAACGAATCCGCGAACAATTCGAAAAACGGCCACGGCTAGTATCCCTACAACACCGCCAAATAGCGCCACCAACCGACGCGTTGGCGTTACCATCGACGGAGAATCTGGCATACCACTTCGCTCGGTTTTCTGATTTGGAGGGCATCTATAGAAGAACGCACCCATCGAGAAAGCTCAATTCAGATTAGCCTGGATAGAAAATCCCACATTTGTTTGAAAAACAATCATTCATTTGGTGGCGGTCGGATAGCTGCTGACGCTATGATTAATGGTGTGTGCCCTATCGGGAATCGCAGGGTGGTTGCTCCGAATCGACCACGGTGCGTCTCCTCGGAATTGTCATTAAGTCGACCACAACAAACTATGATAGGATTTGTTGTTAAGTTTAGTTCCTTATGCCCCTTAGAAAGTAGGAGGGTTCGATTGTGCCGAAGCCGAATTTCGCCCAACCTTTAAGCTGGGACGAGTGTCAAGACCTCACTGAGACTGGGGTCGAAATAGAAATAGCCCTTGCACGTGTCCAACATTTGGACTTTGCGATGCTGAAAATGAAATTGGGTGAGGAAAAGCACTGGTCTGTAGAATACCAGTCAGAGGTCGAGAGTTTGTATCGCCGTTTCCTAGCGCTCAATATCGTCTATCCTGATCAAAAGATTTGTCCTACCGGTCCCATAGACGAGTTTTGGCACGCTCACATTCTCGACACACGAGCCTACGCAGACGACTGCGAGTACCTGTTCGGTCATTATTTCCATCACTTCCCATATTTTGGTATGCGTGGGCCAGAAGACTATCAGGATCTGCAGTCAGCATTTGAGCAAAGCAAAGCACTCTTCATTCGTCACTTTGGAATCGATCCCTGCGGCGGCGAAACGCAAGCTCGCGGATGTTCGCCTCAGCGTTGTCCTTAACTGCGATGTCACGACTTGTTTCGACTCCGCATCTCGAAGCACCAGAAAATGATGAGTCGCTTGAGCAAGCGAATCAAATATTTTGGTCCAGTCTTATTGCTCATGTTCAAGCAAGCATATCTGGGCCTGTTACAAGCGTACTTGATATTGGGTGTCATCAAGGAGGCCTTTTAGCTCAGCTCGCCGCAGTTTTGCATCCTCAGGAATTGACTGGGATTGAACCCTCAACGCCTTCTCGCGAAAGGGCGACATTTCGACTCCGCACGTTGGCTTCTTCAGTGTCAGTCTTGCCTCCCAATCGATGGAATGAAGTCGTTACCGGAAGTGTGGATCTAATCACCTGTCATGAAGTTCTTCATTTGGTCGAGGACATTGGTTTTGTTTTTTCTCAAATTGTACGTACGCTGAAGACCAATGGAACTGCTTTCATAGTCGCAGGTTGTCATGCAGAAAATCCTGTTTGGAAGCGTTGGAAAGTACAGCTTGAGGGTACGGGTCAGATAGTCTTTGATCGTTTTCCTCTTGATATCCTGCAGGCTGGCCTACGAGCCGGGTTAAAGGGGGCTATTCGCCCACTTCGGCGTGATGGTTGGATCCTGTACGACCCCGATCAAGCAGCTTTGACCTATTCTTCTGCGGGACAACTTTTGGATCACCATTATCGCCAAAAGTTGCTTTTTCGCTTCATCAAGCAATCGTGAAAGGTTTGTCACCTCCGTTCCTCAAAGCGCCTCCCGACATAATTACTGCCGTCAATTCGATCTGTTCAATGAGGGGTGCTCTCAACACACTTGAGCTGCTAGCGCGCAAGGACTCTCTCAAGACTCTTCCATTGTTTGACTCGCCTAACTGGCAGGCCTTCGCCGACGCCGCACGCATCGCTTTTGCAGCAAGAGATCAACTGCTCATCAAGGGTCTCCCCGCGAGTAATGATGGCACGACCCTATTACTTGCAGCAGTCACCGTAGGATCGGAGTTCAGAACCTATCGAGGCGGCCAAATCATCAAGCATTTCAAAATGTCGCCTTGGACCACAGAGCTTTCTCATACGACGAAGGATGGTGAGTTCCACACTGATCTCAATACTGAGGAGAAGCCACCAGCGATAACAGCGATGCAGTGTCTTGAGCCAGACCCCGGAGCGCCGAAGTTCGGGGTTAGCCGGGTCGCTCGTCTGATGGACTTACTTGATGTTTTAGAGCGGCACCACAGTAAAGAGATTTTGGATTTCTTGACCAAGGAACCGGTAACTATGCTGAACGATCACTCCAACTCGAGCTGGTCGGGATGTATAGTTGAAGACAAGATGATTCGGTATCACCCAGCGACGTTAAGAGCCGCGGCCATCAGACTTAAACAGCCGAGCTCATTGCTTGAAACTCAAATTTCAAAGGTAGCAGACGCTGCCTTCGCGGTTTCCGAACCTTTCTGCCTGGAGCGAGGAGACGTCTTACTTCTTTCAAATCATCGAACGCTTCACTATCGCGGTGAATGTTCTGTAATCTTCAAGAAATACCCGACAGAGTTTATTTCTCGCAGCGTTTTTGTTCTTCACGCATCTGAGGAGCTGAAGCCTAAATGAGAAATGCGATCGATATAGTCGGCGCTCGCACTAACAATCTTCAATCGGTTGACGTCAGCCTGCCCCTTAACAAGGCAACGATGGTTGTTGGCGTTTCTGGATCTGGCAAGAGTTCTCTCTTAGCTGATACTTTAGCAACCGAAGTTAATGGGCGAATGCACCGTTTCCTTGGAGTGCGGCAGCCTCATCTTGGTGACCACGATGTATCAGCTTTCATTGGACCTGTTCCTGCCTGTATCCACTTTGGCCAAGGTGCTTTTCGAGCTTCCAAACGAACCACAGTGGCGACTTCGAGCGGTCTTCTCGCACTACTCCGAGTGTATTTTCGTCGGTACGCAAGACCTTGGGCTGAAGAAGTTAAGAGTTTCGTTTCAGCCCCGTCAGCTTCTATTTATCAGGAGTGGATCCAGAATAACTACACGGGCAATTTGGTGGTTTGGGTGGTCATGGCACGATGGGATCGAACGGATGCTGTTCGCATCGCATCTACTTTGCGAAAGCATGGAATCCAAGAGATGCGGATTCGAAGTGAAACGGACACCGGAACACGTCGAGACACTGGTCGTGCTATCAATCTCGATAAATTTCGTCCACTTGCTGCGAATATAAAGCACCTTATTGAGGCCGAGGTCGGTCACGCAAAGGTGCCAGCCGATCACGATTCTTTGCGCCGACTGCTCGAATCCGCCTTTACGATTTCTGGTGAAGTTATTGTTGAATTCCCGGGAGATAAAACTCTCCCTGAAGAACTCCGTGACGAACGGGGTACTTTGCTTGATAGTACCCAACACTGGGTTCATCCCAAGGTTCTTCTTCCATTCTCACCTCCAAGCGACCAGCTATTGACTTTTAATTCACCTTCTAATCCGAGAGGTGGAGCCTGTCGTTTCTGCCAAGGCTTGGGAGAAGTAAGAACTGTGAACCTCGACTCGTTGGTTGTTCATCCTGACCGTAGCTTACATAAAGGTGCTCTTTCACTTTGGACACCGAAGAACTACCGCCATCTAAACATTCAGCACGAAAGTATTGAAGGCCTCCGCAACTTGCGTGGTTTTTCTCCCGATGTGAGTTGGAAAAAACTTGGAAAGGACGCGCGTGACCTCATTCTTCACGGGTCGGGAAAGGAATGTATTGCCGACGTCGACGCAAAAACGGGTCGCAAGATTAGTCTCCCTCGTCCGTTCCCAGGGTTCATTCCAACAATTCTACGGCGTTCCGAAGGTAGCGGTGCTGGTGCTCGTGCACTAGCAGACATGATTTCGGAAGGACCATGTCCTGATTGTGAAGGTACCAGATGGTCCAGAGAGGCTCGTGCGTTGTGTTTGGGTAAGTGGTCGTTGCCCTCGATACTCGGCAGAGATTTCGATCAATTGAAAGTCGACTCGGCACCCAGTGGCGCACTTACAGGAGGATTACCCAACGAGGCCCATTCTTTGGCAAGCGCTTTGAACGACGCGGCCGAGGCTTTTATTTCCGCAGGGCTGGGACACCTCTCAGGCGACCGTGGAATGACCACACTCAGCGAAGGTGAGAGTCGTCGCTCAAGGTTGGCTGCTTTGCTCAGAACACAGGGGCACGGCTTAGGTCTATTGTTAGATGAACCGGCACGTGGGCTTCACGAAGAAGACGTTGTACGACTAGCGAGCGCTCTTGCCGAGTTAAAAGAACGTCATACACTAGTCATCAACGAACATCGAATTTCACTCGCCGGCGTTGCGGATAATGTTTTAGAAATTGGACCAGGGGCTGGCGATAACGGAGGCCGCCTTGTTAATAGTGGACCACCGAGCAAGATCTTCACAGATGCATGGTATCCCTCGATAGAACGAATACAAATCCCGGTCTCAAAACATGGGCAATGGCTCTCAGTTAAGGGAGCCAAACTCTACACGCTGGATAATCTTGACTGCGCTATTCCATTGGGACGCTTGTCTTGTATCACCGGAGTCTCTGGTTCGGGTAAATCAACCTTCATTCGAGGAATCTTGTTGCCCGCTCTCGTCCAAGCTCTTTCCAAAAAAGTCGAAGCCGATGGATTCAGTTGGTATGGTGGTGTTTGGAAGAGTCTCTCGGGGGCATCAAAACTTCGTTCAGTCTTGGCGTTGGAGCCTCGTGCCCCTGGTGCTCAGCGACGAAGTACTGTCGCAACATTGCTTGGACTAGCCGAAGATATTAGACGAATTTTTGGAGCCGCCCCGGAAGCTCGCAAGGCTGGCTTGTTAGCTACGGACTTCGGATGGAACGCGGGGCACGGTCGTTGCAAAACATGTCTCGGTCTTGGGGAGGTTGAGGACGGCGATACCTGGGTTTCTTGTCCGCACTGTGGTGGTCGTCGTTTTGGCGAGGAAGTTTTGGGAATAAGAGTTGAGGGGGTGAACGTTGCCGATCTGCTTGACCTATCAATTACCGATTTAAGCAGCCATCCATTTTCTGACTTAGCGAATTGGGGACGTTTGATTGACCAAATAAGTGCACTTGATCTTGGTTATTTGACACTCGGCCGACGAGTCGATCGACTGAGCGGGGGAGAACATCAACGCCTACGTGTTGCACGAACTCTTGGGACAGAGCAACCGGATGGCCTTCTACTTGTACTCGACGAACCTTCGGCGGGATTGCATCCTCACGATGTAGCCAAACTGCTAATGGTTCTTGATAAGGTTGTAGCTGACGGCCGAAACACAGTCGTGTTAGTCGAGCATAACCTTTCGCTAATCCGCGCCAGTGACTGGGTTGTTGACTTTGGTCCTGGTGGTGGTCCTCAAGGTGGCAAAATTGTTGGGCAAGGTCCTCCTTCAAAGATCGCGACGCGTAACACACCGACAGGCCGAGTACTTCGGAATAAGAAGCATAAACTGCTGAGAGTCACACACAAATCGAAGCCTCTAACAAAAGCAGAGTCTCACGATCAAAACCATTCTGCCGTGGAATTGGCACGCAGCGGACGGCAATGGCTTAAGCGTCTATTAGGCGAGGAGCGATCCGGCGAGGACCTCGATCCCGTTGATTTTGAGAACTTGGCTGTCACCTTTGATGAGAAAGTTGCCGCGCGTTCTTACGAGATCGGAGGACTCGACATCGAGCTTGGCCGCGTCCTGCTTGATCGTCCTGACGATTTTCAAGACTATCCTGAACGATTTGCAGAAAGTTGGTCTGAACAGCCTGATGCGAGACTGCAAATTCATCCGCTCATCGAAGAGATGAGAGTGTGGGGAAAAGATATCCCCCGATCCGTAATCAAAGAGGCTGAAGGACGACTTAAGCATATGGGGTTCGATGCCGATTTCAAGCCGCTATCAGATGTGAAACTTGCTTCATTGCGTATTACTGGAAAGCGATTCGAATCAGTCACGGATTCGCTTGCGGATCGCTTGCGTGCGGTACGAGATGCACTAGGGATCGGTGGAGGATATGTCGAGTTGGCCGCTTCAAATGGTGAGATTCTCGAAAAATTAGCGATGCGTCACGTCAATTTCACGATACCTGCCATCGCTCCGCTCGCCCCAAGTTCAATCCTGTTGTCGCGTCGACATCCCGCTGCAAGTTGTCCGTGTTGCAATGGCCACTGCCGAGTACCCGCGTTCCGCGAGTCACTTGTGATTTCGAGTTCAAAGGCTGACCCGACGACTGAGCGCTTCTTCCGATCTGAAGCCACGGCAATCTTGCGTGGCGTGCGTAAGAGTATTCTTCTGCCGTTTTTAAAGCGTATGAGCAATGAGGGACTTTGGCCCAGCAAATCGTCATTCGATTTACTAACTAAGGATCAAAGGATGATTCTCCTCCATGGTTATTGGTACCGTCCGGGTCCGGGCAGCTTTTTGAAAAATTCTAAGGCCAATCCCGAAGAGGTTAATTCATGGTTGAGGTGGAATGGTTTGTTTCGTGCGGTTTTGGATGAGAAGCATCGCAGCAAAGATATTAAATGGGTAAAGGAAGTTGATAGTTCATTGCATATGGTCAAATGCCCTTTCTGTGATGCGACCGGGCTCCATCCTCAGTCTCAGGCAATAGTGCTCGCCGCGAAATCGTTTTTTGAATGGGTTCGGGAAGGAACGGTGAGTCAGTTAGCGAAAGCATTGAAAGAAGTTACTCCGGTTAGTATTCGTTCGAAGAAAACCATAACGCGCCTACTTCATTGTCTTGGACCAGTGGTAAAGGGGAAACCTAGGATGCGACTGATCGAAGATATGGGGGACATAAAGCTTCGTCGTGCGGTTTTCGAAAGAGTCGTACACAGCATGATCGATCTAAAGGTCATTGCGAAACAATATTAGTTGGACGTGATGGTTCTTATTGGCCTTTCCGATCTCATAATTATCAAATAGCTGCCCTTGGAGTGACTCTCGTCTTGCCGAACTCTCGGCTCTAGGAGTTGCAAAGGACACCTTTCGAGCGCTGCTTTAACATCGATCTTGGAGCAATCGATCTCATGGTAGTACCAAGGAGGACCGTCGTGGTCGGTTCAAGATTCAAGTCACTGAACCGCTCCGGTGAACCATTGCGTAGTTCATTTGTCTAGTGCTACATTGCGCAACCGTGCATCAGCTATGGTCACCTCAATGGGGAGGCCTTTCGAATGCTTAAGGCCCACCTGTGACTTGATAAATAGGAAAACGTCCTATGCCTATCCGCGGACTCAACACCATAGTTACCACGATCTCAGTCACTCTCCTGTCGCTTCTGCTGCTGTATTTGTTTCTTAGTTTGATGACTGATGGAGATATCAAGCGAGTCTTTACCATCTTGATGGCTACGGGGGCATTCGGCGGACTTATTTTTGGCTTCTTTCAGCGGGAGAATCGATTCGACCTTCCTTATTTCGACAGTCCATCGAAGTTGTACTTTGGTTCACTCGCAGATTGCTTCATCGGACTCGGCGCAGCTCACGGTGTATTCTTTATCTTGGCCGGTTCTGTGAATATTAGCCAGGGCAATAGTCTAGACGATACCCTCCGGCTAGTCGCGTTAGGCTTAGTTTCGGGGATTGCAGGGAAGAGCATCCTCTCTAGCCTTCGGAGCAGACTTGTTAAGCAGATCGAAGAGTTGGGTGAAAAGGTTGAACACTCCGAAAAAAAAGCGGACAAGAAAGACTATTACAACTTAGGCGTGTCGTATCGCCTTGAGAAAAAATGGCAAAGTGCTAAATGGTCGTTTAAGGAGGCGATTCGAATTGATGCCGATTACACATCGGCATACTTGGGACTGGCAGAGGCACAGCGAGATGAATACGTAGACAGCTCACGCACAGACAAGGATGAGTTGATTAAGGATGCGTTGAAAAACTGCTCTTTGGCGATTCATAAGGAACCTGATTTTGCTCCGGCCTATCTTACTCGCGCGACATTGTACGCGTTGTTTGATTCGGACAAGGCGAAGAGTGATATTCTCATGGCGGTTAGACTAAAACCCGAGATGAAACAGTTCATCTTCGAGGAATTCAGCGCACTAAAGAGTGAAGAATGGTTCATTAAAATACTTGAGTGAGGTGGGCGTTCAAAAAAAAGACCGACAAGGCCCTAAAATCTGATTTTTTTTACTGACTGACTGTGTGAACTCTTGGAGGATTGCGAAAATGGAGTCGATAACCACTTATCTTGAGGCAATTGACAACAGGTGTGCTCCTGGGAGCAGTTGCTCACCCTCAATGTTTACAAATCCCGCAAGTCTTGCAGATAGTGAAGTGAATCGACGCTTTCTTTCGGGATTGGATTTTTTGTGGCTCGAAATCACTCCCAAATGTAATCTTCGTTGCTTGCATTGCTATTCCGAATCTGGACCAACACGGCGAATCAGCGAGGGGTTGCAATACGAGGATTGGCGGCAGATATTGGTAGAAGCGGCACTACTGGGATGCGAAAAAGTTCAGTTCATTGGTGGGGAACCAACGTTATATCCACACTTCAATAAGCTCGTCAAAGATGCGCGGGAACAGGGTTTTAGTTTCTTGGAAGTGTTTACGAATGGAACAATCTTGACAGATTCCATGTTCGATCAGTTCAAGCAATCTAACGTGAACTTGGCCTTCTCGGTCTACGCTTCTGAGGAAGATTCCCATGATGACATAACCCAAACTCGAGGTAGTTTCGCGCGCACTATGGAAAGTATGCGTGAAGCCATCCTCCGCGGGATTCGGGTGCGGGCCTCTGTAATAAAGATGCCAAAGAACTCAAACCAGATTGAAAAGTTGGTGGCAATGCTAAGTAAGATGGGAGTGACGTCTATTCAGATTGATGGAGTTCGAACCGTAGGCCGTGGCAAGAATTTTGATCTCGTCGGAACAGAATCCCCAACCCTCTGTGGTTCTTGCTGGCAGGGCAAGTTATGTATTGACTCGAGAGGGATGGCATTCCCTTGCGTATTTGCTAGAGATCGTTGCGTGGGTCATGTCCGCAATGGTATTCAGAGCATTTTGGACAGTTTACAGCTAAGTGAATTTCGCGCTACATCAAGAGCGCAACAAATGCGTGGGTTTTAGCTTCGTTACCTCACAGAATCTGATCAATGCCGTGCATTTCAGTGAAGAACTGCCGGACCATTTGGTATTGTGCAAGAATATTGTTAGTCAAACGCTTGTCATGGTGGACGCTCATACCTAACTAAGGTTGTGATGGCCCTAACTATGAGTAACTTATTCCGAGCAGCTTTCAACAATTCGTAGGCGTTGCTCAAAAAACCAGCCCTTGAGCTAACTGAAGCACCTAGAGTTTCAATGACAGGAGTGATCGACGAAATGGCACCTCTTCTTTACGGTTGACTAACGAACATTGTATGTAGCATGACAATCCTCAAAGGTATTTTAAGGGTGATATGACTTACGCTTTGTTCGGCAGTGCAGCGGAGCGCTACGACTGGCATACACCGCCGCATCATTATAAACACGACCACGCCTTTGTATTGTCGCGACTGCCTCCCTCACCGTGTCGCATTCTAGATGTCGGTTGCGGCACAGGAGTGTTTCTTGAGAAAGCCGTTGCTGCAGGTTTCGATGCAATGGGCCTCGACGCTTCACCGCAAATGGTCGAGATTGCCTCGCGCCGGGTCGGCCCTGATCGTGTTCGACAGTGTCAGATGCAAGACATTTCTCTAGAGGAAAAGTACGACGCCATAGTTTCACTTAGCTGGTCATTTAACTATGTCAATTCGTTCGCTGAAGCTGAAGATGTCTTAAATCGCTTTTACAAAGCCTTGGGGCCTAAAGGTCAATTGATTCTACAGATTGCTCACGCACCGAACGCGACAGGAGAAGTTAATGAAGACCGAGAGCCAGGACCCGATGGGCAACCTGAGGACATCTTGTTTCTCTACGTCTTCAATCGCGTCGAAGAAAGTCGAGGCGAGCTAATGGCGAAATATGTTTATGGATGCAAGACTCGCAAAGAGTTGTTATTCGAGGAACACAAGCTTGGCGCTGCGGACGTACTAGAGGTTGCCCGAATTTCCTCGTGTGTCGGTTTTCAAAATGTGGAGGTATTCAATTCATGGCGTGGTGAACCATTAGAACAATCTATTAGCGCCTTCATGCTCGCGCGAAAATAGATTTGTGAGGTATTTCTCCCGCGATTACAGCGATTGAAATTGAGGACTCTTTATGCATCGAGCTTTGAAAAACTATATTATCAGTTATAGCTATTCTCGCCCCTTAGAAAACAAAGAATACCTTGACTTACTGACTGCCCTGACATCGCTTGGGGTGTGGGAGTTCCACGACGCTTCATGCGCTACCCAACTCGTACAATCATCGTCCTCTGCCAATGAGCTGTACGAGGAACTCATTGACTACTTTGATCGAAACGACAAACTGTTAATTGCGGAAATAGGTCCCCCAGCATGGTACAACCTTCAACCCGAGGAATTCGCAGGTAGGGAGCTTCGTCGTCCGGCTTCTCGTCCCCCGAAGCTCTCGTCAACATCCTCTACAAATTCGAACGAAGTTGATTAGTAGAGGCTGCGGTCTCCGCATGATTCATCTCAGCTTGGATTTCTTTGAATCTGGCGACTCTTTAGGTCGGTTTAAAACCTTATTACATTATGTGGAGTTTCTTGACGAAACAGAGCAGAGCTTGTCGACGAAGACCTTCTGGTCCAGTTATTGTTTGTGGTGATCGATCATGCAAGCTGAGGCCATTGTGAACAATCAGAAGCGAACCTGTTCTTGCGGGCAATGTTACTCGCACCGCATTAGCGGCTTCCTCAATTCGTGAAACGATTTCCTTCGTAAGGTCGGGAACTTCTCCAAAACGCAGTAAGGCGCCTTCTTCAAGTGCGGGTCCGTAGAAACGCAGTTTGCCGTAGCGGGATCTGTGCGCCGCATTGATCACCCGAAATGGACGCCAGCTACCAGAATCACGATAGCCGAAAGGTTGAGCTCGTGTTGTGAGCTCATCCACCAATCGTTTTCCGTCAGGTGTCTCGCTGAGCTTGGTCAGAACCGCAGTTGATGACGCGACCCACCATGCTCCATGGTCTGGTCCCTTGGGATCTTCTCGTAAAATCCACGACAGACTCAACTCCGGTCTTGCGGTATAGGTTGAAAAGTCATTGTGCCATCGAATTGGCTTGGCGCGATCAAATGGGCGCCAGGGAGGTGCTGATGACGATGGCCTAGTATGGATGAAGGGCTGGGTGCTTTCTAAATCAGAAGGCACGTAAAGATGGCCCAACAGTTTAGCCGCAGTGATGAGAGATTTTGAATTGGATGTATCCTCAGAAAACGTCGGCTCATAATGGTAGCCACGCGTTCTCAAATCCTCACACACTCGATGGAGCCATTTCTTCCTTTGGTGTAAGTCCGTCATGAATGCTCATGGTGCGCTGACGAGATGATCACATCAACAGGTTTGGGTTGTGGCCTTGACTCTTGGTTCAGTGATCCCTTTACTCGGTCGACCACCCGGTTCGTTATCTGCTCGAAATAAATGGTCGGTTTCGGCATCTGTTTTGAATATTTACGGGGGTGACTCTGGACGCTCGGATTTGAAGAGGTTTGGAGTCTTTAATCCTTGCGAAAGATCTGTGGTACTGCGTGCCAATGTAAATCTTGATTCCATACCGGTTTTACGAACTGCGTTAATCCATTCGAGGGCGCGCTTCTTCGGCTGTTTCATTAAGACCATGGCATCATAAAGAAGCTGATATTCGTGTCTTAGTCTTGTTGCAAACGTCAACGGATCGTCACTCCCAACACAGACCAACACATTACGCCGGAAGAATCTCGACCAAGCGCTCGACGACTTAAGTCTCCAGATTGGGTGCTCGACGTAGTTTCCCAAATTTCCTACCAGTAAATTGGAAGAAGGATTAACTTCGATTCTGATGCGTTTGCGCCTGATGTTATGACGAAGAGAGTTTTGCAATGATCGAAGCGCTCCCTTCTCATGAGGAACACTCGTTAAATCGATCTCAAGAGGAACTTTACCTCGTCTCCAGATGGCTTCATCTCGAAGATAGGTGGCGAGCAAATAGTTACTGCGCTCATTGCTAGCTCTTTTGCTGTTTACAGGTCTTCTTGGAGCCCCGGACAAAGTATGATCTGGGAATCCTACACTGCGCAGAGCTTTTTCGCTGTGCAGCATTTCCACAAACGCAACCAATACTTGCAATGAGTACTCATCGCCAAAAATGAAAGTGGCCAAACGCAGAATTTCCAGTCGCAAATACTTTTTACGCGAGGGAGAAAAGCTCATGCGATGTTTGTTTCTGTAACTCCATTCCCAAAGCAAGTCGAGAAATCTCTCTTCGGTTGGTTGAACGATTCGCCCAGTTCTTTCACACCACTTGGAGGTGTCCTCTCCAAGTGCGAGAGCATGTCCTATTCGATCGTCCTTGCGAAGCTGAAGGTGCTCAACAGCTTCATCTAGTCGCCGTAAACCCGTAAGCAGGTGAACGAAATCTTCGCCTGCGTGAACACTCGTTCGAAAGGGGGTTGCGCGCAAACTACTGGAGAGTAGACCTCGCCGATCCAATTGGCTGGCGGCTTTCTCAAATGCGTCATGAACCCAACGGACTAACGGTGCCATCACCCAAATCGGAACACCAGCTTCGTCTGTGCAGAGATCAACGCCCCGGAAGGTAGAAAGACAAGATGGGTACATCTGAAGGAGGTTAACCAATGCTTGGGCGTGCCGCTTTTGCTCCTTGTAGAAATGTGCGAATCGAAAACCCGTAGGGTTACCAGCATCCCTTATAGAGGCTCGCGTTCCCAGCTTTCTCGGATAGGAATGATCGATTCCGAAAGCATTGGGCTTGCCGTATTCCCAACCTCCACCTCTTTTCCGTGAGAAGTGAAACAGAGTGCCGACTTCAAATCTTGCGTGACGATTTGCTTCATCGGAACTATTAGGACTGTTACTAAAAAATCGATTTCTAATTTGCGTTTCGGGTAGTGCAATTCTTTCAAGATTTCGGAGTTTCTGAAGGCAGGCCGATTCATTTTCTTCGGTGCCCAAGCGCACTTCCAGTGACTCAAGTCCGTCACCTTCTCCGCTCAGGTTAGCGGCAGCGCTCATCAAGACTGCTTCCGAGAGGTTAGTACGAAGCGGTTTGATCCGGGAGAAGAATCGGACGAACCATTGAAGACCCGGAGTAAGAGGACGCTGAACGACGTGTCTGTACAACAGACATCGAATCCGAATCATTTGCCAGAACAGACGCGCAAAATGAGTCTGATCTTGGGCGCGCTTCATATATTCTAATGACTCGGAAATAAACAAAGTTTCAGGACTGTTTTTAAGCTGAGGATTCCAACCTACAATCTCTGCGATTGGATCAGTTGCCAAGACTCCATATTCAGGCCGACGAGCCACCTGATAATCCTCCCATGGATTCCGTAAGAGAATGGCTGGACCTACGATGCGGCCGTACAGCGCTCGATTTTGTGCGAATCTTCTGGTAAAGCGAAAGCGACTTCGTAACGATGATTCGGACGATTCACTGGCGTCGACAAACCGTCCTAAACGGAACTCTTCCACCAGTGTCCAAAGCTGCTGACGCTCTATCAGATCAAGCCGCCGGCCCGGACGATTTGCGGCGAACGTCAAGAGGTCCTTCACGGATGAGGTTCTGATCGGACCATGGAAAACCCAGTCGGCAAGGATTACGCGGATTATTGCGGCATGAAGCAGCCAAAAGCCAAGCATCTGTCCGTTTTCAAAGCACGCGCCCGGGCTTTCAAAGTCGCTGTGATTGCTTTTTTTGTTGGCCAGTGCCCGCATCAATGCGGCCCAAGCCAAAGAGAAATCCAGGGCAGCTCCAAGATGTAAGTGTGTTTCCGCAAAGCCTTGATCAAGTTTACTTTTAACGTCATTATCGAGAACAAATGGATCCTGATCAGGTTGTTCGATGCCCCGAGCTGTGCGAATGAGATCGGGTGGAAGTGCTTGGCACAACCAACTCCAACGCAGGCGGCCGATTTCCGGACCGACACTACTTGGAGGCCCCAAGCCTTCCGCCTTTGGGTCACCATTCTGGTCCAAATAACGCGCCGAGAGCCGCTTCAGGTATTGCCACAAAGGTACTTCTTCTTTAATTCTTTCTTCCAGTGTGCGGGCTTGATTCAACGTAGAGCTGTCGAACCACACCATATCTCGAACACTAATTACCTCATCGAGTGGAATGGAGGGAGTTCTGAGGATAGCCCTTTCGGCAGCTCGCCATAATGCCTCGCCATCACTGCTCGCTCGTGGATTAAGTGATGTGGAGGCGAATCCAAAACTCGCCTCTGAGGATAAGGGAAAGGCTGCAAGTTCAGCCTCAATATGTTCAAACGGAATTCGCGCTAAACGGAGCGATGTCATTGCTCGATGTGACTTGCTTCAGGCTTAACCAAGTACCTAGATCAAAAATCCCTGTCTATCCAGTCTTTTAAGCGTCCGTACATCTGCTCACCGGGAAGAGTTCGTCCGCGGACCTCACTAAACCTTGCAAAGCGTTCTTCAAATGTTTCTCCCTTCGCTTCCGCGAAGTCCTTAAACCATTTTTCGTTCTCCGACATTGCAAAATCGCTATACCAATCACTAGCCCCAACCAAGTCCACCACGGAATCCAACAGAACGGTCTGGCCAGCCAATCGCCATAGGTCGACTATTCTTTGCTCATCAATCTCAGGGTTTCGCGCCAGCCACGTCAAGCCCTTGTTCCATATGAAGAGAAATCGATCAACATCTCGAACGAGGTCAAAATTTGGGAGAGGCAGATGTTCGCGCCCTCCTGCTTTTTCTCTTACGCACCACCCAAACTGTCTGCCAGCTCCCGATTTCCATTCCTCGATTGTAGTTGGTGTTCCTTTGTTTGGTTGCGGTTCTTCTCCTTCCGCCTTAATCAATGTCTCTTTACCATCAGTTAGTTCTGGTTGATTGATACTGGGGCGTAAAAAGTTAATCAACTCATGAACCAGGTTTCCACTGACGCTATCTGAGTTCCATATCCACGCTAGATCATGTAGAAGGATGAACCATGCTGCTGGCCGAGGTGGAAGCTTCTCAAAAGGGTCTTTAGAGCTTTCCTGTTTTGCGTTGTCTTTTAATTTGACGCTCAGATCCCACGAGCGATGAGTTCGATACAAAATGGAACCCTCATTTCGCCAAGTCCTCGAAGGCGGTCGCAGTCTCAATCGGTCCATCTGAAAATTAATGTCTTCGGGGTAATACGTTCGTGTTGGGAGAACACCACCGAGAATCTCTTGCGCATCCTCATTAAGAAAACTATGTTCTTCCCTTACTAAATTGACAATGTCTCTAATACCCGAAAGAAGAGCCGGATTCGGGTGTTGAGTATCTTCCGATTTCGGCGCTCCCTCACCGCGACTCTCCTGTTTAAGCACTCTACGAAGCGAGGATGCGAGATCAACAACCTCGCGCGGCGTTGCATCTAGAATCTGAAGAGCTGTATAAGCTGAGCGATAACTGCGCAACCTGATCTCAGTCGGGTCCTCCTCTTTTTCCCCCTTTGCTATCAACTGACGGTTCTCCTTCGACTCTGTACTAAGGGGAGGTAAAGCTGGTGTGACAAGAAACCTTAGGAGTGATTTATCGCTATTTGGTTTAGTTTCTGGCTGCACGGAAAATGGAGAGTCTAAATGAACCTTGTCCAAAAGCTCTTCAAGGATTTCACGGTGGTTATCCTTTTCGACCATAGAGCTGACCTCAACGTTTAGCGCCTCATACCAGTCCATAGCCTCTATCGTTTCGCGTTGGCCTGGAGGGAGAAGCTTACGGAGATACCGCGCGCGCAGCTCTCTAGCTCGGGTGAGCGCCTGTTCTAACCGAGGAGAATTTTCAGGGAAGAGTGAGGCGCCAGCGACCGCAGTCCAATCGTGTAAGGATTTTTCGATAAACAAAGCTTCCACCGTGTTTATGTCGCCCATTACCAAGAAAAACAAACGTGGAATTGATATCATCCTTAATAAACGTAGCAACTGAAGAGAAGCGTCTGGTTTAAGATAAAAGTCATCAACCGGAAGAACAAAAAGGGTCTTGCTCTCGCAATTGAAACAGTTGTGACTCGCGAGAGAATGCAACGCCTTACTCAACCTGTCGTTTACGCCCAAGCGAGCTCGCTGAGTGCGCATAACCTCAACAGAATAGGTATCGGGGTCGAGTGCGCCAGCGCGGGCTTTGAGGTTTCCTTCCCAAGCTATGCCAATGTCGGTCGCCACGTCTTCAAGTTCTTTGATAGCTCCTCTGCACGAGTCTGAAAGAGAAACACTTGACGGTGTTTGCGGCCTGTCCAGATCTTCAATGATCCTAACAAGTACCGCAGCCAACAGGTTCTCTCCTTCGTCTCCTGCAACTTCCAAATCGATCGGATCAAGTAGTCGGACGGCCCCCTCTAACTCTGATAGAACGGATTGGTCCTGATAACCTTGACGATAATCTGTCTTGCCTTTGGAGCCGAGCATGGCTTTCAACGTCCAGTAAAGCGTGCTTTTCCCCGACCCCGGCTCTCCCGAAATAAAGAAGATTCGGTTAACACGATTCGGATCCAAACTTAGATCATCAATAGCTTCACTCGCACCCAGCGAATCCAAGGATTCTTTAAGCGCAGCAATAATGAGCTGAAGTGCTTCCTTTGCGCGTCGCGGATGTTTCCAGAAAGGAATTGGTCTCGCCTCTGGACGCAAAATAGAATTCTTAGTTTCCGTCATATGCTTCTGACCACTCCTCTTTGTATCGATGTTGGACCAGCTGGGAAGAATTCTCTTAGCACTTCTGAAACAGCCAAGCAAAAATAAGACTCGCGTTGGAACCTAAATGTTTCTAGAGATCATAAGAGGCAAAAGCTCTCTCCTTCTCTCTTTGGTGGATTGAAGGGCTCAACTGGTGTTCAATTTTCGATGATAAGTAAGATCTGATCTGTTTTCGACCTAAGTAACGTCTAGCTCCAAGTCCTTTTAGAGTGATTGATTAAGTCTGCATTGATGAATTCTAGATGTCAGTAGTACCGGTCCATTAAGACGTACGCAATCTGGCTAGTGGAGAGGCAATCCGAACTCTAGAATCCGCTAAGGATCGAAAAATGAGACTAAAGACCGTCTTATGCCATCCAAATAGTTATCCTTTCCGCTAGAAGTGTACGATACTGGCTGTAATAACGCAGTTGAGAAAGTGGCCCCGGATCTCCTCGGGTAGAGATATTTGAAATGTTGTTTGCCGAATTGCATTGTGCGTGACTAAGTCGAATTTTCAGCTGCTCGGCAGTTACACTATTCGTATCCGGTCGGAACGCGCAACACTTCTTGAAGAGCAGTGCCAACGCGAAGCCACCGTTGGCTAAGAGAGTAACTGTTTAAATGACTGTCCAACAGTATTACCACGCTGCGGTATGAATATACTAAAAGACATATCAATGATCGATCATACCGAAATTGAAAGTCTGAAATATCGCGCTGTTCGAGAAGGCCCACAGATTGAATTCAAGGAGATGTTACAGTTGAATCACGACGGCCAATTTGAACTGCTCAAGGATGTTTCAGCAATGGCCAATTCTGAGGGTGGAGTCATTCTGTACGGAGTAACGCAGGACGATTCGGGAGCTCCAGCAGATATGCAGGGCTTGGAACTCGAGAATGTTGATGAACTACACAACCGTATCGATCTAATCATCAACGACAATATAGATGAACGAATCCCCGGATTGCGACATCGAGCTGTCCCGCGACCCGATGGTAAGCACTACTACCTGGTTCAAGTTCCTGCAAGTTATTTAGCTCCGCATATGGTGACAATGCCATCGAAGAGACCGAGATTCTATTCACGAGCGAACACGGTCAACGCGCCAATGACTGTTCGCCAAATCAAAGACGCTTCTCTGGTTGTCGAGCGGGCTCAAAACCGGGCGATCGATTTTATCAATGAACGCGTTCAGTGGAATTCCCGCTTCGTTGGACCAGCCTATATCTTCAATATTGTGCCGTTGTATTCGCGAAGCTATCGCATCGATTTAACGAATTGGGATATTATTAAAGCTCTCACGACACTTGGAAGCGGCTACACGATTCATTCTGTACATGGCTTACTGATCAAGCATGAATCTCAGTTCCGTCGCGAACACGTGCTTATTTCGCGAGAGGGTGCTTTAGAGAAATTTCGTAAACCCATTGCGAAGAAGTCGAAGGACGACGACACGCCGTTTATACCAATAACAGTGCTGGAGCGCGAAATTATTGAGTTTGCGGCCGCCGTATCAAAACATCCCCAGCCTGGCCTAGCCGAGCTTCCAGTTCTACTGAGCCTGACTTTGGTGAGGCTGAAAGGCGCAAGCACATGGGGAAACGATGGCTTTCCGGTTGATCAGATCTTCGACGAAGACAACATCTCACCCGAACCAACACTTCTGCACGATTGGAGTGACTTGGATACAGTTCTAAAAAACTTCTTCGACGTAATCTGGCAATCTTTCGGCATGTTCGGAAGTCCTAACTATGATGAAAGCGGGCGTCGACGCGACCTGGCATAATCTTGAATCGGCTCGACGCATCGCTCGAACGGGACTGCTTTGTAAGTCAGATGACGATACGTAGCGCCGTTTCATTTTTCGAACAGATCCTTACGAACAAATCGCTCTCGCTCGGGGTTGGTTATACCAGTTGTGGGAAACCTTGGTTGCTTGTGAGCAGGGCGCGATTGAAGTCCTCGTAATTTGGGTGGGACTCGTTTTGCGTCTCTTGTTAACCGTACGAACGAAAGGTTCAAGTGAATGTTGTGCGGAACCGGATAAATCTGAAAAAGGAAGTCGCTGTCCGAACCTTCCGGACGAACAAACTCAACGGCCTCAGATGAGTCGCGCCGTCGATACTTTTTGGTTCTCGCAACTACTTGTCTTATTAGGTTCAACTCAGTCCAATCTGAGAAAAGCAAAACGTTCTCTGAATTAATCACTTGGAGTGCGTTAAGTGTAGTGAGGTCGCTGGAATTAGAAACATAACTCAAACTTGTCCGCTTGTTTTCCACCTTATAAACATCACTATCGTATAGCAGTACAAGATGTCGTGGAGACAGTGGAACAAACACCATCAGACCTCTCTTGATCGCGCCCGTCGTGCCCCTTCCTTTTAGATGTTCACAGTATTGATTGTAAAGAACGGCAGGATTATCAGAGGTGACGAATGCGAACTGTCCCATGTTTACAAAAAGGTGAATAGAGAGGTCACTCCAGTACTCAGCGATCAAAGCGGAGGTCTCAATCGAGAACCGGATCGCATCCGTGAGCTTAAATCTACGTTTTTCTAAGTCGGACAAATCGGCCAAAGCGAGATCCAGCATCTTGTCAAATCCCTCGGCCATACTTCCGGCATGAGTCGGAGTTCGCATGGTTTGGAGTGCAATAAAGAACAACAACTTCTGAGTCTCTACACCACTAGGTTTGGGCAGCGTATTTGTCTCAACGATTTGTTGAATGGCGGGTGCGACAAATCCCTCCAGGTCCTGCAACTCATCTTCAAGCTCATCCGTGTCTCCATGTAGCTTCCGTCGATAGCATTGATCGCGGAGGCTGCCATCCTGGTAGAACTCTGAGGCATTAACATTGCAGATATTGATGCGGTCGGCTTGCTCGCAAAGTGTTTTAGATAGAAAGTTGGAACGTAGTGATGGTTGCGCTTACTCATAGAAATGCTGACCGGGCAATCCCCAGCCAATGAATGAGAGCTGAATTACAGTCGAGGTCGATCTTAATTGCTTCTAGTCAGCTTGTGAGAAGGCTTTGCGCTTTGAGTTGAAAGCGACCAAACGGTCGCTCCTTGCTAGAAACGATGATCGGATCCGCGCTATAACAAGCGAGAAGGTTGAGCAAGAAGACTTCTTCTTCAACCGCGCATTCAATGTACGGTTCGCTCGCATAACCTCTCTTAATAAAAGCAGATGACACTAACGCTGCTTCGGGTGATAGTGGCAGATAAATCACTCGCTCCGTAGTCCCCGAAACATCTTCGTCAAGGACCCCTAGACGTCCAAAAGTTCTCTTGGCTTCGAGCGAATCCCAAGAGTCAACAAATATGGCCCTATCAGAAGTGACAAATGGATAACCAGTACGATTCAAAATGAAGTGCATTCCGTGGTCCAATAGATCACCTTCTGGCAGTCGAAGTGAGCTTCTGGTTCGATTAGCTTGAGCTTGCGCTCCGGCTATTGCGGACTCAAAGTTCTCCCAAGTAAACTGATTTGCCTCGATTACTTCTTCTTTTCTTTTGTGGTTTGGAGTCCCAGCTTCGGTAAGAAGCGTCAACACTAAAAAGGACAACTTGATGCGGTCTTCTGAATCTAGGATTGAAGATGTTTCTGTTTTTTTTATGAGTGAAGAGTAGCCTGTAGCTAAGTCAGAAACTGTCGTTGTCGTTAATTCAATAGCTGGACCAGACTGCTCGGGGTTACCTAAGCGAGTCAAAAAGGCATCGAATGAAACCCGCCTCCACAGCGAGGACAAACGCCTGTCGGTTATCCACACATGCCTTGCACCGGAGTTCAAAGACTCACCGATGTTCGCGTCGCAAAATGCCTCGAAATAGAAGTCCGGTATGTTGTGTCTTAGAAAGATTGTCATTCAAATATCTCTGATGTTGGATCCTGCGATAGTCAGTGGTTACTTGCTGCTTGTGCAATTAAAGCTGCGGGCTGCTTTTTCCTGAGACATCATCAACCTCACGAGTGTGATTTTACGCAGACTAGACTAAATAGGTGAAGTGCGGATTGTGTCCTCCTATCATTAGGCGCGTGGGGTGATTCTTTTGTAGTGCACCCTGAAATTACGCAAACAGTTAAGAAGTTTTGGTGGTGAAAGCGAAGCTTTAAACTCAGCTGGCGGCCGATAGCCGATGGCCGAATGAAGTCGCTTCCGATTATAGACCGCTTCGATGAAATGCTGGATTGAGGCTAGCACCTCAGCCAGCGTGTCGTACTCATTTAAGTAAACCTCTTCAAGCTTGAGCGTGCGCATGAACCGTACCGCCTTGGCGTTGTCATAGGGGTTGCCGGTGCGACTTGTGCTGCTGGATCTGATGTTCTTGCAAAAGCGCGACGTAATCTGCGGCCGCATGTTGCACGCCGCGATCGGAATGATGAACCAAGCCAGGTGGTACAGTGCGGTTTGCCAGGGCCATGCGCAAAGCCTTGAGCGTCAGGTGCGTATAATGTGACGCGAGAGAGCCCAGCCAATACCAGTTACAGCAGCGACAAAGTCCTCCGAACTGAGGATTGCCTCTGACGACCTCCAAAGCGAGTTTCGTCTGTGCTGCGGCATAATAGCCGCAAGATCATCGGGCGTGGCTCCCTTTCTCACTGCGTATTGAACAACTCGAAATACGAGTTCGCATTTCGACAGCTTCTGAAGTTCCAGTTCTTCCAATCGTTCAATTGCTGCATACAACGCGAGAATGCCTCCTATACCACTTCCCATGTCACGGATTTCTTGTGACACGCGAAAAGCTCTGTCACCTGTCTCGAGAGGATCGTCTTGATTGCCAGCGGTGATGCGTTGCGTGGTACCGTCCCGGAGGCATGAGCCTAGGTGAAACCTTGCAAGTCAATAGGAATCATTACTAATAGGCTACGGGATCTGAGATGGCTCAGAGGAAATTGTTTATACGGTTAGAGACGGATGTCGCACCGTCAGCCCCTAAAGAGTTGAAGAAATCGATCTGAACCGCCCTTATCCCATCCATAATCGAATGCGGCCGAGAAATAAAGTCAGAAATGCGATCACGGATTCGTCGACGGGTATCGCTGTCCTGCTCCAGCCACGATATACGTGTCAATACCTGAGTAATGCCTTCTCCTTCACCCAACTGCTCCGGAATCAAACACTCGGCGTATAAAGAATCCCATGATAGGTGATAAGGAGCTGCTCCTTTAGCTTCAAAGCGCCGCAACTGAAGCACCTGGGTGTAATTCATCGGCGGCAGAAAGAAAGCGGGAGTGCTGTATGCGAAGGCTTCGACAGGTGTGGAAAGCCCAGGTTGAGTTAACAGGCAACGTGATGCGGCCAACTGTCGGAGAAAATCGTCGTGACTCAGGCTAACAAACTGTACCCCGCTCGTACTAAATACTCTCTCTAATCCTTCTATTGCGCGGGCGCCCGCAGCTACACAAACTTGGTCAAAAGGGTTCTCAGCCTCAAGCGCTTCTAATAGAAGTTGTGTCATTATCACGTGATAACGAGTGTCTCGTCCGCTCGTCGTAGCCATTGAGTCTACACCGCCGTAACTTACTAGCAGTTGGTTTTTCCGTTTCCCGCTGGCCCGAAAACTTGCGTCGATAATAGGTCCCACCAGATGAGGGTTCCTAATGACCCCTTTCAACTGCTCAAGTTTTTGACCGGCCTCAAAATGATTCTCAATGAAGTACAAATCTGCGTTTCTCAAATGTTCTTCCACAGCGCTCGGCCATATCCAAAACAACACATCAATGTAAGCGACTGGAATCTCTAGTGCGTTTGCGGCGTGAATGCTGGCGTCACCGAGGACACTCAACAGGATGTCAGCGCCGCCAGCCGCTTCTAATGCCTGACGACAGTCAGCCGTTGAGTTCGTGTTACAGGCTACAACCGAAATGTTCGATTGACGCTCCGCAAGTTCTAGAGCGGTGCCAGCGCCTATAAAGGTGATGTGATGGCCAGAGGTCAGTAAATGCTTCACCACCGTCAAGAGCGTCGCTACTGGGCCGTAGCAGAAGGGATCGGCATCACATACAATTCTAGCCATCATTCACTCCACGATGCTGAAGGCCGCTGACGACGCCCTCGAATAGGCGCGCGTAACGCTTACCCAACTCTTTTCTGTGAAAACGGGCCGACTGGCTAAGACAGTATTGAGCATCTTCCAGCCATGTGTCTTTTGACGTAAGTAATCGACTGAGCTTGTCGCAGAAATCGTCTTTATCATGGAATAAAAGCGATGACCTCCTAGCGAGAATTTCCGGAAATGGACCGGTGACCGGGGCAAGGAGGGGGCGCCCGCAAGCCATAACATCAATGGCTGCCATACTCCAGGGGGGAGCTTCGCGAAAGGGCGCTAGTCCCACGGTCGCCGATCGAACCAACTCGATATAATGACTCCGATTCCGAGGTGTGACGACTTGGGCGTAAGGTAATTTGCGGAGCCTTATTCTTCCTTTTGACACAGAAGAGTCCAGGCGCTCCTGCTCTGAGCTGCGTCCCACCAGCGGGTCCGTGACCAGGAGCTTGAAAGAGTGACTGAATGTGTTCTTAAAATGCTCAATCCAGTTGATTAGTTGCTCAGTGCCGTAATGCTCGTATAGTCGGTGGTTATAGAGAATGGTTGGGGGATCCCTATTAGGGAGAGTAACTTCTCCAACGTGGTCAAAATCTACCGGCGGTGGGATCGTGATGAGTCTATCCTCAGGCACTGATAAGAAAAGTTGCTTGAAGGAAGTCAGAAGCAGTTCGCGCGCAAATTGACTGCCTACTGCGGCCAAATCTGAACAAACTAAAGCTTCGTATTGTCGAAGGTGGATGAGTGCTCCAAGAGACCAGTCATTCAAGCTCGGGTCATAAGACGGGCCAGCTTCACTAACACCCACTACGCAAGGGTAGTGGAAGTACGTAAAAACCGGTACGCTGCGCCGTTCGAGGTTTCGTACCAGCGCTGTTACGTTTCCGGCTTGCTCCGCCTGATTGACCCATAATAGGTCGATCTTGGTTGGCCGCGTCCTCTCTAGCAAAAGTGTAAGCTCCCGCCAGTCGAACTCAAACCGAGCTTGGTATTTTGTCAAAGCATATCTGGGTTGGATAGGGGTTACATTAGGATGGCTGAATGTCATTCCGACGGGGCAGACAATATAGAAGCGCCAACCCGGTCTTATAGCAAGCACATCCTCAATGATGGTTCGCGTAAAAATGTACCC